>NZ_CP111037.1:0-300000 GCF_026248685.1 Haladaptatus caseinilyticus | reverse complement strand
ATTCTCGCTCACTGAAGCACGAACCGCTCTTCTCTCGGTCGTTTCCAATCGAACGGTCCGGTCGTTCGTTCTCCTGTCGGGGATTGTTCTCGCCGTACCGGAGACCGTCGAGGTGTTCGTACAACCGGTCGCTCTGTCCATCGGGTTTCAACCGTCTTCGCTCGGACCGTTGTACTCGGCCCTCATGTTCGCCGCAGCGCTCGGTTCTTCCACGGCCGACGCGGTCGGTCGTCGAATCGGGGTGGGCCGATGGTTCGTCCTCGGTCCGACGACGCTCGCCATCGTTTTGCTCGTCGCCAGCTCGGTACACGCCGTCGCGCTGCCGGTGTTCTTCCTCTCCCGGGGTGCGAACACGGTTACCGATACGCTCGGAAGCACATTCGTCAACGACCGGGTGGCTTCTCACGGGAGAGCAACCACACTGAGTGGTGTCTCGATGGTTCACGCGCTCGTATTTCTCTTCGCCAGAGCTGCTGGCGGCGTAGTAGCGGACGCTACGTCGCCACTGTTCGCGCTTGCCGGGTTCGGCTGTCTCGCCGTTGGGATCGTTTCGGTCATTCGATTGACTGCAGATCCTTTCGAGTCATCACGCCCGACGGAATGACGACCGGATTCGACGTGCTGTCCTGCTCGACGGAATTGGCATTCCACAGAACCGTTCACAACGACGTTCGCCATCGCCCGTGTCGGCGGTTGGATTACCATTATTTGGAGCAGTTGGAGACACTCGTATCATCCGTCCGCGGTCGAAATGCGGCGGCGAGACGGGTCGGACGTGGCGATCGGTTGAGAAACGATAACCGAACGGTCGAGCTACGCGCTTCCGCCGCCGGAGGAATCGTCCGGCCGTGGAAGCGCGACGAACGACACTTTTTCGATCGAGAACGGGTCATACACTGACTGGTGGCACGGGCAGTAAATCTCGTTCTCGGCGTTGAACTTCGCACTACCGGGGTCGCCTTTAAACAGAGGTACACAACAGAAGTGTGTACATTTGTCCATGATAGCGATGAAGCCCTCCTGCGTGCTCGCCCCTATCCACTGGTTCTGGTTCGCCATCTCCTCGATACGTGGACTTCGGATGAGTTGTACGGGTATCGTTCCGCTCGCTGGAACGTCCTGTGACCGCCACGTCGCGGTGGCGGGTTTCCCGAGTCCGGATTTGCCGATCCCGTTCCCCCACGACTCGTAATCCTCGAAATCGTTGATGTTCACGATGGCCCCAGCTTCGACGTCTTCGGACTGCCACTCGTACTGTGAGGACGAGGTGTACCTGAAGTAGTTATCCTGTTCGGCATCCGGTGCGATACCGGGATATGTTTGGACACCACAGTACTGGAACCACTGGGATGAGTACGTGACTCCCCCGAGTTGCATTTCGGCGACGGTTACTGTTCTGCCTTCTTGTTCTCGCTGTTGGACCTTCGGCCAGACTCCTTTCACGTCGCCGTTGTCTTCGATTTCGACCGGAATCTGTGGCATTCCCCGCGGTGCCGGTCCCGCGACGTTCTCGACGCCGTAGTATTGGACGATACCACCCCCTGCGCCGGACGGCGCCGTTGCAGATTTCAGCGTCGCGACCGTTCCAGTTCCGATACCAGCCAATGCCGCGCTTCCGACAACTCCTTTGACGAAGCGGCGGCGTGACGTGTCTTCCGGATATTTATCCGCCTCTGACATCGTATTGTTCACCCTGCGTGGATCGACGGTCCAAGTCTAACCGTTATGTTCTGTCGCCGCTCCACGCAATCATTCGGTCTAGGGCCTCGCCGTGCTTTGTTATTCGTCGTCCCACCCGACCGACTGCTTCGCTTACTTCGAGCTTCAAATGGGTAATGCCTCCCTAATTGACTCTTCAAATTCGTATTGATAATTCCATTTTTTCCCACTAGTGTTCGAATTCCTGCAAAACTATTCGATAACACTCGTTCGAAACCCCCCCTCGACTGGTCGGCAAGTTGTTTGGCCCCTTACTTCCGCGCCCAATAGAGATATATGCGGGTTACAGTGATTCTATAGTAGGGTATGACGCACAGTCCACCAGAGCGGATATCGACGGGTGTGCCTGGACTGGACGAGATACTACACGGTGGCCTTATTCCAGAACGGAGTTATCTCGTTCGGGGCGACCCGGGAACAGGAAAGACGATTCTCGGGATGAACTACCTCACTGCCGGTACCGAGGCAGACGAGACGGCTATGTTCGTCAACTTGGAGGAATCAAATGACGAAATCGAGCAGAACGCAGAGTCATTGGACGTAGACCTCTCCGGAGTTCATTTTCTCGATTTGAGTCCGGATTCGGACGTGTTCGTCGATGAGCAATCCTACGACATTTTCTCACCGAGCGAGGTAGAGCAGGAACCACTGACGACGGCGATTACCGACCGTGTCGAGTCCATCGACCCCGACCGCGTGTTTATCGACCCACTGACGAAGCTTCGTCATCTTACCGCTGATACCTACCATTTTCGAAAGCAAGTTATCGCGTTCATGCGCTACCTGAAAGAACAGAGCGCAACGATACTGCTTACTTCGGAGAACACGCCGGATTCGCCAGACAACGACCTTCAGTACATGACTGACGGAACCATCCAACTAGAACGTCCGGAGATGGGCCGAATAATCAGCGTTCCAAAGTTCCGTGGGTCATCGATTCGAGAGGGCCAACACTCGATGCGTATCGAACCGGGTGGTCTCGCCGTCTATCCGGAACTCACACCGACCGGCAACGACCGGGAGTTCGTCGCCGAACCGATACCGTCCGGTGTCACCGAAATCGACGATCTACTGCACGGCGGTATCGAACGAGGGACGGTCACCGTCCTGAGTGGACCGACCGGTGTCGGAAAAACGACCGCCGGAACGCAGTTCATGAAGGAGGCTGCCAGTCGCGGCGAGCGCTCCGTCATCTACATGTTCGAGGAGAGTCGGGAGACGTTCATGCGGCGCAACCGTACCATCGATATTCCCGTTGAGGCGATGATCGAGCAGGATTCGCTCATGGTCGAAGAGGTGGAACCCCTCGACCACTCGGCTATGGAGTTCGCTCGCGAAGTGCGCCGGGAAGTCGAAGAAAACGACACCGATATCGTCATGATAGACGGTTTGCAGGGGTACAAGCTGTCGGTAAGGGGCGAAAACGATCAGATGCTCGTTAGGAAACTCCACACGCTCTCTCGCTATCTCAAGGATATGGGTGTGTCCGTTATCCTCGTGGACGAAATCCAGTCCGTTACCGGTGATTTCCAAGCCACTGAGGCGGGAATCAGCTATCTCGCCGACAACATCGTTTTCCTCCGCCATCTCGAGATCTCCGGTGAGATGCGCAAGGCCATCGGAGTCCTGAAGAAGCGCACGAGCGATTTCGAGCGGACCCTCCGTGAGTTCCGCATCACGGATCACGGTCTCGAAGTCGGCGAACCGCTCACCGGTCTCCGAGGTGTCCTGTCAGGTGAACCGGAGTGGGTCGAATCCGAATCCGTGTCGAACGATGGCTGAAACACTGCTCGTCCTCAGTAAGAACGAACAGAATCTCGAACTCCTTGCAGACCTCGTAGACGAGGAGGGATGTGAGGCCCATCTCGCAACTACCGTACAGCAGTTCGATACCTTCCTTCGCAGGGACGACACCGTCAAAATCGCTGTCCTCGATACGGAGGGGTTCTCGGCGGACCTGTGGAAACGATGTGAATACCTCAACGAGAACAATGTCTCTACCGTTGTCCTCACGCCATCGACCCCTGCCCACGTTCGACGGGAGGCGATCAGTCGTGGTGTCCGTTCGATTCTCGAGAAACCGGTCGATTCGGCTGACCTTCGAGCGACGATCCGAGGGATGATTCAACAGCAGTGAGTACTCGAACCTGCTCGTTCGTTTTATAGAATTCATCAGACTATCTTACATATGAAATATTATAAATAATTTGTTACTTGTTTTGAGTTGGCGATTATCGCCCGCGAGAGGCAACCTCTTTAAGCCTCTCGCCGAATTTTTTCGGCAATGCGAATTGAGAACAGTTTCATTCCCGTCCGCGGGGTGGGCGAGAAGACGGAGCAGAAACTGTGGCGGAACGGCAGCATCAACTGGGATGAGTTCGATCCGTCGCTCGTCGGGGACGCGACGGCCGACAGAATCGAGTCGTTCATCGCTACCGCGCACGAGCATCTGGACGACGGCAACTCACGGTTTTTCGCGTCCGAGTTCCCTAGCGGTGAGAACTGGCGACTGTACGAAAACTTCAAGGAAAATACCTGCTTTTTCGACATCGAGACGACCGGCTTGAGCAAGTATTCGAGTGTCGTCACGACCGTCAGTCTTCATCAGGACGGCGAGACGAAAACGCTCGTCCGAGGGGACGACCTTACCGCCGAGGCGCTTCAGCGCGAACTCGGCGGATCCGACCTCATCGTCTCATTCAACGGAAAACGGTTCGACCAACCATTCCTCGAACACAACTTCGATCTCTCGCTCGATACGCCGCACGTCGATCTGATGTACACCTGCAAACGTCTCGGCCTCACGGGCGGGTTGAGTGCGGTGGAAGACGAACTCGGCATCAGTCGCGGCGGAATGGACATTGATGGACAGGACGCGGTCCGACTCTGGCACCAGTACGAAGCGGGCGACGAGGATGCGCTGGACACGCTTGTTCGGTACAACCAGTACGACACGCAGAATTTGGAAACGATCTTGGACACCGCCACAGGGACGCTTCACGACGACGTATTCGCCTGTCATTTGCCCTGAAACCCAGCTATCGACCCGCCTCGAATGATCTATATTTACTGTTCGAAGATATTCACTTGGTATGAAGTGTCGAACCACACCGCTCTTCGAGGTGTACTGGAACGACCTAATTACTGCGAACGCGCTCATCTAGGGTGCATTGATTACGGCTATCTCTATCGTCTTGTGGGAAGTCACCTACCTCACGCAGGCGGTTCCGATTGTCGTCATTGCCGTGATTGCGAGCATCTCATTTTACTGTGTAGAATGGGCCAGCTACGGCAGCGACCCCGCGACTGACCCTCGTGACGGGGATGTACCCACCGTGTTCCACGTCGATGGCGTCTTCCGGTCGACGAATCGATCTCCTCCATGGCTGACTGTCTCGATTGCTACGGTTGGAACTCCGCTACGGCACGAACCGGTGAACCGTCGGCATCGCTCACCGATAATGGGAACGCGTCGAGGGTGAATTGTTCCGGCAATCCGTCGAGGTTGGTCAAGTTTTCCACGATGAGGTGGTCGGTCCCGAGAAGTGCGTGGTGAGCAGGAACTCCCTCAGGTTTGTCTTTAGCGTTCCCTGATACGTCGCCTGCCCCCTCGGTGGGCGTCGGGTCCACGTTTAGCGCGTCTATGGCGACATGGTATCCGTTGTCGGCGCACCATCTCGCGGCTTCCGCAGATAGATACGGATGGTCGAAGTACGCATCCGTCCCCCAATGGGCGTCCCATCCGGTGTGAAAGACGAGCAGGTCACCGCCTGTTGATTTCGGGAGGTCGGTACGGTCGATCGGTTCGCGCGCCGCTTTGCCACGGCAGTCGACCAGTACTGCATCGAAAACGAACGTCTCGATGGGAAACGAATCGAGCGTCCGCCCGTCGGGTTCGGTATGGGATGGCGCATCGATATGCGTGCCACTGTGCGTTCCGAACCCGAGTTCGGTGACTCGATAGCCATCCTTCTCGAAGGTTGTGTGCGGCGCGAGTTCGACAGGCGGGTCATCGGGATACGTCGTCGCATCGGAGTCGAGTACCTGTGTGCAGTCGTGATACATTCTCGACTGTTTGAAGGTGGTGTCGAAATAAAACCCGGTCGTTCGATCTCCATTTTATAAATCATGGTACTTGCACCACTCTCCACTGATTTCCCGCTATCCACTCCGATAGAAATATACGGTTTCATTGTGCAGGTATAGCAACGCCGCGTATGAGTAACAGTCAATTGACAAAAATATCGACGGGAACGACGGGGCTAGACGAAATTTTACAAGGGGGTTTTATCGCGAAGCGGAGTTACCTTCTCCGAGGCGACCCAGGTACGGGGAAAACGATCCTCGGAATGAAATACCTCACCGCAGGTGTCGAAGCGGACGAAACGGTGTTATTTGTTAATCTCGAGGAGTCGGCAGACGATATTCGGGACAACGCATCGACGCTCGATATCGACCTTTCGGACGTCCATTTCCTCGATTTGAGTCCGGATTCGGACGTGTTCGTCGATGAACAATCGTATGACATTTTCACACCGAGCGAAGTTGAACAGGAACCACTGACGACGGCGATTACTGACCGTGTCGAGTCCATCGACCCCGACCGCGTGTTTATCGACCCGCTCACTCGCCTTCGTCACCTCACTTCCGACGAGTATCAGTTCAGAAAACAGGTCATCGCGTTCATGCACTATCTGAAGGAGCAAGGTGCAACGGTTCTGTTCACGTCACAACACAGTGATGAGTCGTCCGACGACGACCTACAATACATGACCGACGGCACGATTGAACTCGAACACTCCTCCCACGGGCGAACCATCAGCGTCCCGAAATTCCGTGGTTCCTCCGTCAACGAAGGTGACCATGCGATGCGCATCGGACAGGGTGGTCTCTCCGTCTATCCGGAAATCTCTCCGACAGAACATTCCCGGTCCTTCGAAATCGAATCCGTTTCATCGGGGATTCCGGAGGTTGACGAACTGCTCCACGGTGGCCTCGAACGCGGCACCATCAGCATTCTCAGCGGCCCGACAGGAGTTGGGAAGACCACCGTCGGAACGCAGTTCATGAAGGAGGCTGCCGGTCGCGGCGAGCGCTCGGTTATGTATATGTTCGAGGAAACGCTAGAAACGTTCCGCGAACGGAGCCAGACCATCAATATCCCCGTCAAACGGATGCAAGAACAGGGTGCCCTCGAAGTCGAGGAGATGAAACCCCTCGATTGCTCCGCGACCGAATTCGCCTACCGAGTACGAAAGGAGGTCGAAGAAAACGACACGAGCATCGTGATGATAGACGGTATCGACGGCTACAAACTCTCGCTCAGGGACGACGACGACCGTGTGTTGGTTCGAAAACTCCATTCGCTTTGTCGCTATCTAAAGAACATGGGGGTCACCGTCATTCTCGTGGACGAAATCGACACCATTACTGGTGAGTTTCAAGCGACCGAAGCGGGAATCAGCTACCTTGCGGACAATATTGTTTTTCTTCGTCATCTCGAAGTCACCGGCGAGATGCGCAAAGCTATTGGCGTCCTGAAAAAGCGCACGAGCGACTTCGAGCGAAGCCTTCGGGAGTTCAAAATCACGGAACACGGTCTCAAGGTCGGGGAACCCTTGACCGAACTGAACAGCGTCCTTTCGGGTTCTCCGGAGGTGGCGCAGTCGGCATCAGGAAACCACAATGGGTGAGGCGGCCCTCATTCTCGCGCTCGGTAAGCGAGAGCGAAACCTCGAACTGCTCGCTGGACTCCTCGAAAACGGTGGATACGACGTCGAGATAGCGACGAATATGGGGGAGTTCGACGAACTGCTTCAGCATCGTGACGACGTGGCGCTCGCCGTTCTCGACGTGGACGGATTCACCGAGGACATCTGGAAGCGATGTGAGCAGCTCAACAACCGAGATATTCCCATGCTCGTCCTCGCCGCACAGATTCCGCCCGCAATGCGTCAGAAAGCGGTCAGCCGGGGGGCACAAACCATTCTCGAAAAGCCGGTCGATAAGGCGGATTTGCAGGCGACGATACGCGGCCTGATGGAATATATCCGGATGAACTGATCACGGGTCGAATTTTCGTTTTCGCGTTTCGGTTTCGAGCGAACGCTTTCGACAGGAGGGTGAGAACCGATGACGAGTAGGGTTCGTCCGACGAGTGGAGGGAGCCGAAGCGGTTAGCGGGGGGAGACTGTCGGTTGGTGAACCGAACTGTTTTGGAGTGAGGGCCGAAGCGGGGGGACCGCACAGGGGGCTGTCGTCGGCCGAGGGGGTGGAGTAGTGCTACGTCGTCATCAAATAGTAGTTCGGCCAGTACCTTATTCAGTACTATTACAAAACTATCGATAGTATACTAACTATCTATACTATCGAAACTGTTCTTTCGACCTGACCGACCCTGTCTTCGATCACGTGCGCAATGAAAGAAGCGGACACGATAGGTTTCACGGGAACATCGGTCGAATTCTGGGCTCTCGGCCAGCTATGCGACCTGAACACGATAGCTTCGACCGAAACAGTCTCTCAGAGCTTGTGTCGAAAGGCCCGAAGCACGTCTCGACCCGTCTCGGTCAACGTCACTTGCTTTTGTCGCCCCACTTTTTTCACATTGACGTAGCCGTCCTCCACGAGCGGATCGACGATATTGGCATTCAACAGAGCGAATTTTGCCTTGTCGTTCGCCGGGTCGCTGTCGGAAATGAACGACAGATGTGCGGCCTCCGCGTAGTCGATGATGTCCTTTTTCTTCGGCGTGTACACCTCGGTATCCGCTTCGTCTACGTAATCCATCACAGCGACTTGGTCCCGCGTCGGTGATTCGATGGGATAGGTGGGGAGTACCTCTTCGCCGACGTATCCGTAGC
Source organism: Haladaptatus caseinilyticus (assembly GCF_026248685.1). Classification (NCBI taxonomy): domain Archaea; kingdom Methanobacteriati; phylum Methanobacteriota; class Halobacteria; order Halobacteriales; family Haladaptataceae; genus Haladaptatus; species Haladaptatus caseinilyticus. The sequence continues at coordinate 291,418 of NZ_CP111037.1, read as the reverse complement.
TTTGTCGTTCGTTACGGTCTTGATGTGCGTATCCTTCCGGTTGCACGTAGTACGCCGTCGCATCGGTCGCCATACAGGCGATGGCCGCGCCGACCGCAGAGAGTTTCGACCCGCTCGAAACGTTCACGCGAACGATATCGTCCTCGTGGTCGGAGACGAGTGTCGTAACGACGCCAAGCACGTCGTAGATGTCGAGCAGATCGACGGCTTTACTCCTGACGTCGATACCGTCGCCCCGAAGAACGGATTTCAGTTCGTCGTGATAGTCAGGCCGCTCGCTCGCCGGACCGTCGTGTTCGAGGAGATAGAGGACATCGACACCGTGTTGATGGACTGGGCCGACGATTCGGTCGAATTCGTATCCCAGCGGTGCGATGTGAATTTCATCGATGGATTGCATTACTCGGTCGTTCACGCACGACTCGTTAAATCCCGTGGATTTTCACACCGCTGTCGGTTCTTCTACTACCGGGAATTCGTTATCTATCCTCAATTCCGAGGAGAAGCGCGAACGACACGGCGACGGTTTGCAGAAGTACGAATCCGTTGTGATCACTGAAGTCGTTCATTCCAGGAACGCTACCTGCTGAGGGCTCTCGCCACTGTGTATTATTGATTTAATATCGCAGTATAGGATTTATTGTATCTTTATTACCAATTTCAGTGCCTCAGAAACCCGATTTCGACCAATGAGCTGTTGGTAGATTCACTTCCCATTAGATCACAAAGCGGAAGTGGATAACCCCCGGTATTCCCGGATCAATCTATGCATAATTTGGTACGTAATCGGCCGAACAACCAGGAGTCAAACCTATAGGCCTCGTCGTCGTGTACCCTGACGGGGGAGAAATAGATGCCATCTATCGGAATGGGGGATGGTTTCCGGTATACGACGCAGCCGAATCGAGCAGTGAGGGCCAAATGACGAACATAATGCTCTCAGGCGATAGCAAGCGTCACTGCATATGTACGGATAATCAGGACGAATGTCTGAGGTGACCAACCGGTGGCTCACGGTGGTTCTGACGGTCTCGCTCGTGTCACTTGGCGTCGCGTCCGTTGTAGCGAGCACTAGCCCGACCGATTCTGTCATCGCACAGGAGACGTCGCCAACCACGGCGGGGAATGGTGGACTAACTGTAACCGAACAAGACGGACGGTTCCGGTTGATTTCGACCTCGTCAAACGTACCAGTCGACGGATCGGGCACGCTCGCACTGACGTTCGTCAACACTGGCGACACCGTCACGAATGCGAGTATCCTTGTTATGGCTCCAAACGAGAGCGTTCGATTCGGCTCGGATCAGAACGCTACCAAGTCCATCGGCCCGTGGGCGAGCGGCGAGCGGCGGTCGGTGACGTTCGACATCCTTGCCGAGGAGTTCGCGGAGACACGGAGCTACCCATTTCAAGCGGTCATCGCCTATACCGCAGCGAACGGCTCTCGTGTACGCACCGCCCCGTTCACTTTCACCGTCCAGCCCTCCGAGGCAATCCGTCTCGAGCAGTTCGAAGTCACATCGATTCGATCGAACGTCCAAGTTGGAGACTCTGGTACGATCGCAGTCACGATTGAGAACACGGGGCCGGATGTCAGTGACGCAATTGTCACCCTGCAATCGCGGAGCCGGAACATTCGGCTCGGGCGGACACAAAACGCTACGCAGTTCGTCGGCGAATGGGCCACGAACGAGGATATCACATTCGAGTTTGAAGCTACGGCGACCAACAACACTGTCGTCGCGAGTTACCCCTTCTCGGTCGCCGTGTCCTATCGGGCGAATGGCACGCGTACTCGGACGACAACCGAACTGTTCGGAGTAATCCCGAACGCTGAGCAGTCGTTCGCGCTCCAGAACGTGACGAGCACACTTCGCGTCGGCGACGAGGGACGAGCGACCGGTGCAGTCGTCAACACCGGGCCGAGGGCGGTGCAAGACGCGGTGCTCATCCTCGAGACAAACACGACTACTCTCCAACCCGAGGAAAGGATCTACCCACTCGGAACGATTCCAGCCGGCGAACAACGGCCGTTCCGATTCGACATCAACGCGATCAATGCCACAAATGCGGGGCCACGCGAGCTCACGTTCCGCGTCGTGTACCGCAATCGGGAGGGAGAACGGACGGCGAGCGATCCACTTCAGGCACCAATCCGAGTCGGAAACAAGCGCGAACCGTTCGTCATCGATCCAGTGGCAGCGTCGTTCGGCGGTGATGAGAGTGGGGTGTTACGCGTCCAGGTCAGCAACAATGCTGGGCAGCCACTGACGAACGTGACGGCGCGGCTGCAGGTTGATGAACCACTGACCAGTGACGATCCAAACGCGTACGTCGGTGTACTCTCCCCCAACGAGTCCAGAACCGCCGCGTTCCAGTTGACGGTGGGGGATGAAGCCATAGCAGGGCGACATCCAGCAACCGTGACGATCACCTATGAGACACCCAATAGAGAGCGCCGCGTCGCTGGTCCCTATCAGGTTCCCGTGCAGGTAGAACGGGAACGCGGACCGGGATTTCCAGTCATTGCGACGGTCGCTGTCATCGCCGCAGTGCTCGTGGCCGTCGGGTGGTGGTTGCGACGAGGAACGTAGTCAGACGTCTTTGCGTTCGAACAACTCAGCGCTGACGATGAGCAGGAGAACGGCGGAGACGACGAGGAGGGCCAGGTCGCTCCACGCAACCGTTCCTTCTGTCAGTATCTCACCGACATCATAGTAGCGAGTGAAGGCGAAGTCACCCACCCACTCATAGTCAGTATCGAAAGTAAAGGAGTCGATGATAAACATTCCGAAGACACTCCCGATAGCAACCATCTGCGCACGCCGTGCCGTATCGAAGACGACCGACGCGACCATCCCCAGGGCCGCGCAGGCGAGGAGATACCCGATGGAGTAAGCGTGAAGCGCAAAGAGATCCATCGGGTCGATGACTTCGTCGATGTAGCGGACGCCACCGTAGACGGCGAGATAGCTGAGTGCGTTGACGGCGATCATACTCGGGACGAGGGCGAAGAACTTTCCGACGACGAGTTGTGACCGGCTGACCGAGTGAACGAGCACCAGTTCTAGCGTTTTGTTCTCTACCTCACTCGCAACGCTCGATGCCGCCGCGTACGCGTAGTAGACGCCGAGCACGAGCAGCCACGCCAGTTGGTAGAACTGCGAGGCCAGATAGCCCTCGATAGTGGTAATAGTCGTGACGTTGCCGATAAAGGCACGTCGGGTCTCTTCAGGAAGGCTTTCGATATAGGCGTCCAGGTCGATACCGGCACTCTCTATCGAGGGAAACAGGCCGACGGTGAGTGCGATGAGCATGACCAGTGCCACCGTCAATATCAGCGTCCCTCGGACGCGTTTGGTGGTTTCGAACTGCGTAATCTCGAACACGTTACGATCGCTCTCCTTCCGTTTTCCAGTCCCTCTCTGGTGGCGGTTCTATACGTTTCATCTCGCGATCCACATCCTCGGCGTAGAATTCGATGAAGACATCCTCCAGTGACGTTTCCCGAATCTCCATGTCTCTAATCGTGTACTGGTCAAGAACGTCCACCATTCCCTCGAAGTCGTTGCCAGTCACGACTAACCGATAGTAGTCGTCTGCGTCGCGGCTCGCGCTTGCGACACCCTCGAAGGTGAGGTCATCAGGTGCCGGGGATTCCGCCAAGTCGAGACGGATGACCTTCCCACTCTTCTCGACCAGGGTGTCGATCTGTTCCAACGCGACGCGTCGGCCGTTGCGGATGATACACACCCGATCACAGAGCTTTCGTACCTCGCTCAGGATGTGGGTCGAGAAGAAAACGGTAACACCGCGCTGCTGTTCGGCTTGGAGGAACTCGTAGACTGCGTTCTGTGCCAGCGGATCTAACCCGGCAGTCGGTTCGTCCATCACGACGAGGTCAGGATCGTGCATGAATGCCTGAATCAGTGCGAGCTTCTGTTTGTTCCCTCGCGAGTAGGCCTTCACCTTCCGATTGCGAGGGATGGGAAATCGTTCGAGCAGTTCCTCGCGACGCTCATCACCTGATAGTGATCCGAAATAATCGAGCAATCTCTCACCGGTCGCGTCCTCGTAAAACCCCACATCGCCTGGGACGTACCCGATGTTCTTGCGGGCTGCGATGGCTGCATGACGGTCGGTTACATCGTTTTCCAGTATCCTCGCCGTCCCATGCGTCGGCTTCAAGAGTCCGAGCAATACCCGGATGGCCGTCGACTTCCCTGCGCCGTTCGGTCCAAGAAACCCAAATATCTCCCCTGTCGTGACTGTGAACGATAGGTCTTCCACCCCCCGAACGTCGCCGTAGTACTTTGTCAGGTTCTCGACAACGATCGCGTTCTTGACGGCCGTTGTATCCGTCGCCACACGGAGAATGAGACGCCGTGAACAACCTTAACGGTTCCTCAGAATGCACACCGCTTATTGAACGAACTGGTCAACAGCATCCAGACTGGAGGTAGTCTGGTCGGAAAGTATGATACAGCGGTTAATACCGACAACGGGAAAGGTGGATTTTGGAGCAACATCACAGTAGTCCTGAGACGGTGCAGTGGCATTTCGTGAGACTATGACAGAGCAAGGAGGATTTTGCGGATGTCGCTACCCAGCGAACGCTGACCGAAAGCTCGAACACACCGAGGACTGAGCGCGGGCTGCTCAACCGAGTGCAGGCGCACGCGGCGGACGTCGCTGCAGAACATTTCCCAGAGTTACTTTTTGAGTCGATTGAATGGGAAGTGACCCACCGCCGTCAGCGGTCAGCAGGGGCGACGAAATCTAATCCTGAAACCTTGTTAAGACGCGAACTGAAGGACGATTCTCCGTACGGTAGACGTTCAGTTACACTGCGAATGAATTGATGGGATTTCAGTCGTTACTCTCGGTGAGTACATCATGTGCTTTTTCGCGTTCGTTGGATCCATCTACCGACTTGGACTCTAACACCTTCTCAACTTTCTGCTCGAACTGCTCGTCAGTGAGTTCCCCATTGGCGTATCGATTACGGAGAGTGTCTAAAGACCCGTCTGTCTCAGCGGGTGTTTTTCTCATAGCACCCTTGTTGCTATCCTGGGGATCCCCGAACGCCTTATGCCATAGTTGATACTGGTTTGGATCATATGCATCAGTCTCCGGTGGAACCTCTTTAATTGCAAATTCAACCACACCAGAGACGATCATACCAGCAACCAGCGCCCAATACCAGGGCACCGAGAACGCTCCATACAATACTCCAACAACAATCGTCGCTGTGAGGAGGGTGAACCAGTGGTCATCAGAACCCAGCAGTGAGGGCATTAGTGTTCTTCACTCAGATTCTTTGTGACGGATGATCTTCAATTCCTATGTTTACAGTCTCCACGGAGACGGGGTCAATCCACAATATGCCTGATATTGGATAAATCGTCGGATCTATCCGTTTCCTTCGCCGTCAAAACAAGATCCAACCCCTGAGAAGGCGAGATCACGATCTCGCTCGCATGGGACGCCTTCGAGCAACACGGCTGGGAGCAATTCAGTTCGACGATGCGTCACGAACTCATTCACGCCTGGAAGTATCACGAGTTCGGCGAGGCAGATCACGGGCGAACGTTCGAGCGGTGGACGGACGCCCTCGACACAACCCAGCACTGTGAGCGGTTCAACTCGCCGAACTGGTGGGTAATTTGCGAGGACTGTAAGGGACGACTTGCGCGCTACCGGCGCTCGAAGGTTGTGAAACAGCCTGAGAAGTACAGTTGTGGTGACTGTGGTGGTATTCTCCGCGTTAAGGAGGCTACCGAATGAGTCCACAACGCTGTCCGGTGTGCGGCCAAACGGTGACAGTGACGGCAATTCGCGGCCCGTCGGCGATTACAGTCTCTTCCTGCGGGCACGAGATCAGTCACAGGGCGGCGTTGATCGACGCTCCGTCCCTTGACCCGCTCTCACCCGGTAAGTGGGTGACGGAATTCTTGACCGCCACTGACGACGACTAACACCCCCTGACGATTCGGCCCTCCCCCTGTCTCTCATTCGTTTGTGTTTGAACGGTACAGGCGCTAACGATGGTTGGTATTCTATACTAACCCGCATGTGATCACTTCCAGCTTGGTTGGCTATTGGTTATGATGTATTCTAGCGAAATACCTCATCACATGAGTGAAATTTGGATGCTTATCTAAGTTGGAACTGGGAATGGGTATCATTCCCAAGATAGCATCTGTTCACAACCAGGAAGGTAGTTGAGGTGGGTTGGTTAAAACCTGAACTAGAGGGTGTTCTTAGTCAATGCAGTGGTACGTAATTCGGTTTCCCACCTCCGTGTGAAAGTTTCATGCCAACTCATAGCATGGGTTGGGTGGGTATAAATCTTTGGCCAAATATGTGGTTATGGGTCTATAGAATGAATATTATAATAATATAGCGCGAAATACTACTGGGTATGTGGGTAATACCATGGATAAATATACAATCGCACTATTCTTATGGTTCAAAAAGGTCATCGGTGGCCAAATGAACAGGATCGACGATTTTCGTCACCCTCGCCTCGAAGCTGGTCAAACAGCCTGAGACGTACAGTTGCGGCGATTGCGGTGGGTCGCTGCGGGTTGAGGTGGCCACCGAATGAATCCACAACGCTGCCCGGTGTGCGGCCAAACGGTGCTGGTAACGACGACCCGCGGCCCGTCGTCGATTACGGTCTCTCCCTGCGGGCACAAAATCGGCCACAAGGCCGGTTGATCGACGTTCCGGCCCTTGATCCATTGTCGCCCAGTGAGTGGGTCACAGAGTTTCTCGCCGCCGCTGACGAAAACTAGCTCTCTGAAGCATCGGCCCTTCCCATTCTCTCATTCGTTTGTTTTCGAACGGTACAGGCGATAACGTAGGTTAGTATAATATACTAACTTTCGTATATTCTCTTTTACTCGGCTAGCGATTGAAAACTATTATATCTCGCTTCATCTACCAAAGCGAACAGTATCGAATTAATGAGTGCTGTTGAGTTGTGAATGGCATTCAGCCGTCGAGCGTCTACTAAATCCATAAGCGGAAGTGCAACCACCCCGGTACCCTCGAATCAATCTGTGCGCAACGCTTTCTCACCCTGAACTGGTGGCCGATCTAAGAGGATTGTAACGAACGGTTCGCACCTATCGGCGCTCGAAGGCCATACACCCCGAGAAGTACAGTTGTGGTGACTGTGGCGGTATCCTTCATGTCGAGGAGGCTGATGTACTCGTGGATGAGCTTACTACCGTGTTGGGGGAGACACGAGACGAGAGAATTGACGATGAACGGCTTGCAACGCGAATGCGCTAGAATGAGCAGTTACTAGGTTCACTACCGAACGTGGAGGGCCGTAGTATTTGAGATACCGTTTATTCGCCACATATTTTGTCTTCGTCTGGCGCCAGAAACTCGATTTCAACAACCGCTCGAGATGGGGCAGCATTCTTCCCAATTTTCCACTGTTCGAACTTTCCAACCAGCGACGGACTTTTTAGCGCTTTTTGCGTCGGCCACTGTTTCACCGGCAGCTGAAAGACAAATTGATCGCCGTCAACGCTTGAGGTGGGGCACCAACTAGTGTTCGTAGTTGGCGAAACCAGCTGTGTATCTGCGATAAGCGTCGCAATGAAATGCGTCGAGTAATCAGTTGTCCGGAGTAAATGCTGTGTTGGTTTTGGAAGTGCACTCCACTTGATTCGTTGATGCATATCCTGTTTCGCTGTGAACACCGCTGCCTGGAGTGACACCGCATCAGCCGAGGAAGACGTATTGGTGAGTGGCTGCTGATCGAGAGGCACCTGCGAACCGTGTTTGAACGTCGGTTCTTCAGTTGCACCGAGTGAAAGATTTGCACAGCCGCTTAGTGAAGATGCTCCGAGCGCTGCTGCTCCAGTGAGAACTGCACGGCGAGAACTATTTGGATATGTCATAATTTTAATTAGATATCAAATGGCATAAGCTTTGTTCTCAATGGCCCGTTTAACCGATTTCACGTCTTAGAAGCGAAAATACCGATTAGGGCTCTTCTACTATTGCTGAGGGGTCGATGGAGCCCATACAGTCGACTGAATCTGTGAGACGGTAATGAAATAGGCAACCATGTTCAGTTGTTCTAACCAGTTATGCAAAAAGCAGTCTGATTTCTAGGAGCTCGACGTGTTTCAAGATGCGCGATTGGTTCTATATCTAAAGTAGAACGTACGACGGCGGTAAGGTCGATTTCCTGAATTTGTCTAATTTGGGTGGTTGACTTCCTGTGGGCAGTATAAGCAGAAGTGGATTCTCTTCAAAAGTATTGGTGATTCGAGCCTACCGATAGCAACATCACGTTTCTGTACGAGGAGTGGGCGACTCCGAGTATACCTTTTCTTTTGGCTCACTGCTCGCCTTGGCGATCAGAGGTGTGCCTCCGCTCGCCAGCGATATAGTTATAAAAATTAAGCACGTAACTTCTCCATATTATTTTTCACACTTTTGTTACCAATCGATGGGAGTGACACTGCACAGAATGCAATCCCCTATGTACTCGACATCGCCGAGCAATACGATGCGGCTCTTCACACTGTTTCTGTGGTTGAGACGGATGAATCGGATCTCGATAAGAAGCGTGCAGCGATGTATGAAGAGTTCGAAGTCGAAGCCAAACAGATGGTCGAAGACGTTGTTGAACAAGCCGAACGTCGCGACATTAGCACCACCGCAGGATCGATCGCCGAGGGCAAACCACATCAAGCGATTTTGCAATACGCCGCCAAGCAGGACATTGATTTGATCGTGATGGGGACACACGGGCGGAGTGGGTTTCGACATGCATTACGGTGTAGCGTCACTGAGAAAGTCATTCGACGCGCCGAAGCCCCAGTGCTCGCAATTCGGCTCATCGACCCGTCTCACAAACCGGACGCACAGTGAAACCACCGGCTCGCATCTACGGTCTCCTCACAGCGCACTGTCCCTCACTTCTCGAGCACTTTACCGACCTGACCAATTATGGATCATTCTCCGTTGCGATTGCGAGCAAGTGGTCGATGGCTTGGAGTGCGTCCGTTGCCACCACGGTATTTCGATCGGTATCGACAGCCACCAGATTTGCATCCACTAACTTCGGGAGATGAATATGGTGAAATCGGATCCTTTCTCTCTGTACAATCTCATCAGGAATCTCGTTCGGGGTTGTCTCGTGCTGATGTGCCGCAACTTCCGCAATTAGATCCGCAATCGCGATCGGTGTGGACCGATCCTGGAGATACGAGAGGGCGAAGCGCCGACGAAGATTAGCAAGCACATCAAAGACGGCATCTAATGAGGGAGCAGCTGTTCTCCCATCGCTCGGTTGATTTGGTAGCGAATCTGTCTCCATAGCAGTAATACATTCACTTAGTAAGGAAAGAAAACGGCATGACCGTTCATGCTTTTATATACTACTCGACTGAGTGATCTACCCGCTTTCCGGCTCGAGCAGCACACTCGTGACCAGTTGGTCGATACCCCGACGCAGCCGTTCTGACGCAGCTTGCCGCGAAATCCCCAGCGAGTCCGCGAGTTCCTCGAGTGTTACATCACGAGGAATCCGATAGTACCCCTGCTCAACCGCCATGGCGAGGGCGTCACGCTGCGCGGCGGTGAGTTGGTCGCGCTCTTGGCGCGGAAACCGTGGTTCGAACAGGTTTCGCAACTGAAACGGGTGGTCGTGGCGCGAGAGATACGCTTGAAACATCTGCAGCTGCTCACGGGAGGCAAAGCGAATTCGGAGGTCCCACGTGCCGTCATGCGCTTTCGCATTGAGTACTGAGCCCTCCGAGTCGATCAGCGCATCCACAAAATCTCCAACGCCGTCACCCCACTCGACCTGGTAGTATGTTTCGTCGTCGAACGACTCGGTTTCAATCACCCGTTCAACTGTCGGATCAGCAGCCAGTGCTGCATCGAAGGCGTCGAAATCACCACCTGTGACCCACAGACACGACATGACCTGCACCGTGCCATGAGCAGCGACACGTTCAGCGGAGACTGTCATTTCTGGTGCTGCATCGAGCGTGTGTCCGAGGGCAAATCCCTGCGCTGGGAGCGAAAACGTTGCAACGAACATGGAGCCGCATAGCGGCTACAGACAGAAAAATTCGTGTTCACGACAATCCGAACACTCGCGTCTCTCAGGCGGAGTGCTGATTTACTACCTTCAGCACCGTTAGATGAGTCGTTCCTATCAGCAATTCCGTCGAGTGTGAATCGCGAGTGCGATTGGAGATTCAGGACTCTCCGTACACGGAAACCCAGCCATCGCTTTTGACTTCAACGCGATACTCACCAAAGTGGAATTCGACACTCCCAATCGCATTACGGCGCCGTCCGGCAACCGTCGGCCCAAAGAACGAATCTTCCAAGGCGGCGATATCAACACAGTCGTACAACACCGGCTCTTTCAGCTCCCGTGGTGAGACGCCTTCGGCGGCTGCAATCGCCCCAATAATCGTGGTCGTGAGATCATCTCGGCCCGCCCGCTCGTAATGCGCCTGCTCGACGAGGTACTCACCACCGTCTGCGTTGGTGTCGGTATCAAGATGTTCGTCGTCACTCTCATTGTCAGAACTTCTCGTCATCCATCTCCCTCCGTGCGTGGATTTCTTGCCGGGTATCAAGGCTGGCACCCGCGCCTGCCAAGGCGGTCAGGACTTGCTCGGCGTAGTCACCAGGCCGAATTGTCTCGCTCTCTTTGTCGAACTCAATCACCCGCTCGTCAACCAGTTTGGGAATGTGCGCATGATACAGCGATGCGTACATCCGATCGATTTCCTCTTGGGAGACAGCCTGTTCTGGCGTATCGGTCTCCCAGGCAACAATCTTGATTGCAAGGTCGGTCACTGACCATTCGGTGTTCGAGTCGAGCGTGTATAACAGATAGCGACGCCGAGAGTTCGCGACTGATTGAAAGACGTAGTCTAACTCCAGAATGTGCTCGGGGATCGCCGGGAGGGTACCGGCATCGGAAGGCACCTCCGATGCCGTATCGTCGTCGTCATCGTGATGCTGGGTCATTTGAGTGCATTCTAGTCGGGATCAGTATCAACCTTTTTGACAATCTACTGGTGAGACTGATTTTATAGATTCGCCTCGCACTGCCTATTTTACGTCTACTTCCCCTCGAAACTTCGAGGTTCACCCCACCGGTCTACACCACTCGTTATCACTGTCCGCATCACCGCTAGTGAGCTATTCGTGCGTCGTACTTTTTTGTTCATCGTCGTTTCTGACGAGAAGGAGATACTAATGGTGGATTTTCGGGGCAAACCCAGTGCGACAGGACGGGAATCATACGATCACTGTATTTCGCTCGAGAGTGGGTGTGTCCACGTCTGCTTAGTGCAAAATGTGGGAGTATGAGTCTCCGTCTCGGGACAGCACGAAATTTGTTCCACCAGTAGGAGACTGTTTCTCGATTCAACCGCCACGATCTTACAAGCGATTGATGAGGATATTCCATTCTTGCGTGAACCCCTTCGATAGGGGTGGCGGTTCGCGAGAACGAACAACGGCTAGATAATTTGATAATAAAGGAGTAATTTAATTTATCTATATACACTCCCAATGTCGCTACGCAACCGTCAGTACAGGCTCCAACTTTTCTGATGAGACAGCCGATAACTACCGTTCAATGTACTGGTTCACAAAGATTTACAACGGTATTCTGGGTACTCTTTTTGAGGATAAAAAATGACAACTCTTGTAACCGGTGGCCTTGGTCGTTCAGGACGGTGGATAGTTACCACTCTCGCAGATGCGGGTTACGACGTCGTCTCTGTCGACTTCTCCCATCCCGGGTGGGGCATTCAGGGCCGAGAAAATGTCGGATTTCGGAGATGTGGCCTTACCGAGTTCGGAAAAGTAGCGGATATCGTCGCCGAGATCGATCCGGATCACGTTGTTCACTGGGGTGCAATTCCAGCAATGGGACGAACCGCTGGGGTCGAAGTATTTGAGAACAATGTCATGGCAACGTACAACGTGTTGGTTACCGCGGGTAGAGCAGGCGCCGACATCGTCGCGGCCTCAAGTGAGAGCGCGTACGGAACTGCATTCGCTGAAGAACCGTGGCTCCCCGATTATTTCCCGATCGATGAGACACATGAATTGCGACCTGAGGACTCCTACGGGACATCGAAGGTCGTCGGGGAGAATATTGCAGACATGGTCACACGGAAAAACGGCGTCAAGATCGCGTCGATCCGCCCATCGTGGATTCAATATCCAAATGAATATCGATGTCTCGATACCCGTGACGACCTCTCTGCAGGTGTTGGAAACTTTTGGTCATACGTCGACGTGCGTGATATCGCATCGCTCGTTCAAGCAGGACTAGAAGCGGACTTCGATGGTCACGAACCATTCTTAGGTGTAGCTGCGGAGAATTACATGGATCGACCATTACGAGAGTTGATCGCCGAGTACTTTAGAGAAGTTCCTGAAACGTTCGACGTGGATGGTGATGGATCGGCATTCACGACACGAAAGGCTCAAGAACTCCTTGAGTGGGTGCCAGATCATTCGTGGGACACCGCTGCGACCGAAACGGTTCCTGATCCACAGCTCACTGTCGATTGATTCCAGTTATAGATTTGACCGTGACGTATAGCGGCATAATTTGTATTCCATTTATCGATCATCGCGTGGTCGTAACGATGCAAAGCAGATTTCTGTTCACAAAGCGTTTGTGTGTTGCCACAGTAGCGACTTGAGTGGGTGCTAGTGCGTGACAAACTGTAATTCGATGTTAGGCACGTGCCCATTCTGTCGGGCGACGGTTCCAAGAAGTAGTCTCCACATCGAATACGAGACAGAGATTGGGAACACAGTCTATGCGGAATGCCCTGGTTGTCGTGAAATCGTTCGACCAGAATAATTGTTGTTACGAAAATCGTTGACCGAACACTAGTGAACTCACAACGATCGGTGAGCTCGGCATTGATGTCGTCGCGATCAACGGTTTCGACATCTCGGGGACAACTGGGACGGCCTCCACAGTGTTGACTGTTGATGGGAAGACTGGACTGTACACGATCGATCTCATGTCGGGGAAGGCAACGCAGGTTACGGGTGACGGAATGGAAGACTCCATCACTGACATCGACATACTGAATTATGCGCTAATACTCGAAAAGTTAGAGGCTGCCTTCTACACGCAGGGCCAGCAGATGTTCAGCGAATGTGAAACCGAAAGCTCTGCGGCTGCCAAGCGACTCAGAGAAGAACTGCAGATGTCAATCTACGGCTATTTCAATCTCATCCGTGATCACGAACAGACGCACGTCAAGACGCTAACGCAGGTGAGCAAAGATCTCGGTGGTGAGCCCGTTTCTGACCTCGAATTCGAACTCCCATTCGACACTGGTGAGGAGTATTTCGCGCTCGCCCAAACATTCGAAAATCTCGGTGTGTCCGCCTATGATGGCGCGATTGCACTCATTGAGATTCCGGATCTCCACACGGCAGGCGCGACGATTGCGACTATTGAAGCCCATCACGCATCCTATTTCAATATCCTCAATCAGGACATGCCGTTCTCGATGGCGTTCGACGAGCCGAAGACGACGGAGGAGGTACTGGCTGCTGCCGGGCAATTCATCATTGACCAATTAGATCAAGAAATTGTCGTCCAGGACAGACGTATTTCTTTCTACAGGGGAAAATGCGAGTAGACAGTCGGACTCACGAGAAGTAAGACGCCAAAACAGACCGTAAACAGTGCCATCGAGTCACCAGTTGTCCACTCATCGGGATGGTTCTCGGAATCACGAGATGATGGGTGGGTTTCACCAGCATGTTCTCCGTCAGCGAAATCCTGTTTTGACCGATTTGGCACCTCTGTCGTTATCGTTACTGATTCTTGTTCAGTTGTTGTGACTTCTCCCGACCCCGACTGTATCGTGGTTCTTGTATCGTGGGTTGTAGATGCATCCTGTCGGGATGTTTCTGGCTCAGATGGTGGTATATCGGTCTGATTCGGAGTCGTATCTGTCGGTGTCGATATCGTTGAAGATATAGGGGTTAGTGTACTCAACTGTGTTGGTAACGATGTTTGTGCGAGGGTCGTCGTTCCTGCAGTAGTTGCTGCTTCTGTTGATTGTTGTGGAGTCGTAGTGGCTCCAGACGCCTGTGCTGATGATAAATTGTCTACCGCATTTCCTCCGCTTGGACCCGATGTCCCCAAAAGTGTGCTACCCAGCCCAGTCATGCTGATACCAATACTAAACAAAACAATTCCCAAGCCGATAAAGACGCGATTAAATGTCTGATTCGGATCTTTTTGACTCATTTGGATGGTAATGATTCGTTGCTCATCGATCGACTCTGGAGAACTTGAATTATGGCGTTACTGGTGGGGAAAGTGCAAGGACAAGCGATTTATCTGCTGGTTCATTGTCCGGCGTCAGATACCCCTCAATAAACGCTGTATAAATTCTCCTACCACGCAAGGTTAGGGGAAAATGGGCATTTGTCCCACCACAGCTACTTTCTTTTGCCCCGACTGACACTGTATAGTCACCAGCGGCAAGGGTCGCGTACTCACCATCACCAAATTCTATATTCTCAAAGAGGGTACGTCCCTCCTCTGCGGTTGTGACATCAACCTGCGACGCATCCGGCGATGCGTGAATCAATCGCAGCCGGGCCCTGTTTTGCTCAAGTTCGCTATTGTCATCGGTGAACTGCACTAACCGAAGGGGGGTATCAGTACACCCCGCAACTTCCCCAATTGCAGCAAGTGTATAGTCATTCGCTTGTATAGTCACTCGCGTATCGATCACCGCCTCTTCAAGTCCTTTTCCAGCGGGAACGAAACTCACTCTGTGTGTTCCCGCTTTATAATCCACATATCCACTCCCCGTATTGAACGGGGTGACATTCTGATAGAGCAGTGTTCCATTGATGTACACATCTACCGGCGGTGCATCCGGTGAGAGATGGATGATTCGTACGCGACCTTTGTTTGTACGGTTGCTTTCCTGTGTCGAATTACGTGGTGCCTGGTTCGATTGTGCCCTCGATTGGGTCGCACCCTGGACGAGCCGAGTACTCCCGAGTGCCGCTGTACTTACACTAGCACCAATTCCTAGGAGGAGGTTCCGCCGAGTTGGGTCAGTCATGGTGGTCTACCGTAGTGCTGGTCTCTATTTTCAAAGAGTGTTTTCCGAATTCTCACCCAAATCCAACTCAAATTTCTCACCCTCATACATAGTATAACCAGGTCATACACGGGGATTTGTCTGGCTGCTCACCATTATATCCTAGTAAATACCACCGTAATTCTCACCACTGATCAGAAAAAGCGCTAATCGTCAGAGTCAGTTTGAGTTCGCGAGTGCTCGTTTGAGCTGGGTGATCGTGGATTGAGGATCAGCGGTGGGTGCGGTCACACTATCATCGACGACAACTCGCGGCACAGCTCCGAATCCGAAGTTCGCGACCTGTTCCATTGTCTGTTTGAGTTCCGACTGATAGGCACCCTGTTTGATTTCACGACGGAGTTGTTTCTGATTTGGAACACCAGCAGCCTCTGCTAATGCGAGCAGTCGATCAGCGGTTGCCCATGGTTCGGTTCCTGCCTCTTGATTTGCGAAGACAGTAGCGAAATACGACCAATACGACTCAGGAGCGTGATTCCACATTGCGAGCCCAGCATGCCCAGCAGTGAGTTCATCTGGGCCATGAAACGGTTTGCCATCTCGATATGCGACTTCGCGGAAGACAAGCGATATCTGTCCTGGCTGTACAAATTTCCGTATAATCGTCTGGAGAAGGGTTTGGACAAAGTCCTGTGTATACGTACACTTCCAGCTACCGTAGATTGTTGCAGTGACTGGAGCAGTGGCTGGCCCCATTCGTGCGTAGGTATATTTTGTCGGGGATTCCGGAATTGAAACGTCACTAACGACGCTCGACGGTGATTCGATTTCGCGCTTTATTGTTGTTGTCGTGGGTGTCGAGATGTCGACTGCTGTCGTAGTATGCTGATCTGGTGTGGTTGCTGTGGTCGTGGTTTCATTTCGACCGAAGACACTTGCACACCCGCTTAGTGATGTGGTCGCCGTGGCTCCGAGTAATTGCAGAATCTGTCGTCGTGAACTTCCCTCTGGCATGACTGGATAAAATATTGCTTTATTATGTGAATCGACTTGGAACGCCGATTGATTACTCCGAGACGATGAATTGGCCAGCGATTTCTAGAACTTCGTCCATCGGCTTGGCCTCGTCAAAGGCATCTGGATACGGCGACTCCATGTTCACCCCGTTGAAGACTGCTGCGTGGCGGGCTTCGACACTGTGAATCGAGAGCGCTGCCGACAGCAAGTCACTGTTTTGAATCGAGGGTGCGGCACCCGCATAGGCGGCCACGCCCGTGTTTTCGAGGGCCATCGCCACGCCCAAGAACTCAGCAGGTGTCTCGTAGCCGAAGTCATACTCAGCGGCTTCGACAGGCGTGCCACCGAGATCGTTAATCACTTTCGTGAGTTGGTCGACGTGAGCTGCCTCGTGTTCACCAACGACTTTGACCTGTTCTGGGATCTGTTCTTTGACTTCATCACAGACACCACAGCCCAGATCGGCGTCCATAAAGTCGTCAGCGGAGAATTCCTCAAGCCCTTCTTGGTAGAAGGTTGCTTCGAGGTGTTCAAGGGTCAGTGCGTAATTCAGAATGTCAACGTCGTTCATGCTGTTGTCTCCGGAACCGCTGTCGCTATCGTCGCCGTCCGATCCATGCTCATCCGCTCCGGCCGTCCCCATGCCGAGGCCCGTCATCCCCGCCGCCCCGACAGCTGCAGCGCCAGCAAGGAACGTGCGCCGAGAACTGAGTTGCTCGCGCATGCTGGTATTTGCTTGTTCGATGCCTTTGGTGTCTAGCTTGGTAGGTGGATCCTGGGTCATGATCGATCACTGTACCCAGCTGGTACATCGTTAGATACAGCCATGTACTACAAGAACGATTTCCGGATTCTCACCCAAATTCAACCCAATATCACTGCCAGAACCCAGATAGATGATACTCCGATATCCAACCCAACTAAAAATAGCGACCTCAATCCCAGGTGATCCAGGTCAAAAAGACAAGTGCAATCGTCTCAAAGACCCGAATGAGCATGATGGCTCGCTGAGCAATCATCGGCATGTCCGCCGAAAACCACACGTGCAGTACCGGATCAAAGAGGAAAAAGTACAACGCTAAGAGGTTCTCAGAGAACAACATGAGCCCGAAGACGAAGAGACCAAGCGTATGCTTTGATCGAAATTGCAGGTAATTTTGGCCCCAAACCGAGAGCAATCCCAGTATCAATAGCAGATTGACACCGATGGTGAGACGCAGTGCGTCGATCCAGATTGCCATCTATCTATTCCTCCCTCGGTCGCGGATACGGTTACGTGCTTTCCCAATTTCAACCATAGTTTAACCCATCTGCTCACTAATTTGCTCAATAGTCTCCCAATGCTGCCCCGCCTGGTCACTGATAAGGTAGATTGCGCCATACCCATCCCCACCACAGTCGAGGATATTGTTCTCCAGAAGTACATCTAGGTGATGACGGACCGTCTTATAATCGAGATTCAGATCCTCAGCAAGTTGGTTTGCGTTACGAGGTCGCTCACGGAGGGTACGAACGATACGAACGCGATTGGGTCCCCCGCGGGTTCCAGTAAACACGTACCACAAAACGCCCTCCATTACTGGAGACAAACAAACCGGGGTGGTAAAACTATCGAACAAGTTACTGGATAACAATTGCTGGCTGTCTGGGGGGAAACAGACTTACAAGGACTACTCTGTCCCCTCACGCACTGTTGTCGCCGATTTACCTGGCGTCACCATCAATGAGCTCACCGTCGGCTTTACGAGTGATCCCACCGAGCTCATTCTCAAAGTCGAGTCGATCTATGGGGCACGCACTCCCTTGCCTGGACGTCAGTCGACTACTCGAATGGACGGCTCAACAACGACGTGTTTGAGATTCATTTTACTCATCTGTAGGTGAATCTCACCAAACCGAAGAGTAGATGCTGAGGGTTGTCCAACATCATCGACCAGCAGTAGCTTGGACGTTTTGGAGACGCCGATTCTCTCAAAGGTTGCCTCTTGCGCTCTTCGATAATATTCTCGTAAACACATGTACACGCCTTCCAATCAAAATTATTTGGTTCATCCGCTCTTGACATCGAGAATGGACGAGAATATTAACCGCTTTATACTTCGGAAAACCGTGTGAGTGTGGGTTATGATTATGCAATCGGTTGCTACCTCCCACGTGATGTCAGGGCCGTCAACAGGTGGGTGCAGTGCTTGGTCGCATGTGACTTCCCGACACCAGACTGATATCGAGTGCCAGGCGGTTCACTAGTATGACGATAGTTCGTTCACCACCACGTCTCCGCCGACTTTCAACTCGCCAAAAGGGGATCAGAGAGGGTATGTCAGTCTCTGATCCTTCCCCGGAAACGATAACCCAATTTTCACCATCTATTGATACCGAGCACCACCCCTGACATTACAAGCGAAAGGGTTGTTTTGATCGAGTTAGTAGCCCTATATCTATACCCCTGCACAGAGACCCTCCCATGATCATCACCGATATCACGGTGCCCGCCGACCAATTCGCCCTCGGACGCCTCCTTGACGAATACCCCAACATCAAGATCGAAATCGAACGCCTCGTCCCACTCCAATCAGGCATCATTCCCTTGTTCTGGGTTGAAGGTGGTGAGAGCGACGCCATCGAAGCCACGCTCCGAAATGATCCGCTGACACAGGACATCCGCTTGCTCACCGAAGCAGATGGTCGCCTGCTGTTTGAGATCGAATGGAGCTCGGATGTCAACCATCTCGTCCAACCCTTGCTCTCGACAGATGCCGAGATGCTCATCGCAGAAGGCACCGTTGATGCTTGGGAGTTCCGCCTGCAATTTCCGACCCGACAGGCACTCACCGACTTTTTAACCCAATGTCGCGAGCACGGCGTTGCAATCGAGCTTCGTCGGCTCTACAATCCTACGCTTCCAGACGAGGGCGGCCAACTGACTGACGATCAATACGAGATCATCGCAACGGCCTATGAGCGCGGCTTTTGGAATATTCCGCGTGACGCGACGCTTGAAGATGTGGCGGCAGAGCTCAGCATCAGTGGGAATTCAGCCTCCCAACGCCTACGGCGTGGAATCACGACTCTCGTCGCGGAAGTCCTGTTTCCGGATGCTACGCAGTAACGCTGTGTGGCTGGGTGTGCTCCCAATCGAACATTCGCGTTTGAGTATAACTGATGGGGGTTCATGACAACCCCCCTTAAGCCTGAGAGTGGCCCTTACCCCTGTGGCGATATAGAGAATACTCTGAAGAACACTCGGCCACGACTCGTGTCCCCCACTCGCCTGGTACACACCGACAGACAACCCACTTCAGAGGATCCAATGGACGACACCAACACACAAACGCCTCCGACCGATCCGCTTCGCACCACCCGCTCACCACAGACGCCAATGAGCGAACTCGTGATCCAAGCAATCGCCGACGCTGAGGAATGCGACCCGTCGATGGTCGCGCCGCCACTGTACGATGCGCTTGATCCTGAGGCACTCGATGCCCTCTATGTGCGAGCGTCACCACGAATTGAGTTCGACTACGCTGACTACCACATCGAAGTCACACCTGCCAGGAGAGTGACTGTCCAGACGATATGACTGACCCATACGGTCTTTTTTGCGATGTCTGTGAATGGTCTGCCAGCACCGCCGATGGTGACTCGCGTATGGCTGTCACGCGGGCCGGCATCATCCACTATCTGGAAACCAATCATTCTCCCGTGCGTAGGCGCTCGCACACATCTCTCCCACCTCGCTCATTTCAACCATTCTGTGGGCGACGCCGCTATCCTGAGAGTCCCGACTGAATACACCAGTCGTTGTTCTCTGGCCGACCTGCACTCTCGAGTGTTCGTTTCATTGCGACGCGCAGAGAGTAATGAGTGTCTCCTGTTTTTGAGCACTCGATTATACCCAAGAATTCAACTTCGATACTGGTCGCGTTCGTGAGGCCATATGTGTGACGACCCGCGAGAGACAACGAGTCGATCAACCCAGTAGTGACGAAGTATCCATAAGTACCCATTTCGGTAGCGAGAAATTACTTTGAGGAAAGTGATACCGATAGTCGCGCCAATCCCGACTGCTACTCCGCCCCCCAATTGAGTCAAATTTGAGACTACCAATAACGACTGCTAATCCGGTAGCGGCTGCGATATAGAGTAACGCACGGCGAAGAGCAATTGCTACTTGGCTACTCATGCCTACTAGTCTCGGAGCGGACCATTCAAAATACCACCATCCTCTTATAAATAGTATCTCCCAATTCATCCTTACGAAGGGTATATGGTTTCTCTCGATCATATTATGAGAAAAATATCTATATCATCCCTCCGCTTTGTTCCATCGACATGGCGATTCGCGCTCATTGGCGCACTCGCTTCATTCCCTGTCACTGTTTTTGTGAACTGGCTTCCGAATTCCAAGGCAGAGATGGCGGGTGGCATCATGATTTTCGGTGCGTTCATCGCGGGAGTTCTATCTAGACTCCGTTCGACAAACCCAGATGTCGCTGGATTTCGTACTGGACTTCTCGGTGGGATCACAGGGATACTCACACCTATTGTGACGGCAGCAGTTCTGCTATCGAGACGACTGTGATCGCATGGTCCTCTCCATCTACTGGTCGAACCTGTACTTTGATGATTTAAATATAGCCTATTCACTCTACTTGGATTGAGATTCACACTGATGGAAACGAATGAAACTCACGGGTGAACGACGACCCGTCCATCTGTGATTTCCACATTAACAAGACTTTTCACCTCGACAGGGAGGATTGCGCGTTGGTCATTTTTCCGTTGAATAACGACGATTACATCGACGATTTCGGCACCGACATCGAGGAGACCGGAACAAATCGCCGTGAGTGTCCCACCGGTCGAACAGACATCGTCAAGAACGAGAACGCGGTCACCTGTGTGTACGTTGTTGATATACAATTTCTGTTCGCTGTAAGCAGTCCGTTGTTCGACCGCGACCTCGTCCTCGAAGTTGTACGGTCGCTTTCTAACGACGGTGAATGGGACACCAGTCTCAAGGGTAAGTGCTGTTGCGTGATGTATCCCCATCGACTCTGGTGTGACGATCACATCCACCGTATCGATTGTCGTGAGTTTCAGGATACCATCGACAATCTCGCGAAGTAAGTCTGCTTCGACTAACGGAATGCCATCGGTCACTGGATGCACGAAATATTCGTACTCGTTACGGGTGATGACGGGTGCGTTCTCAAGAGTTCGGTGAAGCACTTCCATCTCTAGTACTAAGGGCTTCAGATGATTCGCTCTTGCGGCTTTGAGACCCAAACCTCGATAAAACAACCTCGGGAAGACTCGTCCGGTGCGCGTGGCTCATCTATCCCTTTATTTGGGAGCATCGGATATCTATTCTTCTGTGAATGTTAAATATTTTCTTAGAAAAATAGCGCTTTCCGTACTCTACTGTATATTATCATATTTGAGTTCCATGGAATATAATGGAGGGGTGTTTATAATAAAATAATAATAACTTCGTTGAAGATCGGACTATTACGTGAATTATCGTTCTCTGTCATTTTCAAGAGGTGCAAGGAGTATGTCCTGATCGCTCATATTCAACATCGTGCTATCCAAACGCACGTCCTTATCATTCTTGTACTCCGTAGTGAAGCCACTACGAATACACATCATTGAACTCTTGCTCACGACGCATGAGCTCCTCAACGCCGTGTTCAAGAATCCCTCGACCCATTCCTGTCGTCCGATAGTATGTGTAGAATCCCTGGCTGTCTGCCGTCCGTCGTTGGCGTTTGTCAACGAGACCGACGTCAACTAATTCCTCAAGATGATAGTGGAAGTTGTGGGATTCGACGTCAACCGCTGTCTTGAGATCCGAGGCACTCAGCTCCTCATTGGCGACAAGTGTTCGCAGAATACGAAACCGAGTTGGGTGGCCAATCGCCTGTTGCATGGCAAGATATTCTTCGAGCGTTAATCCGCTTTCCTTCGGGAGCGGTGGCTCTGGTTGCCGTACCTTTTTTCGGGGGTGGTTATCGGTTCCGGACATTTCTGATCTCCTCTACTACACGATTGTTTTTCCAGCTACTTAGCCATTCTCGACTAGACGATACCTAAGAACTCCGGGATTTATATACGGCCGCATTGTTCTATTCACTGAATGCGCCAGCGGATTATCGATCACCTTCCCCGTGAAGTGGACGACTCGGACGCCCTTCCACCAGTGCGTCGTGAGCAGTTTCTCGTGTATCTGATGGGTCCATACCGAACGTTCGATGTTGATGCACTTCTTTCGGAAGACGCAACTGGTGCCACAAGTGCTCCGTCGTTCGCAACGTGGGACACCGCTTCTGGTGAATACTCTGAAGACGAAGTTTTAGAACTACTGCAGCGAACGCGTGATTGTCTTCGAGACCGTGGATTCAATGCCTTTCTTGCAATCGACGTAGGAATACCGCTGGACGAGATGGATGCTGCGACACAGAGCATTGCCTTTGCTCGCGCTAGTAACGTCGTCGTTTTTCTTGCTCCACAGGTCGGCGACAACCTTGGAGTTGGGATTGAAATCGGTAGCGTACTCGAGGATTTATTGCCGTTTGACGAAATGCAGGGGTCGGCAGCTACTACAACCCCCTCGAAACAGACACGACGAGTGATGGTTGCCACAGAGCCAGCGGTTCGAAGTGCAATGCTCGCGTCAGTCCATGCTCGCTGGGATGCCAGTGTTCGAACGTTCAACGATGCAACCGAGTGTTGTCGGCTGTGTGCTCAGTTCTGTACTCATATTCAAAACGAAGAACTGTATGGGTCACTTGAACAACGACAGTGATCGCTTTTCTGTACGAGTGTACCACCAGGCGGGTGTATTAATGTTGGGCTCTGCAATGAGTCCAGATGTCCGTGCGGATTTCGTAACTTGGTGGGCGAGACCATCGCCGAAGCGTTTAGATTTTGTTGGGCATTACTAGGTTAGTATATTATACTACCGTATGAATGGTCGTCTAAACAGTCGCGTTCTTGGTGCAGTATCTCTAGTCGTCTGTGGAACGTTCGAGGACGTGCTCGATTCTCTCTCACGCGCCTGCGTGCAGTTTCACTTTCGCTCCGGTTGGCTGACGACTTTATCCATGGAGTACCAACAGTAGAACGCAGTCAGTGTACCCCAGCAGGCGGTGTGGTTCTGTGCTCAATCCAATCCATTCTTCCACACCGTGTGCTCATTCCCCTTGTCGCAGTGAATCAGCCAGCGTTCCACGTCTCTCCCTAGATATTTACTTTACGACTGCTGAATCCGCTAGTAGCTATGAATTCAGATGGGAAGTCGCCACTCACACCACTTGCACAAGAAGCAATAGACGCGTTTGCGATGGCAGTCCCAAGCGGTGAGGAGTTCTCCTACGACCAAGCGTATACAATTTTAGCGGAGGAAGAAGACCTCGAGCGACCCGCTGCCGAAGATATCGTCGAACAGTTATACATGAAGGGCTATCTGTATGAGGTTGAAGGAAAATTCCGAATCACTGATCACTAGTCGCTCATATTCATTGTACTGAGTCTAGTTATGACATCGTCGATCTGGTCATCAAGGGTCTCAATGAATGGGTCTGTCTCGTCAGTTGTAATCGCACCTTCTTGCGTTGGATTGATCAGACTCTCCCCTTCGAGCAGTCGCAACGAATAGCGGATTTCGTGATGCGCATGCCCCAACTCATCAGACATTTTCACAATCCCGATCGGCTCACTGTCAGAAACCTGTTGGAGAATCATCAGATGCCGATTAAGTATCTCTACCTCCTCTTCCACCTTATCAATCATCGTGTGAGAGTTTATGACATGAGGGATGATAACATTTTTCGCCATATCATGTTTGGCGTGGAAGAACTATAGCGGCGGCTTGGGCCGATATTTTTCTTCTATTGACCGACCCCGAGTGGTTCGTAAATGAAGATGGTGCTGTTCTGCGGACGGTGACGAAATAGTCCACAACTGTGAATCACACCCCTACGTCACTCTTTTCCGACACACTTGCTGTAATTTTGATTCGCTACGGTACGTCGTGAAGTGTTCGTGTCACTCATGTCGTTCGTTCATCTATCTCTGTCACAAGCGCCCATGAAGAAACGGGATAATTAAGTTCCAATAGAATGTCCTTACGCACCGTTACATGGTTCAAGCTAGCGCGTCACAATATTCAGATTCGGGTATTATAACAGACCACAGTACCGAATCGCAACCAGCTCCGAGAATGGATTCTAGTAGGTTCCTTCCTACCAATATGAGAATTGGACGATGAAGCTAGAATCATCAATCACTGGATCACAACAATCGTTCGATTCGATGCAAGAGCTGTTAGCGAAAGCAAATGAGGAAAAATCTGGAGACGAGCTTGCAGACATTGGCGCCTCATCGGCAGCCGAACGCGTCGCTGCTAAAGACGCACTCAGCCGAATTTCACTTGCGACTCTTCGGGAGAATCCAGTTGTCCCATACGAAGACGATGAAGTGACACGCGTTATCCAGGATGCAGTGGATGATGCTATTTATGACGAAATCAGTGACTGGACAGTTGCTGATCTTCGTGAGTTCCTCGTTGATGAACAGACGACTGAGGAGGATATAGATCGAATTCGACCAGGATTGACCAGCGAGATGATTGCAGCGGTTACAAAGGTCATGTCGAACATGGATTTGACCCAGGCATCATCGAAGATGGTCATCACCGCCCGGTGTAATAACACAATTGGATCGGCGGGATCACTCTCATTCCGACTCCAGCCAAACGACCCAACTGATGATGTAGATAATATCCAACATTCAATACGTGAGGGTCTCTCTTATGGAGTTGGTGACGCTGTTATCGGTATTAACCCAGTTGTGGATAATGCTGACAATACAAGGCGGCTGCTCGAGATGACGAAAGAGTTCATCGATGAGTGGGATATTCCCACTCAAAACTGTGTTCTTTCGCATCTCACAACACAGATCAAAGCGGTGAAGAATGGCGCTCCTGCCGACCTCCTCTTTCAGAGTCTCGCCGGTACAGAAGCTGGTAACGAAAGCTTCGGAATTGATGTTGATCTCCTCGATGATGCCTACGAATTTGGCAAGGAGCACTGTACTGGTTCCGGCCCGAACTTCATGTACTTCGAGACAGGACAAGGATCTGAACTCTCGAGTGATGCACATGCAGGCATTGACCAGGTTACGTTGGAGGCACGATGCTACGGACTCGCCAAACGCTATGATCCCTTCATCGTGAACACCGTTGTTGGCTTCATTGGTCCCGAGTATCTCTATGATGGAAAGCAGGTCATTAGAGCTGGTCTTGAGGATGTCTTTATGGGCAAACTCACGGGCATTTCGATGGGTATCGATGCATGCTATACGAATCACATCCAAGCCGATCAGAACGATATCGAGAATCTCGCGGTGTTGCTGACCGCTGCGGGTTCAAATTATTTCATTAGTGTTCCGATGGGCGATGACACCATGCTCAACTATCAATCAAATAGTTATCACGATGCCTCTGCTCTCTGGAACATTTTTGATGTGCGGCCAGCACCCGAATTTGCAAAATGGCTCGAAGCAATGGGAATCACTGATAACGGACGGCTCACCGAGAAAGCTGGTGACCCAACTGTGTTCCTCAAAAACAACCAATGACTAATAAAGAAACCCAGCACGTGGATGATACAGACCACGAGAACGCCTTAGAGCAAATTAGAAATATAAGTGCATCCCGACTTGGGGTTGGACGGAGTGGCACCCGGCCTCGCACATCCTCTATCCTCTCGTTTCGGGCAGATCATGCACAAGCACGTGATGCAGTCCTCACACAGGTCGATGAAGAAGCGCTTGAAGAACTGGGACTCATGCAGATCCAGAGTTGCGTTACCAATCAAGATCAATATCTTGCCCGACCCGATCTGGGGCGCCAGCTATCGGACGAAACGATGAGTCTGATTCGAAAGAAATGTATCCAGGATCCAGATGTCCAGATCATCGTCTGTGATGGGTTAAGCTCCACAGCAGTGGAAGAGAACATCCCAGATCTCTTACCGATGCTTACCGACGGTCTTGAAGAGCAAGGATTCGAGGTTGGAACACCACTCTTTGTAAGATATGGTCGTGTCGATGTGATGGATGCAATCGGCGAGGAGCTCGGCGCAACCATCATTGTGAACCTGATTGGAGAACGACCAGGATTGAACACGGCTAAGAGCTTGAGTGCATACCTCGTCTATAGTCCGCAACGAGGAATGGCGACGGCAAAGAAATCCGTTATCTCGAATATACACCCTGATGGACTTCCCGCAATCGAAGCAGGCGCTCAAATTGTTGACCTTGTCAAACAGATGGATGAGAACGAGGGGAGTGGTCTTGATCTTGAGTAACGGTGAGTGAACTATGTCTGGTTCTAATTCTACCGTATTGACCAGTGTCGGTATCGATATCGGGACGACGACGACGCAGGTCATCATCAGTGAACTCACCGTTTCTTCTTCGGGTATCGGTGCTGTCACTGCCGATATTGAGGAGTCTCAGATTACGTATCGAGGGGAAATTTACGAGACACCACTCGTGGATGAGCACACACTCGATGTCCCTACAATTCAAAATCTGATCGAATCCGAGTTCGAGATAGCGGGCTACTCACCGACAGATATCGATAGCGGGGCCGTTATTGTCACTGGTGAATCCTCTTACAAGGAGAACGCAGAGGAACTGGTGAAGCTACTTGCTGAAGATACAGGGGAGTTTGTCGTTGCAACGGCAGGCCCCGAACTCGAATCAGTACTAGCAGGATATGGATCCGGTGCTGCGACATGGGCTGCAGAAAACCACCAATCGATTCTCAATGTGGATATTGGTGGCGGGACTACAAACATGTGCCTCTTTTCTGGATCGAAGGTCGTGGAAACTCGCTGTCTCAATGTCGGTGGGCGATTGCTTCGATTCACTTCGGATGGCCGTATCACGCACCTCTCTGAGCCAGCAAAGTTTCTGATCGATGCGTGTGAACTCGAGATTCGTGCTGACACGAAACCAAGTGATGAACAGTTGTCTCAGCTCGCTACAGTGATGGTTGATGCTATCTTTGAGACGATTGTCGGAGATTCCATCCAGTCCGACACTAGAGCCCTGACAATCGGGGATACTGAATATTCTACTCGTGGGGTCTCCACTGTCATGTTTAGTGGTGGTGTGGGCCGTCTCGTTCAAGCAGAAAGAAATCCATCGATCGACTCACAATTCACCGTTCATGACTTTGGAGAGGTCCTTGCGTCAAGGATACACTCCCGACTCGAGCAATCGTCTCTTTCTGTCTATGAGCCGACCGAAGATATTCGTGCAACTGTTATCGGGGCTGGTACGCAGACAACATCTTTCAGCGGGACCACTGTACATATCGATGACTCACTACTGCCATTAAAGAACCTCCCCGTCATCGAAGGACCGCCGATTGAATCTGGTCAGGATCGAGATTACATCGCGCATGAAATTGGGTACTGTGTTGATCGAGGGCATGAACTATATGATACGACCAACAGTAACCCGATTGTACTTTCGCTTCCGTTGATTGAAACCCTGAGCTATGATCGGATATCAACTCTCGCTCAGGCTCTAGCGGACGTTTACGAAACTCGATTTACCAACGATCAACCTCGTATTATACTTACACAGCAGAATTGTGCGAAAGCGCTTGCACAGCGGCTGAGAGCTGTCTCTGAATCGTCTGCGCCCCTTATTGTCATCGACGAAATTGCAGCTAACGATGGCGATTACATAGATATTGGTGAGTCGATTATGACTGGCAGGACTGTCCCGGTCGTGGTTAAGTCACTTGCTTTTGGAAACTAACGCTATCAGCTCAAATTGAATTTCTTCCGCAACATTCTATTGGGTTTTGCTATTCCGATTGCGAACCGGCGTTGTTAGTATATTATTGTAACCACCGGCTGTTTGTGTATTCTGCTCTCTATTTGCTTTCGCCAGCAACGCCAGAATGTTACCGAATAAATAGTTCAAAAATCCATTCGGTTGCGACTGCTCACCTAGAATATCGGATACTCGAGATCCCGGAGGGGATTCGGTGGACAAGTCGATGGGGCGCATCTTTCCTGGGTTTGGTCGATCACTCTTGGTTAGTATACTATACTAACTTTCAGCACCCGGTACGTCGTGTATTTCCCTTACATCATCAGACCCCTAATGAGGCGAGCGTGTGTCAATTTGTCCCGAGGATTTAGGCCGCTGGCTCGTGTTTTTGCAAATATCGATGATTTCGAATCGGCAATCGCCACTCACACCACTTGCGCAAGAATCGCTCGAGACACTCGCAAACGCACTGCCGAGTGACGGAGAACTCACATACGAGCAAGCGTACACCACCCTCAAAGATCGTGAAGAGCTCGAGCAGCCAACTGCCGAAGATATCATCGAACGACACCGCAGAGTTGGAACTCGTCGCTATTGCTTTTCGAATACGGACACTTTTATCGAGCGCCCGCATCCCTTGGGGGCGAAATAATATCCTTAGTGGAGTCGTTCGATTTTGGGAATCTGTGTGTCTTTGCGTGACTGATTTTATTTCTTATATATAATTAATTCAATATAAGGGTGGAAAAGATTTTTATTTCGTTGAGCCAGAAAGGACAGATAATATGACGCTCCCTGGCATAGTACAGTGGTGGCTCTCTAGGGATGAGAGTGTTATTTGCGAATGTCGTCACTACGGGACGTCACTCAACACGACCGGACAGACATGACTTACCTGTGGATCGACTGAAACCGTCGGGTTTGGTGTTTAACAAATCACTTTTGACGTAATTTGGCGCTGGTATGATCTTCTACAAAAGCACAAGGTGAGTGTTTTAGGGTCACGTTCCGAGACAACTCACAGAGCGAGAGATATAGAGAGTATAGTTCAGTAGCTAAAGTTTTGAGCGTTTGTACGCACAATTAGCTGCAGAACATCGAGAGTAGCAAGACCAGATGAAAATTAACCTATGAAGCTATTTGTCGGAGGTCGGCTCATTGTTAAACATCGATGATTAAATCACAAATAGGATTACAAGAAAAAGTTCTTGCCATAGATATCGGAAGTACACGATTACAGGCTGTTGTCGGTACGCATAACGGTGAATTTCTCACAGAGGTCAACTGCCAATTTACACAACCGGCTAGACTTATTGAGCAAATTGATGAGGTTATTCAATGGGCACAATCTTACAGTAAATTCGACATTAGCTCTATCAATATCTCTAGCACGGGTCTAATCAGTAAAGAAGACGGTATAATTACCAGCTTGGACTCATCTGAAGGATCTGAATATAATAATATAAGAGTAAAAGATGAGATCGAAGACAAGTATAATGTCAACGTGCTATTGATGAATGACTGCAATAGTGCAGTATTAGGAGAATGGGTTTTTGGAGAAGGAAGCGAATATAATACGGTTGCTCATGTATCAATCTCCACAGGAATTGGTGGCGGTATCGTTCAAAATGGGAATCTTTTAACCGGAGAAGATGGTCAAAGTGCTGAAATCGGACTTCTAACTGTAGACTATTCAAGTGATCATAGTAGCTGCGGGGTAAAAGGGGCGTGGGAAGCGTATTGTTCTGGACGTGGAATTCCTTCGTTCGTGGCGCAGAAATTAACACAAGAAAATAGTGATTCTTCACTTTATTCATATAATAGCTTGAGTGCGAAAGATCTCTTTTACGAAGCAGCACAAGGAGACGATGTAGCGAGAAATTATCTCGACCAAATTGGAAGATATAATGCAGCAGGCATGGGAAATCTGATTAATGCATATAACCCTGGGTTAGTGACACTCAGTGGAAGTGTCGTACTAAACAATCAAGAATCAATATTGAACCCATTATATGAGTATTTGGATTCATATGTATATGTCCAAGAGCCGGATATCACAGTAAGCAAACTAGGTGAACATATTGGTTTATATGGTTCACTGGCACTTTCACAAACACCTCTTTGAAGCTGCTGATCTAATGAATTGATGACTCACACGTGTCAATACTACTTTTGAATTGTCCTGATACTCTAGCATCACCGACAAACGTTGCATCAGTACGGATGCTCCACATGACAACTTAAGTATCATATTATCCATATGATGATGTTCTTGTTCTGTTCCAAGTATCGTTCGACTAGTGTCAAGCCGTTCATCACAGTCTTCAACCCTGATTCTAATGCCCATCAGTGACTAATCTCAACTGGTGTATTATGTTTAATAATCATTGAATTTTATGAAACTACTTCTTATTGTCGGAATATTCATTATCTATTGCGAAATGTCTTTATATGGTATTCATTGGTTATCCAATTACTTATCAAACAGAGCAATTTGATCGCACAGCGTCGATCGGAGGTGCCACCAAATGAGAGCCATCGTTGTGAAACGTGGGAACTCTCACCGGGAACTTGCCGAAGTACCTGACCCAGTTCCCGCGGCGGGCGAAGCACACCTTCGGACGCTGCGGGTTGGCATCGACGGCACAGACCACGAAGTAATACAAGGAAATCACGGTGGATATCCTGAGGGAGATGACTACCAAGTTCTCGGTCATGAGGCCGTCGCTGTCGTTGAAGACGCCAACGGTACTAACCTTGAAGACGGAGACCTTGTCGTGCCGACAGTCCGTCGACCACCAGATGAGACAAACAACTACTTCAAGCAGGTGAGCCTGACATGAAATCTGATGGATACTATGTTGAGCGGGGAATTGTTGGCGCACATGGCTATATGTCCAAATTTTTCACGAGTTCACCGGAGTTTCTTGATTTCGTCCCAGATTCATTCTCAGATTACGGCTTCCTTGTTGAGCCGATATTGAACTCTGAAAAGGTGTTTGAACACGCCGTTGCCTCTCGCTCGGCATTCGAGTGGAACCCGGAGTCGGCACTCGTCCTTGGCAACGGACCGCTCGGTCTTCTTACGCTTGCTTTGTTAGAAACGCCGTCGTCATCATTTAAACGAAACTACTGTCTCGCTCGACGCGACCATCCTGACCCAACAATCGAAATCATCGAGCGTCTCAGCAGTACGTATGTCGGCTCCCGCGAAACACCAGTAGATGGGATGCCCGACGCTCATGAGGCGGTCGACTTCGTCTACGAGGCAACGGAGTATGCGAAGCATGCCTTTGAGACGGTAGATGCGCTCGCACCGAACGGGGTTGGTGCGCTACTCGGCATTCCGAGAGACTGGGAATTTGAGGTTGATGGCGGGCGACTGCACCGCGAAATTGTACTAAAAAACAAAGCACTCATTGGCAGCGTCAACTCCAATGTCAGGCAGTTTGAGGCGGCAAAAGCGCGACTTACGGAATTTCCCGACTGGTTCTTCGACGTATTTGTGACTAGTGTATATGCACCTGATGAGACCGAAACAGCGTTTGAGACTGGTAACGACGTTATTAAAACCGTTGTTGAGTTTGGTACACAGTGATCCGTTTGTGCCAACGGGTGGTCTGATTTCTCGTGAAATCCGCCACTAACAATGAACGTCACTTCATGACGACCATGTCGTGTCACTGTCTAGTGGAAAGATGGGACGTGGAATACGCTCGTATGGCAATTCAGTAAGTCGCTGATTAGTCTCACCAGGTGTCAACGCGAAGAGACGCTTCGCAGCGACTTCTTTCCAGGCTGGACTAAGATATCCACTTTTCAGTACGACGACATCCCGTTCTGTGGGTTCGATTTCGAACCGTCGAACAAATTCAGGGTCGCGGTGGACGTTTGTCCGGCGATCGCTGATTACCACGTCTGTGCCGTCGTCGATCGATATGAGGACGGTCCTGACGGCATCGGTATTGAGATGTCTGACCAATGTTCCTGTAACTTCGAGCGGTGATCTGTCTGGATAGACACGACCGATTGAAAGCGAGACTGTGGTTCCAACGCTTGCTGTGCAGCACGTATCGTAGCTATCGGCGTCAGCAATTACAGCGATCAGTGTTGTTCCGAGGTCGGTTCGGTTCAAAATCTCCGAAAGGAGGTTTGTTGCGTTCTCGCTCGCACCCGCGCCGGGGATGTCACCTGTATCGGCGATAACAACCGGTCGAACATTCGTTTTTATCGCTTCATTCAGTGCGGTCGATGGTTTATGTGCTTCTGTGGTGAATGCAAAACCATGCCGTCGCTGCCAAAACTCGCGTGCAAGATCGGCTGCGGTCTCATCGACGATGGCTGATCCAGATGCGTCCCCGGTCACGAGCGAGTGACATCCCATGTGGGGCGTATCGGCCCATGGGAACCCCAAGAAATAGTTTGCATCGTAGATGCCATCAATTTTATCTGCCTCACGGAGCAGACCGATGAGCGTACGCATTGGTTCTGCCTCGGACTCCGATTGCTCTCCAGATAGTATCATGGGGAGCCGGTTCCATCCTATAGCAAGCGAAACTTTGCCGCGAACAGCAGCGAGCAGCAAATTCGCTGCTCGGGCACCCGTTTCATATACATCGGTGTGTGGAGCAGTTCGATAGCCTGCGATGCCGTCAAGCTGCTCGACCATCCGTCCGGTGATGGTCGCATGCATGTCGAGTGCCGAGGTTATTGGCACATCACTACCAACGGCGTCGCGAACCGCTAAGAGAAGGTTCCCTTCTGGATCAGGTTCGCCTTCAACAAACATTGAACCGTGAAGGTCGAGACAAACCCCATCTATATCCTCGCCGTCGAGTCGATCAACGAGACGCTGTTTTACCCACTCAAATGCTTCTCGCTCGACAGTCGCCGACGGGAGGGCACTCGCACCAATCGTTGGCACAATTTCTACACCATTTTGCTCAAGCTTTTCGACGATACCGCCAAGGGAACGTCCTACGTTATCTGTTTTCAATAGGTCAGTATCGATTGCGGTCGAAAACGCTCCTAATCCGGTCGAACCCTTCGCAAACGTGTTAGTCTCATGGCTCATCGTTCCAACAGCGATTTTCATACAACTCATTTTACGACCAACTATTATGAATAACTCCCTGCAATCTACGTCGCGTCGAGGGCATGATGTTGAACAAATACGCTGTTTGGAAAAAGACTTGGACCTGCGGTCTAAGCTATTCTCTGTCTGATGAAACGGTATTCGTGCCTCTTAGTGTGGCCACGGACGCATCGGCCAGAAGTACGCTAAGAGCGTCATCCCAAGAAGGAGGATTCCTCCAATTTTCATCAGCGGGCCAGCGTCCATCTCATCACGGATAAATGACATGTAAAGCACGCCGATCGCGGCAACTAAAAAGACGAGTGCACCACCGACAACCGGCTCGTTCTTACCAGCGTAGCCGAGACGCAACACGATAGTGGGTATATCGAGTAGCATCTATCCTTTCCCTCCTGTGAGTGCAATACCTTCCATGAAGGTTCGCTGCGCGAGCAGGTATGCAGCAATGACGGGCAATGCGGCCAGGATAACCGCCGCAAGTAGCTGTCCCCACTGCGAGCTATATCGTCCGGTGAGCAGTCCGATACCGACCTGGAGGGGGTACATCGCCGAGTCGTTGAGAATGACCAGGGGCCAGAGGAACGCTCCCCAGACGAAGATAAAGGTGAACACACCCAACGACGAGAGCGCCGGCTTCGCCAGTGGCAGCATAATGCGCGTATAGATTTGAATTGTGCTACAGCCGTCCATCCGCGCCGCCTCAAGGAGTGAGTCTGGAACCCCAAGGAAGAATTGACGCATCATGAATGTCCCAAATGGGTTGGCGATATACAACACCATAATCGCCCAGTACGTGTTCGACCAGTTTAGTGCGTTCATCTCCAAATATAGTGGGACGAGCACCACTTGGGGTGGAATGACGAGCGTCCCAATGACGAGAGTGTAGACGAGTGACTTGCCCTTGAAGTCACCCTTTGCGAGCGCATATCCAGCAAGCGTGTCTAGCACTAACGTAAAGAACACGACACCGACTGCCAACACGAGACTATTGAGAATCCAACGGTCGAGTGGGTTCTGCATCCAGACATTAATGTAGTTGGCAAATGTCGGATTTGCTGGGATTATTTGCCTAATAGTGGTAAATATCTTGTTTTCGGGCTTAAGAGAGGTGAGAAACGCCCAGATGAACGGGATAGTCATGATCGCACTTGCAGCGATCAGGATCAAGTGGGCGACACTCTTTGCGAGCAGATCGTACCACGACCTCTCCTGTTCAACACTTGGTCGATTGTCGTCGAACTCAAGTCCGTCAGTACTCAACGTTATCACCCCAGGTACGTTGTTGCAGGGTGCTCAACCCGAAAACGATGAGGAACAGCACAACTGCGATCGCACTTGCATATCCCATTTCGAACTGCTGGAACCCTGTCTGCCAGAAATAATAGACGATGGTGTATGTTGATCGCACTGGCCCGCCCTGTGTCATCACGTACACTTGTGTATAGACACGGAACGAGAAGATAAGTGTCACGACGACCACGAAGAATGTCGTCGGCTTCAACAGTGGCAGTGTGATGTAGCGGAAGCGTTCCCAGCGATTTGCCCCGTCGACAATCGCTGCTTCATAGAAATCGTCTGGGATGCCTTTCAGCCCAGCAAGGAAGATGACCATGTTAAAGCCAATATGCTTCCAGATGCTCATGAGTGCAATTGATGCCAACGCTGTGCTTGAACTTTGAAGCCATGATAGCTGCGGCAGTCCAATCGTTCCAAGTGCGGCATTCAACAAACCGTATTCGGGATTATAGAGCCACGACCAGATGAGTGAAACAACAACCCACGAAGTTACGACAGGGAGGAAAATCGCGCCAGAGTAGAACTTCGTCCCGCGGAGGTTCATATTCAATAACAGTGCTAACCCAAGCGCGATAGGCACGTCGAAGACGAGGAGCGCGAAGCTGTATCCTGCGGTGTTAATTATTGCATTCCAAAAGACCGGATCATTGAACAACCTCACATAGTTGTCTAGACCAACAAAGGGATGCGATTGTGCTAGCGGGGCCCATTCGTGAAGGCTGATGTAAAAAGCTCCAAGAAACGGCACAAGGAGGATCGCCGCAAAGAGAACCACCTTTGGCAGCACAATGGCATACCATGACAAGTCGGTATCGTTCTCCCCAACATTCGAGACTGACAAATATCCACTAAAGCGACGTCGAATGCGCTGTAACTCTTGTGACTGTGCCATGGTTAGAGTAATGCGTTGATGTCTTGGGCTGCCTTATCAAGCGCCTGTTTCGGGTCCGTCCCCTGCCACATTGCCTGCGCCTGTGTATGAACACTATCCCACATCTTCGACACTTCCGGATGGCTTGGGAACGAAACCGTATTCTCCATCTCTTGAGCGACCGGCTTTAGTTTTGGATTGTCCTTGATGAATTGCTTGAAAGTGTCCGTTTCATATGCATCCTTACGACCAGGAAAGCCACCCATAGATTTTGTCACGGACTTTTGAACTTCCATCGAGTTAATATAGTTCAGCCATTCTAGCCCAATTTCCTGGTTTGCACCGCCGCGACTTGGAATGCTATAAAATACTCCAGCACTCCATGTATGGCTTTTATCTATCTGTGGGCCACTTGGGTATGGAATGTATTGCCAGTCTAGCCCACTGTCGCGCAGACGTGGGTAGTTCCAGGACCCAGCAAAACACATTGCCGACTCCCCAGCGAGGAGATCCTCAATAGCTAAGGTTCCACCTGGGTTACGTGCAATGATCGACTTATCCTTGACAATCTTGGGTTGCAGGAAGTTCGCTGCCTCTAGTGCAGCGTCGTTGTTGATCATTGCCTTTGTACCATCGTCGTTGAGATAGCCGCTTCCGTTCGAAAGCGCGAAGCAGTCAAACCCTTCGCCTGCCGACATCGAGTAGCCGGTTCCATGCTCTTTGGCTAGCGTATCGACCCAAGAGCCGAATTCCTCCCAGCTAGGACGGCGCGTAGGGTCAGGTACTTCCAGTCCTGCCTCCTTGAACATCTTCTTGTTAATTGCGACTAAGCGGCAGTCTGCGTACCATGGCACTGCCCACAGCGTCCCATTATAGCTAGCGTTGCTCCTTGCAGCCGGGACATAGTCGTCAGGGTTGAAACCGTTCTTTTCGAGATCAAGTGCGACTCCTTTGTCAGCAAATCGTGGAACCCAGAGGACCGAAAGCGCCAGGCTATCTGGGGCGTTTCCGGCAGGGATGGCCGTTGTTGCCTTCGCTAGGTAGTTCTCGAACGGATAGTACTCCCAGCTAATGTCGGATATTTTGTCGCTCTTTTCTGCAAGAGCCTTCGCCTGTTTCTTTCGAATCGGTGAGAGACCAGGGTCATTCCATGCCCACAGCGTTGCCGATGATTCACCGTTTCCGCCTCCGTTACCGGAGCCGCTTCCATTGCTATCACCACTGCCCGAACAGCCAGCTAAACTTGCTGCACCAGCCGCACCGGCCATAGTCATGATCTGTCGTCGAGTAAGATGTCTGTTGCTCATACTACCCTTGAGAGAACATACAGGTGATATACAATAAATCTTAGGTACGTTATAACATATCTAGCTAGAGCCTTGCCAGTTCTGACCAAAGCGCACACACATACCGTATGTGCGAAATCTCGAACTTAGGCGCGAGCGTTCACGTCGACGTTGGTAGCAGTGGAGACGTTTCGCGATTTGATCGCCTCGCCGGTTTCGGCGTCGAAGAGATGCATCTTTTCCTCAGGGATAACAAGGTTAAGCGTCGTTCCGGTTTCGACCACCTGCTCTCCATTGAGCGTCACCGTACACCGGTTACTGCCAATGTCGACGTAAACGTAGGTAATCTCCCCCATTG
The DNA here is from genome assembly GCF_026248685.1 of Haladaptatus caseinilyticus. Classification (NCBI taxonomy): domain Archaea; kingdom Methanobacteriati; phylum Methanobacteriota; class Halobacteria; order Halobacteriales; family Haladaptataceae; genus Haladaptatus; species Haladaptatus caseinilyticus. The sequence continues at coordinate 254,523 of NZ_CP111037.1, read as the reverse complement.
GTTCCGTCACAGAAACTGGAGCCGAAATCGAACCGGGTTCGTTGCCTGTAGCAATGTCGAGGCTTTCGGGACGAATACCGAGCGTCAATGGACCTTCGTGTCCAGCAAGTTCTTCCCGGGTTTCCTGTGAAAGTTCCTGCTGGAAACCATCGTGAACCAGCGTGCCATTGGTGTACTCGACCTCAAAGAAGTTCATCGACGGGGATCCAATGAAACCGGCGACGAATCGGTTGTTTGGCTCGTAATAACATTCCAATGGCGTCCCAAGTTGTTGAAGCTCACCGCCATCGAGGATGGCAATTCGGTCGCCCATCGTCATCGCTTCGGTCTGGTCGTGCGTAACGTAGATCGTAGTGATTCCGAGATCCTGCTGGAGATTCTGAAGTTCAGTACGCATTGTCGTCCGAAGTTTCGCATCAAGGTTCGACAGCGGTTCGTCCATCAGGAATACTTCTGGTTCCCGGACAATAGCGCGTCCAAGCGCGACGCGCTGTTGTTGGCCGCCCGAAAGTTCTCCCGGCTTCTTGTCAAGTAAGTCATTAATGCCCATCATCTCTGCTACCTGCTCTACGCGCCGATCAATATCATCTCCCGACATGTTCGTCGACATCTTAAGCCCGAAACCGATGTTTTTTCGGGCGGACATATGCGGGTACAGTGCGTAATTCTGGAAGACCATTGCAATGTCGCGCTCGGTAGGTGGTTGATTCGTGATCGAGTCACCGTTGAGGAGAATTTCACCGCTGGTGACCGACTCCAGTCCGGCAATGCAACGAAGCGTCGTCGACTTCCCACACCCCGATGGACCAACAAAGATGAGAAATTCTCCATCTTTAACATCGATGTTCAGATCGTCAACTGCAATGATCGACTGATTCTCGTCCGCGAACTCTTTCCGGAGGTTGCGGATGTCTAACTTACCCATACGAAGTCACTACATGGCGCATTGCGATCGACCATAATAAATTTACAGGTAACTTCATGAGTTGAGGGCGATCGTCGCATAGACTATTCACGCAATGTCGGCTCAAACGATTCAGCGGCTTCACGTGCGGAAAGAGTGAGATCAAGTGTTTTTACTGCGTCTTCGAAATCCGATCGCACATCGACATGTTTCGATGTCTTCGCCCATGTACTGTCACGTTCGGCTACTGCACGAATAAACGACTCAAACTCACGAGCATACCAATTGTCATCAGTCTCGAACTGAACTACCTCGCCGTCGACGGTGCCCGAGAGCGAGTGATCACTATAGTCGAGTTCGAGATACGCATCTTCTGCGGCGATGCGCACCTCGAAACGGAAGGTCGGGGAGGTGCAGGTCGAGGAAATGTGTGAGACGACACCCGACTCGTGATCGAGCGTCACCGACGTCGCGTCCTGAAAGTCGATTTCGTCAACGAGCAACTGGTCGGTTCCACTCCCAACCACATCCGTTACTTCACCGGCGAGGTATCGGTGGAGGTCGTACACGTGCGTCGACTGTTCGACAATCTGTCCACCCGAGTGCCTTTGCTCTTGCCACCATGGTGTCTCGGGAATCGGAGCCCAATATGTGCTATCGATGTGACCGATCTGACGGCCATCGAGCAATTCAATTGCTCGCTCTGTTATATGTCCATAGCGGCAGACATAACCAACCTGTGCAAGGATATTCGATTCTTTGATTCGTCGCGCTGTCTCGCGCGCTGTGTCGAGAGACAGATCGACTGGTTTCTCGACAAAAACGTCGATGTCGTGCTTTGCTGCTATCCGTTCGTAGTCACCATGAGCAAATGGTGGAACAGTCACGACGACCGCGTCAATCGATTCGGATCTGAGAAGTTCCACTCCGTCAGTGTATGCTGTGGCGTTCTGAGAGGTAGCGGCTTCCTGCGCTCGGTTCTTGTTGACGTCGGCGATGGCCGCTAGTTCTACGTCGATAGTGTCCCCGTTGTGATTTTTCAGTCCCCCATCTATCGCATTATCCAGAGTTTCTAAGTGAACCGAAGCGATGCCTCCTGCGCCGATGAACCCGATCGAGAGTGTCACGCTCACCCATACTCGTTCACGAGGTGTTAAAAGTATCCGCTATTGAGCGAGGAAAGTGATTTTACATAAATCTATAAATCAGCGTAAAGAGCACATTGGTATACATGAGATTTGCACTCAATCAAATGGGGTTCCCAGAGACCAGTCTTCAAACGAATGCAGAACTCCTTGCAGCCGCCGGATATGACGGTATCGAACCGAATTTGACCGTCGACGGGCCGCTGTGGGATGACGAGGTGGTCGATGAATTCGCTGACCGAGTTGACGAACTCGGGCTTGATGTTCCCGCCGTATCAACGACAATCCACTGGGAGCAGCAGTTATCGAGCGCGGACGAAGAAACACGCATGGCTGGCGTCGAGGCCGGTGAACGGATGATTAAAGTTGCAGATACACTTGATGCTGGGGCTGTGCTTATCGTTCCAGCTATCGTTGACGAGGAGACATCCTATGATACGGCATACGACCGTGCGCTAGACTCAGTTCGGCGCCTCGCCGAGGTTGGAGCTCAAAATGATGTGGTAGTCTGCGTAGAAAACGTCTGGAACAACTTTTTGCTCTCGCCATTGGAGTTTGCCAGATTTATCGATCAAGCATCTGAATCCGGGCCGGTCGGGGCATATTTCGACGTTGGAAACGTCAAGCGCTTCGGTCATCCTGAACAGTGGATTCGAATCCTCGGCGAACGAATCGAACGCATCCACGTGAAAGATTACCGGGCCGATGTAGATACGATAGACGCCTTCACCTACCCATTGGAAGGTGACGTCGACTGGACGGCCGTTACTGAGGCACTGTTAGCCATTGGCTACGACGGATGGGTGACGGCCGAAGTACCACCGTACCGGACAGCACCCGAACGAATGCCACCGCGCGTCTGTTCTGATCTCAACTATCTTTTCTCGTAGTGTGAGAATCGCGGCGTCGCCCTTTCGTCTAGGTCTGACGTGTGACGATATCAGATTATTGTTAACTTGATGGGCTTCGGCACAATGTTTATTATTGTTGACTTAAATTTCCTTGCGTATGCATCTCACAGCAATAGTTGCACATCCCGATGACGCGGAAATCTTTTGTGGCGGAACGCTCGCCAAGCACGCCGACCGCGGTGATGACGTGACGATAGTCTACATGACTCGCGGCGAATATGGTGGCTTCGACACGACCGAAACAGAAGTGGCAGCCACGCGTGAAACTGAAGCTGAAGCTGCCGCTGAAACGCTCGGCGCTGAAGCGGAGTTCCTTGATTTTGAGGATGGTCGCATTACGTACTCGATGGAAAACCGACTTCAGTTAGTGGACGTACTCCGCGAACACCGACCGGACATCGTGCTCACGCACTTCGGCGATGACATGCATCCTGATCACCGAACAACCTCTCAGTTGGTGAGCGACGCATACTACATGTGCTCGCTCCCACTATTGAAGACGGAAGCAAAGCCGTGGGAACCACAGAACGTCTATTATTTCGGCAAACCAACGTCCTCGTTCGAACCCGAGATGTATATTGACATCGGTGATTACCAATCGACAAAGGAGGAGGCAATTCTCAAACATGAATCGCAGGTTGAATGGCTCAAAGAGCACGGCGGCATCGATGCGGAGTTTGATGGACTCATTGAGGACACACGCGCCGAAGCTCGTGTATTGGGTCGCACTCGTGGAGTCAAATTCGCTGAAGGCTTCGTTCCACTCCATAAAAGTGCCACTGAGTTTCTTAGTTGAGTATAGCCCGCCTTTCTATAACATTCGAGGGTAGCGTATTGACAGAGACGGTAGCCCATTTGATTAGCTACCACTTTAATATAATATTTGACATAGTAGTGATCTCCTCTCTGGCTTACGACTGTAGTACTGTAACGGTTTACAGGTGAAATGAGGGGTGGGGGAGTGTCTTTCTTTAACGGCCGGAGCGATTCCATACGACCGAAATTTAGTCACATTTATCAATGAAATGTGTGGTTTGTCAAAATTTATCATGGTCGTGTATGTATTGTCGAGCTATGCCAGGATGCGACGAATCGGTCGAGAACGCAAGTGCGCTTGGAGACGCATTTAGTGTGCAAGATCACGTCTTCTCAAAGAAACAGTTCCTCGATGTCGGATACGTCCCTGATCCGGATCATATCGTAGCTCGGAACGAGGAGATTCGCCGTCTGGCAGGCTCGCTCACTCCCGCCATTGTAGGAGAGGAACCGAACAATGTGTTCCTGTACGGGAAAACAGGAACCGGAAAGTCACTTTGTGCCAAATATACTACTCGTCGGGTCGTTGAAGGAGCACAAAATGATGTTTCGGTCGGCCGCGTTATCGTCGACTGTTCACAAGAGAACACCGAGACTCGTGCGATCAGGGCAACTGTACGGGGATTAAACGACCCAGAAATGACTGGGCTCACCGTTCCCGAAACGGGGTTTGGACGCTCACGATATTACAGTCTTCTCTGGAACATTCTTGATACACGCTTCGACGTCGTACTTATCGTCCTCGACGAACTCGACCGGCTAGAAGGAACGGACTTTCTCATGCAACTATCGCGTGCAACTGAAGCGAACAAGCTCGAACGCTGTTCGGTTGGTCTCATTGGTCTCAGCAATAAGATGAAATATCGGAATCGGCTCGAAGAACGTGTTAAAAGCAGCCTCCAAGAGCGCGAAATCATCTTCACACCGTACGACCGCGATGCACTCCGTGCGATAATCCGAAGTCGGTCAAACGCCTTCAACAGCGACGTACTTTCCGACGACGTGGTATCGAAGTGTGCAGCTCTCGCTGCAGACGAACATGGCGACGCACGAAAGGCGATTAACCTGCTTCGCCACGCTGGTGAACTCGCCACAACAAACGGAGCAGATAAAATCACTGTCCAGCACGTGCATAGCGCCAATAACTTAGCTGAGCGTGACCGAGTCAATGCGCTTCTCGCTGGGTCGACGATTCAGCAGAAAGCAACGCTACTCGCAGTCGTCTCGTTAGCACTCGTCGAGAAGACAAGGACGTTTAGGACACCAGAAGTGTATGCTGCCTACGAAGATATCTGCGTTGAGTTGGGCTTGGAGACGCTCTCGAAGCGGCGCATCCATGACCTCTTGCGGGAGTGGGAGTTCCTTGAAGTGCTCGAAATCACTCGGACGGGTGGTGGACGAGCTCGTGGGAGTTATCTCCGGCATCGCCTGCTTGAGGATCCGTCGGTCATCCGTTCAGCGTTTGAGAAAAGCGACCGATTTGCTCGGATCAGCACTACGGCCGGTACGACTACAACTACTTGGTCGAATATCTAAAGAATATAGTGAGAGTTCCATTGGTCAGGTGACCCGTAGTTGTTTACACACAAATTCTTGCTGGGGAAGTTTTAATACTGATAGTTCCGCACATTAGAGTTGATGCAACGAATCGGGTTAGTGGGTAGTGGCTTTATGGCCATGACTCACGCTACCAGTTACCAAGAAATAGAGTGTGCCGAGGTGGTTGCGGTCGCATCGCTTGATGAGGATCGAGAGACCTTCGCGGCGGAAAAAACACCGGACGCCGACGTCTACAACGATGCCGAGAAGATGATGGCTGAAGCTGACATCACGGCCGTCGATATTTGTACACCGACGCCGACGCACCGACCATTCGTCGAGGCAGCCGTCGAACACGAACTGAATATATTCTGTGAAAAACCACTTGCTCGTACTGTAGAAGACGCAGACGCAATCGTCGACATAGTGAGCAATACTAGCATCACTTTTATGACTGGTCATGTACTTCGATACTTTCCCGAGTACGTTGAGGCGAAACGACGTATCGACGCTGGTGAAGTCGGCATACTAGGCACTCTACACACCGAACGCCTCTCGTCGCCGCCGCGATATGGTACTAACTCATGGTTCGGTGACAGAGAACAAAGTGGGGGTGTACTACTCGATATGGCAATTCATGATTTCGACTATCTCCGCTGGGTCGTGGGTGAGGTTGACCACGTGTTCGCCCGCACTGCCGAGTGGGATGATGGCCACCTGAATGAGCATTCTTCGGTACTACTACGCTTTGAAGATGGAACGGCCGCTCATGTTGAGGCGTCATGGGGTTACCCAGAAGGATCACCCTTTATTACCAGCTACGAACTCGCCGGTGACGAGGGGCTGCTAGAGTTCGACGCACGAGACGAGAATGCCGTTCGTATCTCTGGTGGTGCAGAGGGAACAAATGCCCCTGTCAGTCCGCTGGCGAAGAGCCCATACACGAAGGAACTCGAACACTTCATCGACTGTGCCGAGAATGGACGCGACCCAGATATCTCACCGGATGATGCGCGTCAAGCGGTCAGAATCGCTCTCGCGGCTATCGAGTCAAGCGAACGCGGTGAACCCGTCTCACCCATGGAGGTGGGCGCATGACTGTACGAATCGGTATTTGTTCGACCGCGCATCTTCATGCTGACTCCTATGCCGCCTCGCTATCTGATCGAACGAACACCGAGCTCGTCGGTGTTACCGATGTCGGTGACCATGTCGACAACACACGTTCGAAAGCTGATGAGTACGGTGTCGATTATCTTGACCCTGACAAGTTGCTTGCCGAGGCTGACGGCGTTATCGTCTGTTCGACGAACGCTGATCACGTCGCGTGGGTTGAACGTGCCGCTGACGCTGGCGTTGATGTTCTCTGCGAGAAACCCCTGGCACCGACCGTTACCGAAGCGCAGGAGATGGTCAATACCTGCCAAGAAGCGGACATCAACCTTGGTGTCGCGATGCCGCTTCGCTTCTGCCAACCGGTTCGAAACGCGAAAACGGCGATGGAAAATGGCGTGCTTGGAGAGTTGAAATTCCTCAGCGGAACGAATCGCGGGCAAATGCCTGGTGGGTGGTTCGTCGACTGCGAAGCGTCCGGCGGTGGCGCAGTGATGGATCACTCGGTACACATCCTCGATATCGTGCGCTGGATTACCGGCGAAGAGGTCCAAGAAGTGTATGCCGAAACGGATACCCGATTCCACGACATTTCTGTTGAGGATGTGAACCTCCTATCGATGACACTCACCGACGGAACGGAGTTCGTCCTCGACGGGTCGTGGAGCAAACCCGACGAGTGGGACTTCTGGGGGGACGCGACGCTTCGACTTGTTGGCACAGAAGGAGTCGTCTCCATTGACTGTTTCGACCAAAAAATAAAGCAGACGCGTGATACTGGCGACCCTGGGATTCAGTCGGTGTATTGGGGGTCAAATCCTGACGACGGGCTCGTTGCCGACTTTGTCAACGCTGTTGCGGAAAACCGACCGCCACTGAAAACGGGTGCAGACGCCGTCAACGACGTCGCTGTCATCGAAGCAGCTTATGAGTCCGCAGAGCGAACCAAGTCTGTCACCGTGGAAACGGTCGAAACCACGGTTCCGACAAACTAAATGGATGTTGAAGATGTCATCATTGTCTAGTTAAGCTAATTTGAGAAGCGAGAAGTTCAGTGGTTTTGGTGTTTATGCTCAACCAAGAACTGCTCAGCGAGACGTTAGAGACGGCGAATGTTGGGAGTATGAGCGGACGGCGACGTTTATGAGACGCGTTGCGTCTCGTTCGCGCACCAGACATCGGAGATATCTGGGGACGCCCGTCAGGCCGTTCACCGTCTGCCTCCACGCGACCAATTGTTCTCTCAGAGAGATAAAAACAATTCTTGCGTTTCTTGGCGTGGAACAGCCGAAACATACGATCATCCAATAAATATATAAAATTTCTAATATATTTTCTGACCCGTCGGCGACGCCAACGTGGGTCGCGGTGGACGAAACCGTTGTCAAAACCAACAGTGAATGGTCTTGGGGAAACATCGCAATAGAAACCGAAACTAAGCTGTTACTCGATGTCAACGTGTTTGATCGGCATGGCACTGACTCGGTGACTTCGTTTCTGGCTGAATTGGCCGAAAAACACAATCTTTCAGACCCTGTGTTTCTCGCTGATGGCTATGGGTATCGGACTGTCCCCCTTCAGATGGGATTGAACGGTTAGCTCAGCTACACTGATCGAAACAAGGTTTCAAACGCTCAACCACCGGATTGACCCTTCCATACGTCCAGGGTAGGCAGTCGGCCCTGCGTCCAGAGCTGTCTTGAGTAGTTTGTGCATTACTGTAACCATCAGTGACCACATCAATCGCTCGACAATCAAGCTCCTGTCAAAGAAGAGCTAAACTAGACGGTTCCCAGATGTTAATATGGCCTAATATGTGACTTTGACCGGTTTACCCTGTTCGACTGACTCGTATGCAGCATCAATAACTGCAGCAGTCCGGACGGCATCTTCGAGGGTTGTCGCAGGGGCGGACCCACCCTGGATAGACATGACAAAATCCCGAAGGAGGGCGTTGTTCGGGTCAGCACCCCAGTAAATGGATTCATTGTGCATTCCCTGAGCAGTGTCTTTGACATGTGTGTACCGGTCGCCGAAGCAGTCTGCTGAAAACGTTGATTTTGTCCCCACGAGCTCGACCCTACCATCACCCCAAAAAGAGTTCTTCTGCGGTGTACTCCACGACCCATCGAGAAAGAATGAGGCACCGTTTGAGAGCGTCATCGACAACAAATTCACGTCTTCGACCGGAAGATCGTAGAATCGAGTATCCGTTTCGGCATATACCTCTCGAACTTCCTCACCAGTAATCCAGCGCACGATATCGACGATATGATCTGTGTGGTCGGCAACAGCTCCACCACCGGCCAGTCCAGGGTTGACAAACCATCCCCCCGGCATTCGACCGCGGTTGACTCCCGAGACGGCGACGAGTTCGCCGACTGATCCTGCTTCGTATCGCTCTTTGAGTTGCCGCATCGGGTGACTGTAACGAAGCGGCATTGCCATTCCTGTGACGACATCGCTCTCATCACACCGGTTCTGTATTGACTTCGCTTCCGCAAGTGACGTCGCGATCGGTTTCTCCAAGAGAATAGCAACGTTATGCTGGAGTGCAAGGTCGATTAGCTTGTCATGAGCAGCAGTTGTCGAACAAATAATAACTCCCTCGGCTACCTGCATTAGTTCTCGATGTGACATTATCGACGTGCCGACGGCATTCGCTCGTTTACGCGCTTGGTCAGTCGTCTGATCCGAGATTCCAACAAGGTCAACTTCTGGTAATTTCGACAGAAGCGCTGCGTACACCCCAGCGTTAACGTGGGCGGTTGAACAAATACCAATGGGAACTGTCATAACGAATCCTCCGAAATCGTAATCGGTAGTTCCTCGTCGATAGACTGGCGCACAGCGATTGTGACTCGCGAGGGATTGATCGGAGTGATATTCGATGGGGGTTTTTCACTGTCCTGAATTTGGGTAACGAACTCACGTAGCACCCGACCCCGACAGTCGTCTTCCGGCCGATCTACGTTCAACGACTTTGAATTTTCTTGGAGCGCAGATGTTGCATCACGCTCATTGAAATCGAGACGCCCGTGATTGCCACTATACTCGACATTGACGCGTGGCGAAGGAGTACATTCTTTGCTCCACGTCGTTTCGATGGTCGCTCGTCCTCCGTCCTGGAACGTGAGCACAGCATGTGCGTGGTCATAACGCTCGCTAGAGCGAGCCCGAACGAAGACGCGTCTGACAGCACCGAATGTCCAATCAAGAACGTCAATATCGTGCGCGAGAACAGAACAAAGCACTTCCACGTAGTCGGTATCGGCCATGACGCCGTCATACGAGGTGTTCCATCCTGGGCCGCCAAATGGTGCGGTTCGCTTGATTCTGGCGACGCCAATTGTTCCAATAGCACCTGTTTCAACGTCCGACCGGAGTCGGCTGTACAGCCGTGAGAAGCGGTGTGGGGAGTCTGCCATCAACCACCCCTTCTCGTTCGACGCTCCTGAGACAAGTCGATCAAACTGCGCCTCATTGAGCGCGAATGGCGGATCGCAGCGAATCGGTATTCCCGCATCAAGAGCTGCGTTGAGCGAGTCGTCGTAGGCTGCGCCCGGTCCACAGATGTCCACCCCATCTACGTTATTGTCCCGAAGGGCGTGGGCTAATGAATCGTAGACCGGTGTGTCGAGTTCGTCAAGTGACTTATCGGTAGGTTCGACGGCCCCACAGACGGTTGCCTCGTCGAACCGTTTGTAGCGTTCAGCATGCGCTTGCACCGCCGCCCTTTCTCCAACCATGACGATGCGAGACATAGGGATACGTCTCATAGCACTTGGGATAAGTATTGTGAACTCGTAGCCGGTGTAGGGTCAGTTGCCCACGTGCTATGTCGGTTTGGGGTCGGCGACTGAGAGATCAGACGGTGTCGAGCAGTTCTTGAATACGAGTATTGCTTGAAGTAAGCGTCGCTATTGGATTTGTTGTCTGGCCATTTTCATAAACAAGCCACTCTGCATTGGCGTTGAGGGCTGCACGAACACATGCATTGAGGTCGACAACACCTTCACCGAGGTCAACATGGAGTGAGTCGTCGTCACCAGGGATCGTATCAGTCAGGTGAATCAGCGAGATCCGATCGGAATAGCGATCGAGGTACAGTACTGGATCAATATCGCCGTGACGCGCAAGGCCAACATCGAACTCAAGACCGAGCCGATCGTCCGTCTGTGCAGCAAATGCGTCATATGTGGTGTCAAAACTGCCCCCTAACTCTGTAAACTCGTATGTATGGTTGTGGTAGTGTACTTCGAAACCGTCGTCGACGAGGCGGTCGGCAAGCGTCAAGAGTCGATTTGCAGGCTCTGAAACGGCAGACTTGGAAGTGAAGCCATCCTCGCCGTAGGAGGGAATAACTATACGCTCACAACCCAGCGTTTGGTATGACTCAACTGTTTCCTCGTAGTCGGTCTGAAGTATATCGAGACCGACGTGGCCACCAATAGGTTTGAGATTAGTATCGTCAAGAGCGTCGGCGATAGCTTCGGGCGACTCGTCGCTAAATCCGGCGAACTCAACGCCTTCGTATCCAGTATTGGCGATACGGTGAAGTGTTTCAGTCAACGGTTCTTCGAGATCACGGAGCGTGTACAGTTGAATCGCCGGTCGAACCATTTCACTGAAGAGATGTGTGCTATTAACATAGCCGTTCCGCCATCAAAATTATAAAATATTCGTCACGCATTCTTGCTCCGCATATGCTCGGCATCTCGCGCATACGTTTCGTGCTGTTTGTGCCAGACCGGAACATCGTCTATGTTCCAGTATTCGAGCGCGTCACCTTCGTACGATAATTCGAGTGATCCGCCGACGATGGAGCAGTAATAGAGAACGTCGATGCGGCCGTGTGGACCGAATTCGGCACTCGGTGCGTGATAGTATACATCAATTAATTTGACCACTTCGACGGTGAGGCCCGTCTCCTCTTTTGTCTCCCGGACTGCAGCATCGGCGGGCGATTCATTTGGGTCAACCCATCCACAGGGCAGACACCACGTGCCATCGTCGACACGTTGCATCAACAGGATATCTCCTGCGGAGTTGAATATCGCAGCTTCTGCACCGACCTTTGGTGTAATATGTCCGAGTTCGGCGGCAAACCGGTTACGAACTTCGGCCGGGGGAAGCGAGAGTGCCTCTCCATAGTACTGATTCGTCAGCGTAAGTATCCGTTCGTAGCGTTGTTTGTCGTATGGGTTTTCGGCGTACTTTACCCCGTTCTGACTAAGGATACGCAACTCGTCAAGGAGGCGCATGAGATTCATGATTTGATTTCGAATGTTGATTTGTATACGGGTGGGTTAGGTTTACTGGACATACTCACTCCACGAGGCAAGTGTGCCCCGCACCCCTCGGGGGCTCAAAAAAAACAGCTGTACGTCGTCTCGTGTCCGCTCGCTCCTCACTCGAGGATGTCGAACACATCGACTACTTTGTACTCTTTTCCGCGTTCCTTTCCAGTCACTTCCTCGATGAGGCCATCTGCTTCGAGATTGTCGACGATCTTGTAGGCGGTTCGACGTGAAACATCGAGATACTCCACCAGGTCTGGCGCAGTGAAATATGGATGTTGGAGCAACTGACGAGCGAATGCGTCCGTGGTTGTACTCCCCGAGTACTCGTTCTCGTACCGCTCTTGGAGTTCTCGGAGTTGTTGTGTCCGGGTGTACGATGTCTCGGCTTGACTCCGAAGCCCTTCAATGAAGAACGTAAGCCACTCGTCCCACGCACCCTCCTCGCTCACTGCACGCATTCGCTCGATGTACTCGACTTTGTGGCGATTGAAATACGCACTCGGGTAAATGTACGGACTTTCGAGATAGCCCTCACTCGTCAGGTAGAGAATGATGAGAAGGCGTCCGAGCCGACCGTTTCCGTCTGAAAAGGGATGTACTGTCTCGAAGAAATAGTGGATAATGCCAGCGTCGATGAGCGGATGGTACTGTCCACCCATCTGGATGTATGACTCGAGCGACTGCATGAGTCCATTGAGGCCTTCTGGGGTTGGGGGAACGAACGGACGTTGTCCAGACCGCGAACTTGCGAGATGAACCATGTGGTCACGGAAGTCGCCGATGACGTCACCGTCTTTCCGGACGTTTTCAAGGAGCATCGAGCGGAGTTCTTTAATGAGTGAGAGCGTTATCGAATCCCCGTTCGCTATTCTGTCGAGCCCGTAGTTGAGTGCATTTTCGTAGTTGAGTGCCTCTTTCAGATCTTTCTCAATTGTTGGATCTGTCTCTCCTGTGGGGTGCTGTGTGTGATACGCTTCGAGATCCTGATACTCGACGTCTGCGCCTTCGATACGTGCAGATTCGACAGCTTCGATACGAATGAGAGACGTGTAGAGAACGGCGGAAAAGTCGACTGTTGAGCTAATCCCGTCGACACGGCCGATCTGATACGCGGCATCGGCCACGAGGTCACGTGTTTGATCAGAAATCTCGAGCTTCGGCTCTACTGGGAGCGCTTCTGGAGAATAGTACGGATTCGGGTGATACGGGACGTACGTTCCCGGTGCATTATCAGGAAGCTCTCTCGTGGGCATTTCTGTAGTACCACTCTATGTCTCTATTGGTATAGTTGTTTTTATACTCGGTATACGAATGGCTCGCTAAGGGAGTATTACGTGGAAACCGAGCCCGGATTGTATATTTCCAACCCTCAATTCGGCCTCTCTGTGCAACCAATATATATGCAGGTATACTTTACAGCACTAATATTGAGCTTCAATCTATGCAGCGAGTGCTGTCGAGAACATCATTACATCGTTTGTATCCCTTGGAGGTACAAAAACACGTTTTCGACGATGATTTTCAACTCAATGCCCAGAGATCTTTAGGCAGGATCTCCCCAGACTACTTTGCTCTCACACGTGAGGTGTCGGAGGGAATAGTAGAGTCAGTTAGTGAATATGAGTGTGTGCGTAACTAGCGGTGGTAGGTCGGAAGGATTTCCTCCAGAAGATTCTCAATAATTTCCCAGAGGATGAGCGATGGGGTCTCGTGTTGAAACGTCACTGGCTGGTGCATCGTTTCCTCGTCAATCGAGTACTGGAAATGCTCTCGTCCGAGGTCTTCGTGATCCTCGTCCTGGTGCCACCCAGCATGGAAATCTGTGTTCGGGTCGCTATAGTTGATACGAAACCAATCATGCGGTGTTTGGCGATACCACTTGATGACGAGTTCGGGTGCCTCTGGACCAGTGGGTGGATTGATGCGGCTCGGATCGAAGGTTGCCCGCAGCTGTGTGGCTTCCACGTCGTCCGGAACGTACTCGATCGTTGTGATGTGGGGAACGCGTTCGAGGACATCTCGTTTCAGCTGCTCGTATAACTGTGCATTCGGATTTCCGCCTGGATGTGGGACGGACATCTGTCAGTTACTTGCCTCGGCACGGTCTGCGCTTGGGGCCAAGAAGTCCCATTCCCGAATTGCAAATCCGACGATCTGGATTCGTTGTTGGAGATGCTCCCACTCTCGGGCGATTTCCCGTCGTTGGGCTTCTTCATCCGAGCTAAGAGTTTCATCTGCAATCGTCGCCCGCAATTGATTCGGTGACTCGATTGCAAATGTCTTTTCCCAGTCCCGGATCTGGGCTTTCATCTCGGACAGCCGATCAGTTAATTCTTCAACTGTCCGGTGGCTATCGCGAAGTCGGACGGCCTCTTGCATTGCCTGTCGACGATAGTCTGGGGAGTAGGTCGTGTGAGCACCACTCTCATCGCGGCGGAGCACGCCATCATCCACGAGTCGCTCAAGAACGCGTTTGGTCGGCTCGTGTGACCACTCTGCCTCCGAGGCAATCCAATTCACAGTACGGGGTTCAGACACTTGGCGGGCCACCATCCGGACACGGTCTTCGCCTGTCGTGTGACGCTCCATGAGCCCTGTGTCTGGTTCCTCTGAATCCTTGTCCATGTCTGTACGTATGGGTTGAATCTTCATATAGGTTGAGGGTAATTCATTCTATATCGAAACACTACAGCTAGACCGTTCTATGAAAATCGCAGTGAGATCGACGCTCATGGAGGCAAGTGGTGCAAATTTCACGTGCCGATATCGGTCAGTATGAATGAATAGTGCTAATTGCATTCATAGGACCAACATAACACGCTCTCTACGTGTACAGAACGGGATCACTCGTAGCAAGGGTCGACAGGAACCCAGGTCGGTTAGTCGAATCGGTAAATCGCGATCCCATCGTGGTTGCATTCCGGACACTCGCTCGTTTCGACCTCGACCGTGGTTCCACACTGCCGACACTCAGCAATGACTGTGCTGTGTGACCGGCCAGTAAGTTGCATCAGGAGGTCTTTCATGCAAACTCCGGTCTGTAATTGATTTGTTGTTCGTTGATGACGAGCCCACAGTCTTCGCAGACTGTTTCGACCACATTGGTTGTGACCAGGCCGTCGCATTTCGGACACTGGGAAGTTGGTTCGCTCGGTACATCTTCGTCGAAGCCGGTTGCGTAGCTGTCGCTGAGTATCATCGAAACCATTCCTCATCGAGACGCTCGTTCTGGAACCCCCCGCACCCTCAGGGTGCGAAAAAACCACCTGCGGGACTGCGGCTCGTGAGTATCGGTGTTCCTGTGAATTTCCGGCGCGCGTGCAATTTCTGTCCTAAACAAAGGATCGATTCGAAAACCGAATTAGGAACACTATGGATACTGACTGCAATCCTCGGAACAAAGATCAGATCGAGACTGACACTACACTCTCAATTAATGACGTATATACTGGAAGAATAACCGCCTACTACTTCTAGATCGCTCATAGTTACATGACTCGAGAGACCGGCTTGATCAGCTGTACGAAGTCCAAAACGGACGAGCCTGCTCCCCCAAGAGACCTCTCTGAACCCTCGACGCTCTTTCAGAACGCTCGCGAGTACTGTGAGCGCACGTACGATGAATGGTATATCCTCTCGGCGAAACACGGTCTCCTTGACCCGGACGGGCCGCCTATCGAACCGTACGACGAGACGTTGACGAATGCATCTATTGCAACCCGAAGAGCGTGGGCAGCGGATATCGTCGACGAATTCGGTGACCGAGGATTCCTTCGCAACGACGTCCACCTCTTTATCCACGCCGGAGAGGCCTATTACAGTGAACTTCGTCCGCTTCTCGAAGACGAACCAGTCACCGTTTCTCTCCCGATAGAAGGACTGATGATTGGAGAGACTTACAGCAAAAATAAGGCCATATCTCTCTCAGGCGTCTTGCTTGCGGTTCAACTCTTGAAGGGACCAGATAGCTGTCGTCCCGATTCGAACGCCATCAACGGTGCGCATATCAAGCCCAATCGTGGCTGTCCGAAACGGGTACTGCTCGACGAGGACGCGATGGATGACGGTGCGAACGACAGTAGTTCCATATCGATCAACGACGTCAGCCATTATCCCGTCGAAATGCGCGTCCTGATAGTCTTCACGCGGGTTCCTTGCTCGCTCAAACACACGTTCGACCACGTCCTCAACCGACGTGTGGGCAGGGTTTCCAGATTGCTCTCGAACGTTGTAGAGTGCTTTGTCAGCAGCCATAAATCGAGACCTTCATCCGTTCGTTCATGTATCTTGGCGGCAGACGGTGGGTTGTCAAGCGCTAATGCGGACTAATGGTGATACTGAGTATTTGCGCTTCAATGTGAATTAAATGTTTACCACGTGCCTGCTCAAAGACTCACAGAAATTCGTGGAAGGATGATACGGATCTTGATCCTGAGGCAGTTCACTCGTCCTCAAGTGCTGCGTAAATATCGGCGTGACGACGCCCATCGAGTTTCCCCATCTCGAGGGCGATCTCTTGACGTTCTTCGTCACTCTCCGCTGACTGATACCGTTCGTACAGTCGGCGAACTTCTTCATCGACCGTCTCTGAGGAATCGGTGCTGGACGCCATTGCTGGATTGAATATATTCATCGTGTCCCTTTAGCAGTTGCGACGAGCGCAGGCACGGAAGTAGATGACTACGGTATCGATGTCGACTGTGGCTTCGTCAATCGCGAAGCGATGGAGTAATGCGCGAATTTCGTCGCCATACTTGAATGTATATCCATTCAGCATGTAGAAGATGACCACCGTTCGGAGTGCAGTTCGTTTGTTCCCGTCGACAAACGGATGGTCTGCAACGAGCAGTCGCATCAGATGCACCGCATTTTCGTGGAGTGTTTCTGGTACTTCGCCGAAGAATCCCTCCGAAACGTACTGCAATGCGGATTTAATCGAGTCCTCTGACTGAACATCTGGTTCCGTAGTGTCGCCCTCCTCAACGATTTGTTCATGGAGGGTGAGAATCAACTCGACGGAAGGATACTCGACGTCGTCAGTCACACGCTTGGCTTTCTCACGCCACCCGATAATCGTTTCTGATGAGCTAATGCTCACCCAGCATCCCGCGCCGCACGCCTTAACTGATCGGTCGCAATCGGGGCGTGCCGTTTACGAATCACCAGTTAAACAGTGAGTACAAATCTCGACAGTCCACTCCGGGTGGGATTGAAAAGGGTCGTGCGCTCGTCGAGCGAGCCGACGTTCCACGAACGAACGTGAGCGAGTGAGAAGCAGTGAGAGCTTGCTCTCGCAAGCTAAGCACCGCAATCTCAAACAGTATAATCCAGAAAGCCTCGGACCAATATACTCGACATTCAGCATGCTCGTTGAAACCCCTCCGGCAACCATCAGAACAACCCCACCAACTGCTGTCAGAAGAGACGTGCTCTTAGGTGGGTTCAGGTGCCCGCAGAGCTAAGATCCCACCGACGAGGGCGACCCCACCGGCGACGAAAAACGCCGGGCTGTAGCCTGCACGGTCGATAATGATTCCGCCGGCGATCGGTGCAGCAAACGCGCCTAACAAGCCAACACTCGTCAGCAACGAAACAGCCGTAGTCTGCACCGCCGGCGGGACGAGTTCGGCGATGTACGAAAAGAGCAGTCCAGTAACGAGTTGGATAGCGAAGCCGACGACGACCACCGCCCCGCCGACGAGCCCGAGCTGCGAGACAAACGCGAAGGCGACGACGGCGGGTGTGCGACGACGAACGACGACGCTACAACGGGGCGACGTTTCCCGCTAAACATCCGATCAGAGACGACACCACTGCTTGACCGTCCAATTGCTCCAATCGCCGGGAACAGCGCTGTCAGCAGGCCGCTTGCCGCTAGCGAGATGTCGAATCCGTCGACTAGATAGCTCGGTAACCATGTGTTGACGAAGAGATACAGCGAGTAGGCAAGGAAACAGAGCACACAGATCATCCAGACCCCCTGATTAGTGAACATTCCGCGCAGCGCCGTGCGATCCGGTGCCGATGCGTCAACGCCAGGAACGTGGTGGCGGGTCGCGAGCAAGAAAATAGTGACACCGACGACACCCATGGCGGCATACAGCGGGAGGATCGCTGGCCACCCAGCAACGGTTGCGATGAGGGGACTGCCGAACTGGCCGAGCGCGAATCCGACGGGTGCGCTCGCGGTAAACACGCCGACTACGGTTGCCCGATGGCGAGGTGCGACGGCGCTTCCGACAACGTTCGCACCTGCGTTCCAGAAGATGACATACGCGATACCGCCGAGGACGCGCGAAACGAGCAGCCAGAGAAACGCGCTGGCCGTGGCCGCATACCAGCCCCAGACACCCGCGACGACGAGTGCGACGGTGCCGAAGACGATCATCCGACGCACCGAGAAGCGGTCGATAGCGATGCCAGCGGGGACGCTGGTGACGACCGCAGTCGCATACATAATGCTGACAAGCCATCCTGCAGTACTCGCCTTGAGTTCGAGTGATTCTTGAATCACCGGCAAGACGCTTGCCGGGGCGATCTCATAGGCTGCGGCCGCTGTCGAAAGCAAGAAAAAACCGATGAGCAGGCCTAGTGTCTCGCGTTGAGAACCCTCTGTGGTTGGTCGGTCATTCACAGTCTGTGTACTCGATTCTCGGAACACTGTCAAACCCTTTCTGTTTCTTCATGAAGACAGAAATTTGAAGGCCCGTGTGACAAACCCACCTTGCCAATCTATGTGGTGATGTGCAATAGAAATTACTAGAGAGACGGGTGTTCACCGTATTTCATCCCGAGCCAGAACGCCACTGTCGCAAAGATCGCCATCGACGAAAGCACTATCAGAAAGATCATCTGGCGTCATAACGCCGTTTACAGCTATGCCACCGGCGCCAAGAATGATGATTGCGACCAGAACTTGTGCCGTTCGTGAAAAGTTGAATTCAATAATTGCGTCTGAACCTGCAATGGAAATTCACGCTCTAGGGTGAGCTCTTAGGCGCACTCGTATCGTTCAGTGCTACGTGTGCCGTACTTTATAATTGTCCGTCGACGACCTCACTACCTATTCGTCCCACAGCGTCGTGATCCGCTGTTCAATCTCGTCAAGGACGAGCGTCAGGATATCACGATGATCAATTGGCCATGTGGCATCCTCACCAAGCGTCGGAGCAGTGGGTGGTGGATGGAAATGATCTCCAGTATTGTGCGGGTTCCGATGGCGATCCCAGCGACACTCCCAGGCGCTATCGGCGTGTACTTCTCGATAGTGAATTTTGAAGTCGCCGTTCGTGTACCACCGGACAGCGAGCGTCGCCTCATCTACCCACGTCGGATAATATGGCTCGGCGAATGTAACGCGAAGCTCAAGATGTTCGTTGGCATCAGTGATGACTGCCTGTTCGACTTGCTGTGTGGCGCTGAGCCTGGTCTGTAGAAACTCAAGGATTGGGTGGTCGATGGGTGCAGGACTGCCCCCATCACCAGTTGGCGGTACCATTGCTATCCAGAAGCTTGTTCGTGGTCGGCGGTACCCGCGCGTTGCTGGCGTGCTCGTTCATAGCGTGTTCTCTCTTCGCGAGCAGTCATCCAGTCGGCGAGATCACTGTACACGTCATCGATCGATCGATCAACGGTTGTCTCGACAACGGCTAGTGCATCAACGTCTGCCGGGATCGCAGCGTCATACTCGTCTTCGTAACTATTGATCTTTGTCGTCAACGTACGCACGCGCTGCTGGAGTTCTTCAAGTGAATGACGTGCCGCGAGCTGATTGATGCGTCGCCACTCGAAATAGGCGTTATTGCGCTTGTAGGTGGCTGGATGCCCGTCGTGTTGGGTGACGATCCCGAGATCCGCAAACCAGTTGAGGTATTTCCGAGCAGTTTTCGGATCACAATTGATTTGATCTGCGATTGCACTCGCCGTTACTGGCTCGCGCGTCCGGAGGACAGTCCCATAGATTTGTTGTTCGACGTCGTCGCCGCTGAATGCGTCCTCGAAGGGGGGTGGCCCGTCGGTGGGATCTGAATTAGCCATATTACGTGTTAGAGCTGGCAGGATATAGTTCTTACTTCGAGGAATCATTTCCGGTTTGGTCGAGAGAGCAATTCTTCATGGGTATATCACAGATGGACCCGAACAGTAACTCTCAATAGTGATAGATCGGTCACTTCGCATGCCATTCAATCCTCATTCACGACCCAGTATTTCTTCCCTCTCGAGACGTACTATTTGCATTCTATCTATGGTGCTTACTTTGATAGACGACGGAAAGAGATCGCAATTTCATGCTGCTCACGAGACGAGGTTCCACTCGATTCACTCCATCGTAGCATCCGTTGATCGTCCAGCAGTCAATACACGCACTCGTCTCAAATCATCTAAACCCTGAAAACTTGATTGAGGAAATCCAGTGGTCACTATCATATCAGTACCATCTGCCGTTTGATTGCCCATCTTTCTTCTGCACTATCGCATGCCACTCCGTTTTCAGCGTCCAGATTGCTCGGATCACCTCTTCTAGATTGCTGATAATTCGGCAGTTTTCCCTGATTGCTTGTTCCGCTTGTTTTCCCCCGGTCGCGCTAGTCTCGTTTGTTCTTCGTACCCCCCTATTACTTTGGACGGTTTTGGAGGTACGCAAAGCAATATGGCGGCGTTAGGTTTGCATATAATAACTTAGGGCTTCTCTCAATCCGTTATTTGTTATATGCAACTGATTTTGGCTTCTTTCAGAGATATATGCACTGTTTTGGGCCTTCTCGCCCTTGAATTTCGCGTTTGAAGTTGAATTGTCTATTCTTGTTACTCATGCTATATGAATAAAGTTGGATTTGCTATGTGAAAATAGAGGTCGGAAAACGGCTCAGACGCCTGAATCCGTTGCACAGAATAGCTCATTCGTATTTGCAAAATCGGTAGTACAAGCACTCCAAGAAAGAAGTCGAACAGTAGGTAACAAATATGATACAACAGTGGAAAGCAACCCCCAACGGGAGGTCATCACGATGGCTACTCTGACCGACTATCGAGTTGCTCGTACATATCGTTAGGGAACGGAAGACTGCCATAGATCGAGTATGGACACTGGTCGCGTCCGATGCAATAGCGCTTCATATCATCGTTCGAACAATTCATTGGGAGGAGGATCTCACCGCCAATATTGTTCGCAAGTTCGTATCGAATTTGGTACTCCGTTGTCTCTTCATCATACCAGGGCCACCGAGAGAACAGGTCTTTCATATCTTTGATAAACTCTCCCGCGCTAGCGTCTCGATACTGGGGTAGCCACCATGCCATCCGCACCAGATTAAACAGGTCTTTCCGAACTGGTTTTTTCTCCTGAAGGCGTTCGTCCATCGCCGCTAAACAAGGAAATTCGAAGAGATCCTCGAAATCGTCGACGTGCTGTATTCCTTGCACGATGTTCGAGTCGATGTCAGCTTCCGCCACTCCTTTCAGTCGTCCTGTAACGCCGACGTTACACCACCCTTCTACCGTCTTGTCATACGTGACGAACGTGATAGGACGATCGATCAACTCTTCTTTCTTGCTGTCTGGGCCGAAAGCGAGTGGAAGTCGTGTCATATCCGTACGATACCGGTAGTGTGTACGGTGAATCTTCGGTGCCAGCCGAGAACGAAATTACGCCAGTTCCTCCAGTCATGAGAAGCTCGTTTCGTTCTTCCTCGTCCATCTGGATGGTTGTGATATCCCCCATATGATGAATAACCACCTAAAAGTGGAAAAAGATATATTGATTATAATACGTACAAATATGACCTTTTTGCCGAAGGCTGATCCGAACCACTCCGATAGATGGATTTTTGCACTTTGATAGAGCAATTGTTCGGGGGATGATATCGAGGATGTTGCCGGGTACACCGCGGAAATCATCTACTGAGTAAGATTCCCGGAACCACGAACCTGCTTGCCAATGGATTCTCCATGGGGTGCAAGTAACTATCTCAACCAATACTCAACGCTCGAATACGACCGATCCAGACACGATATCAAGGAAGGTAGGCTGCCGATATTCACTGCTGTGGTTTCAGGCATTTGTACTCACTGCTACACTGCTCACCCATCCGCCTCGCCATGACAGATTCGTCTGAATGGTCGGTTCTGCCGACTCACTATCGATCAGACCGAGGTATAGCAGTGAGTGAATCATTGGTACGTCTTCGACCGGATGGTGGATCACACAACCCGGATGAGGCAGCTGAGAAACTTCACCGCATCCTTCGAGCGCTGCGAGACAACTCGATCGACATCCGGCGATCACGAACGCACATGGCATTCCAGATGGGTACTATGCTGAAGTGCAAGCACAGGTTGATCCTCGGTATTTTGGACGCAACGCTGACAAAGCGACATTTCGAATGACATGGCAACCGAATCCTACATTTCCACCAGAGATTGGGCTCGAAGACCGCGAACGTACGTCGCTAACATCCAACTTCGCCTTTCATTACAGCGAGTCCTCGGGATTCGATTGCGGATGGCATCTCGAACCAAATCCGCATATTCGCGGTCATTTCCATTTTCTAGAACGGGAGTCATCGGACGAAAACTGCGTCTATGACGAGTTCACCCTTCACGCGACTTCAGTCGTTGGAGTTCTCTGGGAAGTGTTGGACGCTCTCGAAACACGGCTACGAGAAAAATAGAATCATTCAACGGGATTCTTTGTGTCTATGAGTTCCTATGTCGTCCTATGCCCTCGGGAAAGCACGAGACCCTCCATCACCAGCGAGTGGTCCATTCTTATCTCCTCGACCTTATAAATATAGAGAAAAATCGCTGTCGACGGGGTTAATGCAGTAATTTACGAGTGGTTTCACAAATAATCGCTCAAGATGTCGTGAAGATGGAACATCTCATTTTGTCACCCGTCATCTCATCCGTCGGCAAAGCTAACCTCACCGATGGCCTATGGTACCATATGGCCATGGGTGGGAAGAGGTCAGAAGCGACGCGAATTCGTGTCGTGCGACCGAATTTGAAATGGTGGATCGCCGGTCTGATCGTGTTTGGGATTATCGCCGCAGTCGTATTTGCGTTCCTTCCGTGGGTCGTGTTCGGGGTGTTCATCTATTACGTCGCACGGCCGATAAACCGACGTCTCGGCACTCGAGTCAAGAGAGAAAACCTTTCGGCCGCGATTTCTTTGTTGCTCATCGTCGTGCCGATCATCCTTTTCCTGGGTGTCTTCCTATCGATTGCGATCGCTCAATTAGCCGCATTTGCGACCTCGAACGCAGCGACGCAACTCCTACAACAGCTACCGATCAACGTTGGGACGGTCCCAAACGATCCGAATCAGTTGCTCGACACGGCGACTACTACGCTCAAAGACCCTTCAGTGCAATCCGCACTCACTGGCGCACAAGCTTTCCTCGGTGCCGCCGCATCCAGCGTGTTCATGATGTTCTTGTCGGTTTTGTTAGGGTTCTTCCTCTTGGTCAACGACGAACGCCTCGCTCGGTGGAGCAAGGAACAGATCCTCGGAAACGATCCGCTATCGATCGATTTTCTCGTGGCAGTCGATGAAGGACTCAACTCGATTTACTTTGGCTACACGCTCACCATCTTCGTCATCATGATATTGACCGCCGTTATTTACAACGTCTTCAATTTCTTCGCGCCAGGAAACCTGTTGATCCCTGTGGCAATATTGCTGGCAGTCATCACGGGTATCTTTACATTAGTTCCATTGGTCGGCCGATCAGTCGTCTATCTCGCGATCGCTGCCGTCCTCGCAGTGCAGGCGATTCAACGGGATCCGACCGCCCTCTGGTATCCCATCGTGTTCTTCCTGTTCATGACACTCGCGTTCGATAACGTCGTTAGAACCTACATTCGCCCGTATCTCTCGGGAAAAATGTTCCATCTCTCGCTCGTCATGTTCGCCTATCTGCTCGGACCGATTCTGTTCGGTTGGTACGGTATCTTTCTCGGGCCGCTGGTCATGGTCATCGTCGTCCAGTTCCTTCAGGTCGTCGTCCCCCGACTTCGCGGCGAGGAGCCGACGACCGGATTCGATATCGGGCCCACGACGACACAAGAAACGGACGATAGTTTCGACGACACGGCGACGGGCGGTGAAGCCACCGACGGCGGCCGATGACCTCCCCCGGAGTCGGCTCGGATGCAACGTTTTTACGGGCACCGGTTCGTGCCAACGAACTACCACTAGTCGTGATGATTGAGGAAGCGGTTCGAAGACATTGTCCATTTCGTCAGAGGTACCGGTGCTGACGAGCGTTTCGAAGTTCGTACTAGTGGCGGAGTATGAGAAACCTTGATACCGTATTTTCGGCTATCGATCGGTGAGCAGCCGGAGTGCAACACCGATAACGATCACGATAAGACCGAGAATCGTCGCTATTGGAGGAATCGGAACAAACAACAGGACGATTCCAATGAGAAGTACCAACGTCGAGGGTCGTACCATGTCGGATAATTGTAGGAACTGTCCAATAGGAGTTGTGGCAGGGTGATTCGTATATCGCTGTAGCGTAACACTCCTTTCCAAATATGTGGCTGGGGGCTCCGAGCCGGCAACTATTTATAATTTATCGATATCAAAGATTCGACGCGACACGTCTCGGACTTTCAGAGACGAAAAGGTCAGTGGGTCGGAGGTCGTACCACCCTTCATGTCCATCGAAATCGATATTCGTATCGATGCTGATGAATTTGCTTTCGGGCAAGTTTTTCAGACGATGTCCGCGTTGCGTATCGAATTTGACCGCATCGTTCCGACCGGACGTGAAGATGAGTTCCTCCCGTTTGTGTGGGTGGCAGGTACACAGACGACGCCGGACCCGGAAGGTATAGAAGAAGCGTTTGCCAGTAGTGACGATATCGCGGAGTTCGAGCTATTGACCATCGTTGAAGAAAAACGACTCTACCGTCTTCAGTGGCAGCCATCGGGTACGAGTCTGCTTGACGGTGTACGCCAGACAAAGGGAACGATCATCGAAGGATTCGGTGAGCACGGTATCTGGACGCTTCGTCTCCGATTCGGCACGCAAGCGGATCTCTCTCGATTCGATAATTACTGCCAAAACCACGAGATACAGTTCGCTCTCGACAAATTACGGGACGTCTATCCTCCCGATGTGTTTCGACTCGGTCTTACCCCTGAGCAGTTAGAAGCGATTCGGACCGCTTACAATCAAGGCTATTACGAAATTCCTCGAAAGGCTTCACAAAAGGATATCAGTCGGCTTCTTGGAATCAGCCACCAAGCGGCATCCGAACGGCTTCGACGAGCGAACAAGAAAATCATCGAACGATCGATGGGCCCCTTGATCGATGGCGAGACGGAAGATGAGTAGTTGTCGATCGATTTCGTTTTGTGCTTTTCGGATACACGAAGATGGAAAACGATGGGAAGGCCAATAACGGAAACGGAGGGGATTCGATTAGCGGAGGATCTCGACTTGGAACAAACGACGACCAAAGGCACTCCCGGGTAGACAAACAATCTCACGGGGTGTTTGATTAGTTATCATATGACGTATACTGCTGTGAGCACATGGACGATCTATCCTACGATCAGTTCCTGAACACTCACGATTTGTTCCCTTTTTTTGGGTCACCAATTCGGTAGCGTGTGTGGAGTGGATATCGCTTGTGCCGGGCGAGAAGATAGTGGAGCGCAACCGCCACACCGAGCAATCCAAAGTTCCAGATCGGCGAATCATAGTAGATCACGTCGATTACGATGTGTTGACGGTAGATCGGCCAAAACGGTGCGAGCGGTGCTGCGATGTCGGGGGCAGAAAGCAAGTCCGCAAAAATGTGACTGACACCACCGATGATAAAACCGGCCGTTGCGAAGACGAAGACCGTTTCGCGGCTTATCCTAGTGCTTCGAATCCGACTATGAGCATTGAGATAACTGGTGAGGTATCGTGCCGAGATCGCCCCGATGATGCTACTCACAACCACGACAAATAGCAGTGTGTGGGTCACTCCATGATGTGAGACCGGGACGAAATGTCGGAGAACCAGATCGACGTCCGGGAGCATCGCGGTTACCAGTGTGAATGCCGTAAACGCCAACGCACCGCGTCCCCCCCAGATAATCCACGCCGGCGTGGCGAACAATAATGCCATCGCGAAATGTCCACTAACATCGACCATAGTCGAATCAATAGGCTCCCGATGGTAAGCGTATTCTGGTATCGCCGAGCTTCGATACGACACTGTTGATCGGGTCGGTATCGCGTCTCCGTTCGTGGACGCACCGATTCCGTTCGCTCGCGAACGACGAAAGAATGACGTGAACTTCTCGATGCCGACGCTCTGTCTTCGTGGGACGGATCAGAACGACCGCCGATTGTGTTCTATGGATACGAAGGGTGATGATCGATAGTCCACAGTACGCGGTTGCTACTCGGGATGTTCAAATGGCAGCCCTCGCTGTCGTCTTTTCATTCGATTTGACAGTCCGTGACTCGGTAAATTCGACCGTGACACGGACGTCCTGATTTGTCCGTCGCTCGATTCTCCGTTCCAACCGGCTCGCGAGGTTTTCGTACTCACGATTCGACGTTCGACTCACACTCACTGTCACGTTCGTCGCACCTGCCTGCCACTTTGGACCACCATATGCCGCTTGCACACCCGAGATCGAGAGGTTCGAATATGCTGGTTGGTCGAGTGTCAGTTCGACCTCCTGATTGACTGACCGTGCGAACACGATATTCGCTGCAGTTAGATAGCCGGTTCCGATCGTTGCTACCAAAAGTAACAGAATCGTTCCGTAGACAGCCGTTCGACGACCGGACGAGATCGACTCCCGAAACGAAGTTCCAGACCTCCGCCAGTCGGGTTGGTAGCCCATTGCGACCAGCGTAATGAACGCGCCGAGGTTGATCGCCAAGACGTTCACTAACAGAAGCAACAATGCGCCGAGGCCGAAAATGGGGGCTACCCAGGCGATCGCGAGCCCGGTCGCTGCTGCCGCAGGTATCAACGCTGCGGCGATCATCACCCCGATCAGTGCGGTCGATTGCTCAGTCGTGTAGCCGAACGCGCCAACGATTCCCGCGGTCACGGCCCCGATCGTTGAGAGAAACGTCGGGGCAAGACGAACTCCGACCAACTCGATTTCGGTAATCGCCAGTCCTGGCGGCACGAACCCCGTCGAACGAACGAACCACCCAAAGAGTGCAGCACCCACGATTGCGACTCCGAGACCGAGAATCTGCTCTTTGATACTCTCGACGAATAGTTCCCAGTCACTCAGTAACGTGCCAGCAGGGGCGGCGAGAGCCGAACTCGCCTGCGGTGCGATTACCATCGCACCGATGATGAGCGCTGGTTGGTCGAGAAGGAGTCCGGCCGCCGCCGCAATGACACTCAGGATAGTTCCCAGGTAGTACAGTTGAAAGGGCCACTGTAGCTCCCGGATTTTCGCGTGCATTTCGGATTTTGCGAGCTTGCGAAGCGACGACGAATACCGTTGACGTAAATCAGCAAAATTCGGCGTTTCGACCAGTTCCGCTTTCGTTACGACAGTATACGAGTCATCGGCGACATTCGATTCCCGTATTTCATCGAGAACCGGGGAAACCGCTGCCGTCGGCAATGGACACAGAACGAGCGTATCGTCGTTCTGCGGAACGGTCGTGAAATCGGCATCGTGTTCATTAAGAATCGACGTGACTTCGTCGACGTGGTCGTCAGCGACTCGGACGTGGAGTTCACGCATTCACTCATCTATGTATCCCCTTCTTGCTGTAGCTTCCGGCCGAAATGTTCTCCTGTGCCTGTTCCGGTCCCGGAACGGCCATACGGTGATAATATGCTTATACTTGGGCGACGACTAATTTCCGATGAGTATTCAATCCACTGACCGGTGGGAGTACCGGAGTCTTCGACCGCCACGGGAAGAGACCAAAAAAGAAGCGAGCGATCCGATAGACCGACTCAACGAACTCGGTGCGGAAGGGTGGGAGCTTACCGAAACGATCGAGTATTCAGGTGGTGGGACGAAATATTTGATTCTAAAACGACCCCGTAATCGTGGGAGTGAGTCGAATGATGAGTGACACCGGAACGGACGACATCGGCACCGCGAACACGATGCGAGGACGATCGGAAGAGAGCCGTCTCAAAATGTGGTTGTTGTTCCGTATGAATCGGTTCTACGTCACCGCGTTGCTTGCGCTTCTCATCTTCAGCGTTTTGCTCGTATTCAGTGCGACACTTACCCCGTCACTTGCGAGTGAAATCAAATCGACGGACACCATTGAGACGACGTTCTCAGCGATGATCGGTGTTATCGTCACGGGAACGACACTCGTCGTCACGATCAGTCAGTTGGTTCTCTCGCAAGAAAACGGTCCATTGGGAGACCAACGCAAGCGAATGAGCGATGCGATGGACTTTCGAACGTATACGAGTGATCTATTCAATTCCGTCGTACCAGCCGACCCGTCGGCATTTTTGAGCCAACTCGTAAACGAAACAGAACGGCGAGCCGAGGTGCTCGACCGACTGATCGGGGAGAGCGACGATGCGGAGCTCGTCGAACAGGTCTCGGAGTTCGTCGATAGTCTCCACGGAAACGCAAAGGAAGTACAGGACGAACTCGAAGGATCACAATTTGGGACGTTCGATGTCTTGTTTGCCGCATTGAACTTCAACTATGGATGGAAGATTTATCAGGTCGAACGGATCATGTCCGAGTTCGACGACTCGTTGACTGATGAGCAACGGACCGCGCTCGACGATCTTCGAACGGCACTGACGATGTTTGGTCCGGCGCGCGAGCACGTCAAGACGCTCTATTTCCAATGGGCGCTCGTAGATCTCTCGCAGTATATCCTCTACGCGGCGATTCCAGCCCTCATCATCGCCGGTGGCATGTTGATATTCGTCGGGGCGGAAACGTTCAGTGGAGAGCTCTTCACGATTTCTCACATCTCGTGGATAGTCGTAGCGGCATTTACTGTGACCCTCGTTCCGTTCCTCCTGTTTACCTCCTACATCCTCCGTATCGCTCCGGTCGCGAAGCGAACGCTCGCTATCGGTCCGCTCATCCTTCGAGAGTCCCAGCGGTGAATACTCGATCGTATCCTCAGCGGGGTACGGTACAGCTACGTATCTCCCGACTTGGACCCCATATCGCCCCGTTTTATGACTGTATTGTCGATTATCTCAGGCAATAATCTCGACCGAGTTCGTGTCAGTATTGACTCACTCATCCTCGTCGAGTTGTACTGCTAAGACAGGAATTTCCGCACTTCTAATGACTTTTTCGGCGACGCTCCCTAACAAGTGGCGTTGGATTCCTGATCGTCCATGGGTGCCGAGAACGATGAGATCGATCCCGTGTTCGCTTGCATACGCTTGAATCCTCTCGTGTGGTTGACCGTATTCTACGAGCTCTGTGGTAGTAGAGACGCCTGCGGCTGTCGCCTGCTCCGTAACCGCTTCTACGAGCATTTGTCCCTGTTCACCGAGTTGTTCCTGCACTATTTCTACGGGCACTCCATCGGCCATCGGCGCCGTAACTTCGACGGCCGATTGGTCGATGACGTGGAGTACGTGGAGTTCCGCATCGTACGTTTTTGCATGCGTAATCGCATGAGATATTGCGGTCTGTGTCCCTTCACTTCCGTCTGTTGGGATGAGAATTCGATCGTACATTGTACTCGTGTTTGGGGATGTTGTAGAAAATAGCTATTGGGCGATTACGAACCCCGAACTCTTCACATGAGAATTCCGGCTCTATAGGGATCTGACGACCGCAAACCAATCGTTACACTCCCCCATATCGGTTAGCCCGAGACAAGTGAGGCGATGAGGTTGTGGAACGCGGGACGAAAGTCGGTGATAGCGTAGTTATCGCGGCTCGGATGCACGCGGTTCGTCAGTGTGACGACGGAGAAGTCCATCTGCGGTGCGAACCAAATCGAGGTCCCCGTGAACCCATTGTGGCCGAACGTTCTCGTATCGAAGGAGGTTCCGCTGTCACGGTGGCCGAACATTTCGGTCAAATCCCACCCGAGACCGCGTTCCCCGTCGAGGTCGGCAGTCCAGTTTCCGGTCATCTCTTTTACTGCCTGCTTCGAGAGGATTTGTGTCCCGTTCACTTTTCCACAGTTGAGCATCGCCATCGCGTACGTCGAGAGGTCATCGATAGTCGAAAACAGCCCGGCGTTTCCGCTGACTCCACCGAGGAAGGCGGCGTTTTCGTCGTGAACCTCCCCGACGACGACTTCGCCATAGTACGCACTATCTTCAGTCGCCGCATAACTGCGATCGTCCGGAAGCGTATCGAGCGGATTGTATGCAGTCATCGTCATCTCCAACGGCTCGAAGATGTTCTCGTCGGCGTATTCATCGAGGGGCGAACCGCTCACACGGTGTACGATATCTCCGAGCAAGATATAGCCGAGACCGCTGTAGGTGACCTTAGTTCCGGGTTCGGCGTCGAGCGGCGTGTCACGAAGGATGTGATCTATCACGTGGTCAGGACTGTCCATTTCCGTCCAGAGTGGTAACCACGCCGGATACCCTGACGTGTGCGTGAGAAGATGTTCGATGGTGATATCGCACTTTCCGTACTCCTCTTCAGGGACGCCACAGTAGATGCCACAGAGCGAGTCGTCGAGGCGCAACGCGCCGCGGTCGATCAGTTGGACGACAGACGTTGCCGTCGCAACCGCCTTCGTCACCGACGCGAGGTCGAAGACGGTTTCCTCGGTCATTTCCCGCACCACTGGGACGTTCTGAGCCGCACCGACGGCGTTTCGATACAGTTGTCCGTCCTCGTTGACGACTGCCACGGCCGCTCCGGGGAACGTCCCCTCGGAGACATGTGTTTCGAGGAACTCCGTTATTCTCTTTCGCTCGCTTTCATCGAGTAGCGTGTCTCTTGTCGCCGTTTCTTTCGGAGGTTCACGGTCGCTTTCGTCGGGTTCGAGCGCTCTTCTCGTAGACGTTAGCGTCCCTACACCGGCGAATGCCCCCAAGTATGTTCGACGTTGCATGACACTCCATCTATAATCATGATCACACATATAACTATTATTTATAAACTTATTATATTAATTTTGTATATTTCTATGGTGCTATTTTTCTTTTATATGCTACTTAATCGATCAGTTTCGCACGCCAAACCCGAGCCATGTACTCCTCAGTCGGGAAGTTAGGGCACACCAGCAGCTCTTTTTCCGACGAATGACGACGGCGTACTACTGCGGTCTGTGGTTATCGACTCGTCTCTCTACCCTGCATCGCCGACCGAAGTGCACGCACTTCCGTGAGGATTGCTTCCCACTGGTCGAGAGTTCCGGGAATCGATTCCGGTGTCGAATGCTGGTCCACTATCGCCCGAACGTCACGTGAGTTTTCGATGCTGTCGAATCGAATGCGTCCGCCTCCTGCCGCTTCGATTTCAACGGTACCGTAGTCGAGCAGTGACCCGCGGATCCCTTGTCGAAAACTGCTGTTTTGAACCCGATCTACGGAGAGGCGTTGAACGTTTCGGGAAAGAACCCCCGTCTTTCGGTACAGTGCACGGTCAGTGACGACGAACCGTGTGTTCGACACGATGAGATACGAGAGGAGGGGAACCGAGACGCCGAACGGGACTAGAACGAGTACTATCCGCTGACCCGTAATGACGGTGACGGCGAGTGTCAAGACGACGAGCACGATGCCGACCAGTACGGCGGGGAGGACGGTCGCCACTCTCGGTCTTCCTCGCCAACGCACCGTCTCTCGATCGTCGAGAACGAGCCAATCGTCCTCACTCATCGCCGATCATCTGCCGTTCGATTCCGTGTCGTATCCATCGTGGTTGATTCATTTCCCTCGACTAATTCTCGAATCGCTCGCAGCTCGACCAATATTTCGTCCAGGATGGCTGCTTTGTTGTCCCCTTCGGTATTCGGCCCGTCTCGTTTCTTACTCCGTTCGTTGATCAGCGACTGCAAATCCTGGGGGTCGTCGATATCGTCGAAACTCATCTCGACCCCACTGCCTCCAGCGGTGCTGATATCGACGGTTCCGTAACCGAACTGCGCGCCGAAAAAGCTCTGGCGGTAGGACGTATCCTGTACCTTGTCGAACTCGATACGCTGGACGTTTCGCGAGAGGACGCCCGTTTTCTTGTAGAGCGCCATATTCGTAACCACATAGTTCGTGTTCTGATACGAGAGATATGCGGAGGAGATGATGACGAGTCCGACGACGACGATGGAAAGCGGGACCCCGACCACGAATGCAGGAACGAGGCTGTAGCTGTGCTGTTTGCCCGCCCACAGTATTTCC
Organism: Haladaptatus caseinilyticus; assembly: GCF_026248685.1. Taxonomy (NCBI): domain Archaea; kingdom Methanobacteriati; phylum Methanobacteriota; class Halobacteria; order Halobacteriales; family Haladaptataceae; genus Haladaptatus; species Haladaptatus caseinilyticus. The sequence goes on along the minus strand of NZ_CP111037.1, from coordinate 222,488 downwards.
TCGCCCTCGTCCGCGGAAAACCAGTCGAACGATTCGTTCATACTCCATCGTCAAACCGGGAGGAGATAATTGTTCGGAGCGTTAGATGTAACGACCCTGCTGTTAGTGTAACTCGACTGTTCTAGCGCTGACGACTACTGTGTACCCACAGTAGTCGAATTCAACCGAAATATGCCTGTTGGGTCGCTCCTGATCGGAACGAAAGAGGCTGTCGAGCGCGTCCGGTTCGATATGGTCGTACAGCGGACTGTCCAATTGGAACTCCGTCCCCTCTTCCGCAGTGACTGCTCTAATGACTGCTTCGCTCGCTCGTTCGTCGGGGCGTATCGTGTAGAATTGTGGCGGTTCACTCGTGGTCATTGCTGGTGTCTCTGGCATCGGCGTGTGATTCGGTAGCATCTGTTGCCTCACTCGCGTTGTCTGCAACCATTCGCAACGATGTTATATTTAAATCCCCGTCAGACGCTCTTGAAATTGTTGGTCCACTACGATTTCGATTACTGACCCATCCTTCTTTTTTGATAACTCATCTCTGTGTCTATTTAGGGTATATTTATATTGAATAAAGACGCGTTTACTGTATGGTAACCGGGCTTACAGACGACGATTTCAGGCAAATAAAAAAGTTCGCACAGACGCCACGTCACCAACGAACACCGGAACTCCTCTGTTCAGCAGTTGTGCGGGAGGCCGAAGATGTGACTGACTCGAATCAGTCCAGCTCCGAAAAAAACCGGCCGTGAAAATCGAACGGGATCGCGTGTGGAATCCGCGCTCTCGCCAGTTCCGTGAATGACTCGCCATCCAACACTACGAGCCACGAACGTTCGTCCGAAACATCGAGCATGACGGAGAGAACCACACCTTCATCTTCCGTTTCCCCTGTCCGTCGGGGAACGAAAATCGGTTCGCTGAGGTTGTTCTCACCATCACTAAACACCGTGACGGCACCGGTTTCTGTGTCGATTTTTCGAATTTCTCGCGGCCACTCGGCCATTGGCTGCTCCGTCCCTTGTGCGTAGATATATCGATGCGCCTGACACCACCTCGCCGGTGAAACGGTTGGCAATGCAGTTCCATCACTGAGTAATTCGCGTTCGATAGTCGTCTCCCCCGAACGGCCCGGATGGACACGAAACCGTTCCATTCGCCCGGCAAACACATCGAGTTCACCCGCCCGAAGTCGGTCAAGATAGAGTGTGTCGATCGCGAGCGCGTCGGGAACGGTTTCCAGGTCGATGACGAGTTCGTTGTCTTCTTCGTATGCGTTGGCGTGGTGAAATCCGAAAAACCCCCCTGTCCGTGGCTCTCCGACGACTTCGCCACGGTTTCGGTCGATGATAATGAACCGGGTTCCCCGGTCCGGTTTCCACTCGAAGTTTTCGATAAACGGCCCCTGTTTCCCAGGACGAAGCAGATCGAGGGGGTTTACCACGAATGGAAATTCGGTCAGAACGACGTAGCTCGGCGTCATCGCGAAGCTGTGCATGTACGCTGGTTCCGAAACGGGTACCGAACAAATGTGGTCGCGCTCCGTCGGAGCGGTCATCGAGTAGACGTGATACTGACTCGTCCGACCGAACTCGATTTCGAAGTTCACCATCTCTCCCGTCTTGGAGCTGCGTCGCATATGGGCGCAGGCGAGGTTTCCAGATGGTTCAGGCCCCTCGTACTGAACGTAGCCCCTCGTCGCCAACGATTCGGGGTCGAACGCAACCCATCTGGGTGTTTCTGTCAGGGCGAAATATCGCCCACCGAGACGCTCGGCGATAATGTTCGTATTGTCGTAGGGGGCATCGAAGAGATACCGTTTCAGACGGTCGAACAGCGTGGTCGTTCCCGTCGCAAACCCACCCTCGAAGGAGCCATTTTGGGCACGCTCGTACGCTTCGGTACGAAGAAACCGGTTTCGATACTGCACCTCTCCGTCACGGAACCTGAACTTGTGAAGCATCGCCAGTCCATCGAACCAGTGTTCGACTCCCACGTCGCCGATTTCGAACGCAGCGGGTCCGTTCCGAATGAGACTTCCGGAGAGCCAGTTCGGGACGGTCCCCTCTATTATCAGGTCCGTCACGATCTCGTCGGTAAGCGAGTGAAAACCGAGGGGTTCCTGTGGCTCCATTCTTCGATACTGCGACTCGATGATACCTAATCCTTCGCCCGTGTTTTTATCTGCAAATCAATACAATCTATCACGTTGAATCGTGCTTACATTTTCGTCCGACAACCGAATTTTTAGGGTATCACCCATACTGATACCGATATGAACCACGTTTTCGTTATCGGTGGTACCCGATTTATCGGTCACCACACCGTTACCGAATCTCTGAACGATAACTATCGTGTGACGCTGTTCAACCGTGGCTACCATTCGAATCCGTTCGCCGAGAACGACGACGTCTCCTACATCGAAGGGAACCGAACGGACGAAGATGCCCTTCGAAACGCGGCGAAAATCACCGACCCTGATATCGTCGTGGACTGCGTCGCGTACCATCCACAGTCGGTCGCCAGTGCCACCGATATTTTCGATGTTGCCGATGCCTACGTGTACATTTCGAGTGGGTCCGCCTATGCAGAACCGATGATTCCACAGCGTGAAAACGAGGCGCCACTCGAACCGTGTTCCGACGAACAGGCGACGGACGATTCGATGGAAACCTACGGTGCCCGAAAAGCCGAGGGCGACCGCGAGGTGTTCTCCGCCGCGGAACGTGGCGTTAATGCGATGACTGTCCGTCCGTTTCTCGTCTACGGACCGTACGATTACACCGAACGAACCGACTATTGGACCGACCGCGTAGCAAACCACGACCGTGTTCTCGTTCCCGGTGACGGTGACAGCCTTCTCCATCGTGTATACGTCGAGGATGTTGCGAGCTCGATTCGAACCGTCGCCAAATGGGGACCCCTGGTGAAGCGTAGAACGTCGGTGACCGACAGTTGATGATACTCAAAGGTTCGCTTTCACGAATGGCTGCAACACTCGATACCGAACTCGAAATCGTTCATGCGAGCGAGCGCGAACTCGCTGATTACGACCTTTCGCCTACTGATTTTCCGCTCTACACACCAGTTCCATTCGTCGGAAGTACGAGTAAACTGACCGCATTGGGATGGTAATCGACACCACTGGAAGAAACGATCCGACGAACGCTTACCGACCACCTCGACAGTGGCCGGACCGGTCGCAAAATCGGTCCCGTCTCCGATCGAGTCGATCGATTTCTCGAATCGGTCGAATAAAATCGGTCTACAACAACGCTCTTTTAGTCTTCTATCGTTGGTCGATTATGGCAACTGTACTGGGAATCGTCCGTCCAGATGGGGCCGTTCTCGCCGGTGACCGACGACAGACGGACAGTAATACCGTTACATCGGAGGTGGTACAGCGAGTGTTCGACTACGATTTCGCCGGATGTGCGGTCGTGGGCGAGGTCGGTTCCATCGATGAGTTCGACCGCCGATTCGGTTCCGAACTCCGAACGTATCGAACTGAGCACGGCGAACGAATGTCGCCCGTTCGTGTCGCTCGCACCGCAAGCGAAATCGCCGAGGAAACGGGTATCGATGCGCTCGTCGCGGTTCAGGATGGGGATGGGTTGGTCTCCCTCCACGAGGTTGGAAGTGACGGACGAACGTTGGAAACCGAAACTGCCGCCCTCGGAAGTGGCTCTCCCGTCGCATTCGGGTTACTCGACGAGGCGGAGACGGACGACAATTTGGACGCTACCGAGGCGCTCGTCCGGCGGACGCTGCACGCCGTCGCCGAACGAACGACGGATACGGGAACCGATATCGACGTGCTCAGGATCGAACGCACGACCGGGTAATCCGCGAAACGAGGACATCGACTATGAACATCGACCTCTACGAATCGCTTTCAGGCCAGATCGCACTCGTTACTGGTGCGAACCGAGGCATCGGCGCGGAAATTGCGGAGGGACTTGCAGCCCACGGTGCGACGGTATACGCCGGAGCACGAAATCCCGACGACGTGGCGACCAGCACGTCGTCAGTCGTTCCGATTCGACTGGATATTACGGACGAATCGACGATTCGAAACGTCATCGAGACGATCGGGGAGGACCGAGGACGACTCGATATTCTCGTCAACAATGCCGGTGTCTACGGGCCAACTGGACGGCTCGGGACCATCGATACCCCGAATATCGAAACGACACTCCGAACGAACCTCCACGGGCCGATGATTCTGAGCAGACACGCGCTGACCCTCCTTTCGGAGCGAGCGGGTGTCCGAATCGTGAACGTTTCGAGCGGTTCCGGGCAATTCAGCGGCGGCGGTATCGATGCGGGTCATCTTCCCTACGGCGTATCGAAGGCGGGTTTGAACGCGTTTACGAATTCCCTCGCATCACAGTATCCCGGCCTCCTCGTGAACGCCGTCTGTCCGGGGTGGGTTCGAACCGAGATGGGCGGATCGGGGGCCCCTCGAAGCGTCGAGAAAGGGCTGAAACGCCTGTTTGGCTCGCTCGGTTCGAGCGATCAAATCCGACCGGTCGCCTGTGGAGAGATAAGAAAATCGTCGAATGGTGATTCCGGGGAGTCACTCGTCCGAGAAGTCTCCATCTATTATAGATCGACAACACGTTCCTAGAATGGTTCCCGACAACTTCCGGCGGGCTTGCTCTCTCCACTATCGGTTCCATCGTCGGTCTTGGTGGTCTTGCTGTCGCTGGTGTTTCGAGCAGCTCAGTCCTTTCTGGTGCTGCTGTCGGTTTCAGTGCGTTCGAATCCGATTCCGATTTCGACTAGCCGATGGCACGCTATGACGCCGCAGGTACCTGCTACAACCCGAACGCGACCGGGCCGAAAGACGATGTCCGAGAGAAATGGCGTCGGACCCCGAGTGGGTTTTCCGGCGGTACTGCCTCGCCGAGATCCTTTTCGCGGTCGGGAAGGGGTTGGTCGCGCTCGATTCACATACCGGTTCCATCGAATTCGTCCACGAAGGTTCCTATCAATCACCTCGGTGATGAATCGTCATCGAAATCTCCGACTTCGGTCGGGCGGTTACTGTCGCCATCAAGTCGAGTTCCGTCTCCGGTGTGAGTTCCATATGGTACTGTTGATAGATAGTCGCAAGCAGGAGTCGCGCTTCCAACATGGCGAATCGGTCGCCGATACAGCGGCGTGGACCCGCCGCGAACGGGAAGTAGGCGAGTTTCGGAAGTGACTGTTCGAACTCGTCGGTCCAGCGTTCCGGTCGGAACGCGAGCGGGTCGTCGTACCATCGTGGGTCACGGTGAACGACCCATTGGTTCATCTGTACCGTCGAACCGGCGGGAATCTCGTAACCGCCGACGATATCCGGTTTGACCGGTTCGCGGATGATTCCCGGCACCGGTGGGTAGAGCCGCATCGATTCTTTGGCTATTTGTTCGGTGTAAGGCAGTTCGGAGAGGTCTTCCATCGTCGGCGTTCGTCCGTCGAGAACGCCGTCCAGTTCAGCGACGAGTTTCCTCTCGACTTTTGGATGCTCACCGAGCACGTACATCGTCAGTGTCAGCGAGAGGGCAGTCGTTTCGTGTCCGGCTAGCAAGAGGGTCACGACCTCGTCTCGTATCTGCTCGTTAGTCATCCCGTTCCCATCGTCATCGGTGACCTCGAGTAGCGTGGAGAGAACGTCCTGATCGCCCGGATTGGCTCGCCGTTCCTCGATGAGTTGATAGACGACGGTATCGAGTTTCTTTCGAGCGTCCCTTATTCGTCGGCGCGACGGCGTCGGGATGCTCGGTGGAAGAACCATATTTGCGAGGCTTTCCGTCGCTTCCATGAACTCCTCGAGAGATTCGGCGATTGGTTCAACGTGCTCGTCGATATTGACGCCGAACAACGCGCGAGCGACGATTTTCAGCGTCAACGTCATCATATCTTCGTGGATCAGTCGCGTTTCGCCGTCTTGCCACGTGTCCAGTAGCTCCTCGGTCAGCTCCGTCATCATCTCCGCGTAGGCTTCGATCCGACGCGGATGGAACGCGGGCTGAATGAGATGGCGATTTCGCCGCCAGACGGCACCTTCGCTGTTCAAAATTCCGTTACCCGTCATCGGGCTCAAGGTACCCTGAAAGATGTCGCCTTTGACGTAATTCTGATTGTTTTTCACGAGGACGTGCTCGATATAGTCCGGATGATTGAGCTGGTACATACTCCCGTGTGGCTCCTCCATATACGCGATGTCGCCGTACTCACGTGCCGTACGAGTCATGAACCCGAACGGGTCTCGAAGGAATGCCAGTCGAGTTCCCACTATTGGGAGTCCGCTGGGACCGGGCGGCGTCTCGTTCGTGATCGGTGGAGTGTCGCTACTCATTCTAGTTTTTCCATGACGTCCCTTCCCTCTATCTCTATATCCGACTATCCTAGGCGTATTTATATGCCGGCGGATGCGACGGGAGGTCATGAGGTCTGCAACGGTCGTACTGACGTGGAATGAGGTTCAGGTCCACCCCATCGACGAACTGCTCGCGGAAAACGAGACCGTGATCGTCGAAGCGATTCGGTATCTGAGTCCCGTTCACGACGGAATGTATGTCGAACTGCTCGAGTTACGCGGCGATCTAGACCACGCACGGGCGTTACTGGACCATTCGCCGGACGCAATCGAATACGATGTCGTCGGAAGTGGGGGGCGCGGTGTGGCGTACCTCCAGTGTCGAACCGCAGGTCTCGTCGATGAACTGCTCTCGATACTCCACGAACACGAACTCGTGCTCGACTGGCCGATACGGTACATCGACGTCGGTAGTTCGCGTGGGATTCAACTGACTGTCCTCGGTACGAATTCGGCAATTCGACGGGCCGTGAGTGACCTTCCCGACGGGATTACCCTCCGCCTCGAACGACTGGGTGAATACGAACCGAGCGCGGGAGAACTCTCCTCGATTTTGACGGACCGTCAACTGGAACTGTTCGAACTCGCCGTTCGTGAGGGGTATTTCGAAGTTCCACGTGAGACGACGCATCGGGAACTCGCCGAGAAACTGAACCTCTCTACCGGGACTGTGAGCGAACATTTCCAACGAATCGAAGCGAAACTGGTCGCTGGCTACGTCGATTAGAACAACCGTTTCCGAAAGGCAATTTATTTATCTTCTGTCCGCGGCAATTTCTGGTATGAACAGAGCACTCGCTGTCGTTGAAGCATCCGAATCGGCAAAAGAACTCGTTCGGGAAGCGGGCGAACTCGCTGACGGTGTCGGGGCGAGCCTCGTTTTACTCCACATTACGAGCGACGAGGAGTACGAAAACACACGAAAGTCACTGGAGGGGATCCCGAATCTCGAGACATCCTACACTGCTGGTCAGGCGTTCGATGGTGCCCAGCAGTTCGCAGAGGATATCGGCCGGGAGGTTCTGGAGGGTGTCGATATCGAATACGAAGCTGTGGGCCGTGTCGGTGACGAACGCGACGAGATCCTCAACATCGCCGAGGAGTACGGTTGCGACCACGTCTTCCTCGCCGGCCGTAAACGCTCGCCGACCGGGAAAGCCATCTTCGGCGACAGAACACAGGCCGTTATCCTTGATTTCGACGGTGCAGTCACCGTCGTCACCGAATAGCGGCGATTCGAATCACAATTGGTAAGATGATAATCCAGTGACAATTCAACTGAATGTGGGACGTTTGCTCGGTAGAAAGCCGGGTTTAGGGCCCATAAACCTGCCCAAAAGACGAGTTGTTCAACCTCTGCCGGGCCGAACGTCGCCGACACGCGATTTCCATCATGGCCGAGGTGGAGGACTCGATACTGATGCGAACGCTAGTCGATGAGGTGACGGTTCGGGAGTTCGGTTCGAATGCGACCAGTAACCAACGGACGACCGTCTATACGACATTCTAACAGCAGCATATTTCGGTGCTCGAGGACGCTGGAGTGCTCTTAGCACCGGACGGTCCGAGCAAAACGTTGTACCCGGGCGAGAATGCGGAGCCGATCGCCGAACTGCTCTCATCCGTGGACGATCTTTCGACGTGATACCAAGTATCGTCACTGTTCACCGTCGACCGCAGCACGTCGGCTACCAATCTTCATCGAGTTTCTTGCGCGCAATTAGATATCCCGCGTGCGTTCGCCAGCTGTGTCCGCTCTCGACGTGTTTGACATGATATCGCGACCCACAGGAACCACACCGACGCTTCGCCGGTCGCTTGACCGCTTTCGACGCACGATATCGGCGTGCTTCCCGATCACAGGAAGAACAGCATAGCCGAAGTCTGGCATCCGAAAACGACCGGCAGTGTCGTGGTGCGTCGAGTTCCCGTGCTTTCTCGGCAAATCGCCCTCCGTGTCCCGACTCGCCGAACTGCTGGAATTCCCACGCGTGTGTCAGCTCGTGACGTATCGTACCGGTGAACTCCTCCCAACCGAACGAACGGTAGGCGCTCCACGTCAATCGAATCGTGACGTTTCCGGTTCGTCGGTTGTAGATACACGCCCCCGCACGCCGAACCGCACGGTCCGAGCACTCCCAGTCGATCCCCGACAGGTCAACCTCGATTGGAACGGTCCTAGCATAGCGTTCGGCGGCAGTGAGCAGTTCCTCGCGCGTCGTCGGCTCCATTCGTCGTGGCGTTCTCACCGATGCGTGATAACTGCCCCTCTTGCATCGGTTCGACTCTCACGGAGGTGTTTAGATGTTGAACGAGTAACTGTATCATGGGGAAACTAGCATGAGCGTGTTCACTGAAAGGGAGATCACATACTTGAACGAGCAACGGTTGGGGCGTCTCGCTACCGTCGGCGCGAATACCCAACCACACGTCGTCCCCGTCGGCTTTCGCTACGATGCCGATGATGACGCGATCCACATCGGCGGGCGCAATCTGAGCGAGACGAAGAAATTCCGCGATGTCGAACACGATCCGCACGTCGCCTTCGTCGTGGACGATTTGGCCAGCATCGACCCGTGGCGACCGCGTGGCATCGAGATACGCGGCCGTGCCCGAACGTTCGGTGAAGGTGGCGAGCGATTCGGACCGGGTTTCGGTGCGGCATGGATACGTATCACCCCGAAACGAATCATCTCTTGGGGGGTTTCTGGCGATTCGGACGGAACCGCGACGGGCCGGACGGTGTAATCCGGGTCACCGCGGACGTCAGTCGAGTCGTTCCATTTCGTCGGAAGAAAGGTTGATGGCGGCGGATGCGATGTTTGCGTGTAGATGTTCCACGCTCGACGTGCCGGGTATCGGGAGCGTAACCGGCGAATGGTGGAGCAACCACGCGAGCGCGATCTGACGCTGAGAGGCGTCGTGGTCGTTCGCGATGTCCCGTAACGCGTCAGCTTTGTCGCCCAAGTCACCCGCACCGAGCGGATACCACGGGATGAATCCGATTCCGGCATCCTCACAGGTCGAGAGGACGGCTTCGTGTTCCCGGTTGGCGACGTTGTACTGGTTCTGTACGGTCGCGATTTCGACGATATCGCGCGCAGTGTCGAGTTGGTCGATGTCCACGTTGCTCACCCCGATATGTTCGATCTTTCCCTCGTCTTTGAGTTCCGCGAGCGCGTGTATCGAATCCGAAAAGTCCACGTCCGGGTCGGGACGGTGCAGTTGGTAGAGGTCGATGCTGTCCGTTCCGAGGCGGTCAAGACTCCCTAGAACCGCATTTCTGAGGTAATCGGGCGTGCCGTTGGGAAGCCAATCGCCGCCGTCGTTCCGGAGGAGTCCGCCTTTCGTCGCGACCACCAGATTCTCGGGATACGGATGCAAGGCCTCTCCGATGAGTCGTTCGCTAACGCAGGGGCCATAGGAGTCCGCCGTGTCGATGAAATCCACCCCGAGCGAGACCGCTTCGTGGAGGACTCGATGTGCCTCCTCCTCGTTGTCGGGTCGGCCGATGATATCCTCTCCGGTGAGTCGCATCGCACCGTAGCCCAGTCGATGGACGGTCATGTCGCCACCGATGTCGAACGTGTCGCTCCGGTTTTCGAGTGCCATATTGGATGGTTGTGAAGCTCCGAGTAACGTCTTGTGGCAAACAATGTAGGGTGTCTGAAACTGTTAAGGGACGACGCGAAGAATGGCAGTACTTATAAATTCTTTCCGAACATGCCTGTTAGTATGTCACAGGAAGTCGCGGGACTCGACGATGAATCCGGTCTCCCGCCCGCCGTTTGGGAGGCCCTCCAGACCGTCAAGGCGGGTTTTCTGAGCACCGGCCTGATGTTGTTTATCTTTCTCATCGCGGAGGCTGAAACTCGATTCGCGCTCGGTGTCCCTGCCGCTATCGCGGAATTCGTCCGGATGCCCGGCCAGTTGTACCTCGGATTCGCCGTCTTCGTCTTCGCCGGTGTCATCGTCTGGCCATTATTGTTCGCGGCCATCGACGATAATCTCAGGACGATTCCGGGCGGTGAAGACGTCGGCATCCGCGGTATCGTTTTCGCGCTGATTCTTTGGGCTGCTTTCCTGCTGTTGGGGTCGGCAGGACTCCAACTTGCCGGGCCGTTTTTCGTTCTTTACCTCGTCTTTACCTTACTCGCCCATCTCGCGTACGGCTACTCGCTCGGTATTCTGTACGCACGATTCACACGGCAGCCGACCACACGTTGAGGACGGCTGTGGTGGCTTTCTAGTCGAAGACGGACCTCAAGTATCGTCGGCGTTTGAGTGGTCCCGAACTGGATGTATTCTGAAGTGAATTTTCAACGGCTGTCGGGACGGAAGGTAAAAGCACCTTGTTCCAGCAACCAGTGGAGGTATTCGGAGTGTGACGGAAGAACTCGTATGGCAGAACTTGAAGCCGAGTTCGAGAAAAGCCGGTCGGACGTCGCATCGTACCTCCGTGAGTTCGCTGACAAACTGGACTCGAACGGAACGCTTCGTTCGGGGACGAGCGGTCGAACCCGAAGGTCTGAAGAGACGACCCCTCCGACCGACACGACGGACGACGATTCGTCGCAATCGACCGAAACAAGCGATCAAGAAAAGGTGACGATACTCGTCGGGAACGACAGCGCGACCGTAAACCCTCCCGAGACGCTCTCGTTTGGTGTCGCTGTCGATTCGGACTCGTCACTGATGGATTCGGGTGCTGAGGAAAGCGTGAGCTTTACGCTCCGATGGGCCAGCGAAGAGGTCCAGGAAGACGACGAACTCAGCGTTCACTGACGGTCCGCGCTGTCGCCTCATGCGTCCGAGAGCGTCGCCGAGCCGAACGGAACACCGAAATCGTCGCACCAGATACTCACGCCGTTGTACAGTCCCGGTTTGAAATCGGCGGGGAGCCGTTGGATGAACGTACCCTCTTTCGTGCTTTCGCCGCCGTCAGCTCCGCCGTCGATCCGGACTTTCGTTCCGGCCGCGATGTCGGTCTCCGTTTCCGGGTTCTCGGACGGAGTCAGATATACGAACACGTCCGGGCCTTGCGTCTGTTGATACGATTCGAAATACAGGAAGTAGCCATCACCGTCCTGATACAGCGTAACGGTCCCGGACACGCTGTGGGCGGCGTCCGCGCCGCTGAACGCTCCCGTCTTGATGACCTCTGCATCGGCTGGGATGGACGCTTCGGTTACCGTCGTGGACCGTTCAGGCAAAAAGATGTCGGCGACCACTGGACCGCCCACGACTACGACAGCGAAGGCGATACCGATAACCGCGATTTTCGTGGAAGTCAGCCGCATCGCATCTCACTCCCTATACGACTGAGTAAATAATAAGCGAGATGGTTAGTTGCTCACCGTCGGGTGATTGGAACCATGATTATCACATTGGTTTGCACGATAATCGGCGTCATCTATATCATTACGTTATTTAACCGTCGAAAACTTCTACTCTAGTCGCTTTTCGAACCACTGCCATTCGCCCGAGAAAAAGCCGTGCTCTTTCAGGTTCCACACGTCGGCGTCAGTGACGACTGGCCCTTTTCGGAACGACTGCAACATGTTCCACATCCAGACGAGCGTCCCTAGCGCGATGATGACTGCACCGACGGTGGCGAGTTGTTGAAGGAATTGGAACTCCGCCGGATATGCCGCATATCTGCGTGGTAGCCCGAGCATTCCGAGCACGATGAGGACGTTGAAGGTCACGGTCACCCCGATGAACGTGAGCCAGAAGTGAACCCGTGCTAACGTCCTGTTGAACATCCGTCCCGTAAAGAGTGGGAACCAGTAGTAGACGGCGGCGAACATGGCAAACGGAATCAATCCCATGATAATAAGGTGGAAGTGGCCGACGACGTAGTAGGTGTCGTGAAGCACCAGATCCACCGGAATCGACGCGAGGAAAATACCAGTCACGCCGCCGATGATGAACGTCGCAATCGACCCGACGCAGAATAGCATCGGTGCTTCGAGGCGGACGTTTCCGTTCCACATCGTCGTAATCCAGTTGAACACCTTCACCGCGCTCGGAACTGCGATCGCTACCGAGACGGCCATGAAACTCGCCCGGATTCGCGGGTCGATTCCCGTGGTGAACATGTGGTGCGCCCAGACGCCGAAGGAGAGGACGCCGATGGCGAGCGTCGAATAGACGACAAATTTGAATCCGAATAGCCGCCTGCTCGCAAACCGCGGGAGGATGAGGCTGACCAATCCCATCGGCGGGAGAACGAGGATGTACACCTCGGGATGGCCGAAGAACCAGAACAGATGTTGCCAGAGGATGGGCCCACCACCGTCGAGGGCGAAGAAGGTAGTTCCAAAGGTACGGTCGAGCAGGAGCATAATGAGCGCGCTGCCCAAAAGCGGGAACGCGAAGAGGATGAGCCCTGCCTGCGTGAGGAACGTCCATGACAGGATGTCCATCTCGGCCCACGCGACTTCCTTCTGTGTGAATGTTGTCGCGATGATGTTTATCGCGCCGATGGTGGTGCTAACCCCGGATAGATGCAGTCCGAGCAGCATCAAGTTGATCGTGGGATTCGGCTGCTCCGCCGAAAGCGGCGTGTACATCGTCCACCCCGTCTCAGGCGGTTTGAGCTCGAAAAACGGCTGTGCAGCTGCTTGCCCCAGAATCGGCTGGATTATATGCCCTCCCACGTCGGAGATGAGGCCGAATCGAACCAACAGCAGGGCAGGCGGGAGGAGCCAAAACCCGATGGCGTTTAGCCTGGGAAATGCCATGTCGTCGGCTCCAAGAAGGAGGGGCAGAAAGTAGTTCGCAAACCCGAACAGTACGGGCGTAGCGAAAAAGAAGAGCATCGTAATTCCATGCATCGTAAACAGACCGTTGTATGTCTCGGCGTTCCACACGTCCACCTGTGACGTGAACAACTCGGTCCGAATCATCATGGCGTCGGTACCACCCCAGAAGAACGCTAGTGCACCGAGTAACAAGTAGAGAGCACCGATGTCCTTGTGATCGACGGTCGTTATCCATCGAATGAGGCCGGTCGGTTTGCCGTAACCGGACTCGAAGCCGGTGACGTACCCCCCGTCAGCCTTGGCAGTCGGGGTTTTTGTTTGATAATCTATCGAACGTGACAGCCAGAGTGCGACCGCTACCAGTGCGATTCCGAGTCCTGCACCAGCGGCGGCTTCACCGAAGAGGTTCATTGTGATCGAATACGCGATGTCGTCGAATGCTGGCGATAGTCAACGGGCAATACAGGTTCTCACCTCGACGTTAGGACGGACGTCTCTTAATCCTCCGGGCCATTCCCATGGAGTGAAAACGGGCAACTACCGCCTAGTTGGCGTCCCGAAGAGGAACGCCGACGACAGGGTGGGTCGTCTGGGTGAGCACTGATTGGGTGATACTGCCGAACAGTACTTTCTGGGCCGGACTCCGCTTCTGGCTGAGGCCGATGACGATTTCGTCGGCATCTTCCGCATCCGCGAGCGTGAGAATGTCGTGTGCTGGATCGCTGGCTCCGGTGTTCTGCTCGGTCTCGACTGTGACCATCCCGGCCAGTCGCTCCTCGAATACAGAGAGCGCTTCCTTTCCATCACGGACTTTCTCCTCGTCGTTTCCACCGTGAAGCGAGTTGAGAACGGAAACCGTTTCGTCCCCGTCGAGTCGCGACTCGAGGTACTCACAGATTTTTTCGCTCGTCTCGTCGCTGTCGGTTCCGACGACGATGTGCGTCATGTGCGGAGAGAGAGCAGGGGACATTATAAAGTGGATGGCGGGGGAAATTCCTGCGACTCGGTCACGAGTACAGTTCGACGGCCGAACTTCCACAACTATTCAACCCCGCCACGCCTGACAAAGTCGTATGGACCAGGTCGCATCCCTCGCGGCGGCGATTCGAGGTGCCGAAACCGCGGTAGCACTCACCGGTGCAGGCATGAGCACCGCGTCGGGGATTCCGGATTTCCGGAGCGATTCGGGCATCTGGAACCATTTCGATCCGGAGGATTTTCAGTATCATCGATTCTGCAACGACCCCGAGGGGTTCTGGACGGACCGCGTCGAACTCCATGAGACGATGTTCAGCGGGAACGTCGAACCGAACCCCGCCCATGCCGCCCTCGACGAACTCGCCGGGGATGGGTTCCTCTATGCAATCGTCACGCAGAACACCGACGGTCTCCACGATGACGCGACGGCCGCGGAACTCGTCGAACTCCACGGCAACGCCCATCGAGTCGTCTGCGATTCTTGCGGCCGCCGAACCGATGCGGCCCCAATTCGGTCGCGTGTCGCATCCGGTGAGCGACCACCCAGTTGCACTGAATGCGGCGGTGTATTCAAACCGGACGTGGTGCTGTTCGGCGAACAGTTGAACCGAACCGACCTTCGTCGCGCCCGTGAGCTTTCTCGAAAGGCAGACGTGTTCCTCGCGATCGGGTCGTCCCTTTCGGTCGAACCGGCGGCATCGTTGCCTCGTACTGCCGACAGAAACGGGGCGACCACCGCAGTTATCAATTTGGACAAAACGCCGTTCAGTCCCCTCGCAGACTTCGATATTCGTGGGGACGTAACTGAGGTACTTCCAGAGCTATGTGCCGAAGTGGACTAATTTCGCTTCGAAACTCGACCGACACCTCAGCATATCCCTCATCCTGTCGAACGAACGTTTATGCTGTTGGAAATGTAATGATAAATGGTAGCATATGGCGCCGGTGGAGTACGTCGCAAGCGCCCTCGTGATGGGGTTCTTGCTCACCGTCCTCGGACTCGCCCTTGTTCGAGCGAGGGATTGGCAAAGGTATATCCTACCGAAGCAGCCAGGGGCAAACTGGTCGGATGGCGAGGCCGAATTCGAACTGCTCCGAGCGGTTGCAACGAATTCGACGGTTTGGGTGCTCTCGTTTATTCTTCTCTCGCTTGGCATCGGTGCCGGTGCCGTTCTCTTCGTAAGCGGAACCACCGTTCCGGCATCGCTTCGCCAAAACGCGTGGCTTTCGGTCGTTTCCCTCTCGATTGCACTCGTCGCGGGCTACATCTTTTGGGGAACCTACCAGTCCTCGCGCTACCGAGGTCTGGACAGTGCACAGGCAACCCTCGCAGCGCTCTGGGTGTGGGGGATCCTTTTCATCGTGGCTGTCGTTCTCAAACTCGTGACGGCGTAATCGAGGGATGTCGAGTGACGGTTCAGAGGATCGAATACGACGCCGCGAGCGTCAGCGCGAGCGCGGCGAGCAACCCCACCAACACGACGGCCGTAATCGCCCGTGGTTCGTATCGTAGATGTTGGTAGTAGCCCGCGACGAGCAGTGCCTTCACGAACGACAGCGCGATGATTCCCACGAAGGCGGTCCAGTACGAGAGCCCCGCGAGTTCCACGAGTACCTGCGCGGTCGCCATCACGAACAGCAGGACGTAAACCACCGTGTACAGTTTTGCGTTGGTCATGGTTACAGGATGTAAAACAGCGGGAAGAGGAACAGCCAAACGATGTCCACGAAGTGCCAATAGAGGCCGAAATACTCCACCGGTCGTTCGTCGTCGAGATACGCCCCATTCCATGCCCGCGCGATGAGGTAAAGGACGATGAGTAGCCCCACGATAACGTGAGCCGCATGAAGTCCCGTCGTCAAATAGAACGTCGAGGTGCGCACGCCATTCGACACTGTCAACCCCTCGTGGAACAGCTCCTGCCATTCGAGTCCCTTGTTTATGAGGAAGGCGACGCCGAGGGTGAACGTGAGTGCGAGACTTGCTATGAGTCCGCGCTTGCTGTTCCGTTCCGCTGCGACGAGTGCCAATACGACGCTGAAGCTGCTCGTAAGCAGGAAGTAGGTGTTCACCAATCCGGGCAGCGGGTCGTGAGGAACGGGATGCCAGTCGGTCCACCCGTAGGCGACCCGGATGAAGGCATACGACCCGATGAACGCCCCGAACAACACCACATCCGAAGCAATAAAGATCCACATCCCGAGTTTCGTGTT
This sequence comes from Haladaptatus caseinilyticus, assembly GCF_026248685.1. Classification (NCBI taxonomy): domain Archaea; kingdom Methanobacteriati; phylum Methanobacteriota; class Halobacteria; order Halobacteriales; family Haladaptataceae; genus Haladaptatus; species Haladaptatus caseinilyticus. The sequence continues at coordinate 206,171 of NZ_CP111037.1, read as the reverse complement.
CTCCACGTCCGCGAACGGCCAGCTTTCATCGAACGACCCTTCAGGGCCGCTGAACTTCTCCCTGGCCATCGAGACGAGGGCGAATCCCATGAGTACGATCCCGCCGCCCAGAATAAGGAGAGACGTCGTCCCGCCGGTAAACTGACCTTGGTCGAACCCTGACAGTCCGAGCAGCGTGAAAAACGCCCCGATACTCACGATGAACGGCCAGATGCTTGCATGGTCTTCGTCGTGGTCGTCGTGCACCGTTTGCATATTCTTGTGTGTGACTACGCCCCCGTCGGTCGCTCCATCCGCACCTCCGGCCTCCAAGGTACCGTGCTCCTTGCTTTCGAATCGGAGTTTTCCATCAGCGAAACTCGGAATACCGGGGAAGTTTTCGAGCGGCGGCGGCGAGGAAATCGCCCACTCGGTTGTCGTCGAATACGACCACGGATTGCCGTCTGCTGGCTCGCCCACGACGAGGCTTTTCGAGAGGTTATAGAACATCACCAGGAAGGACGCACCGAGGACGAACGCGCCCACTGTGGCGAGTTGGTGCCACGGAATGAACGCCGGATCGTAGACGAAATCCCTGCGTGGCGTCTCCCAAGCGAGAAACATGGGGAAATACAGCAGGTTGAATCCGACGAAATACAGCGCAAAGTGGACTTTCCCGAGGAACTCGTCGTATTGCTTGCCGCTCATTTTCGGGAACCAGTAGTAGAGACCGCCGATCAGCGCCGTCACGCCGCCCACCATCACGTAGTGGAAGTGAGCGACCACCCAGTACGTCCCCCGGAACTCGTAGTCAAGGACGACCGCACCGAGGAAAACGCCAGTAACTCCACCGAGAACGAAGAGCAAGAGCGCCCCGAACGAGAAGAGAAACGGCGTAGCGAACCGAACGCGACCCTTTATTGTTGTGTAGATGAGTGCGAACACCATTAGATCGAAGGGAAGCGAGATGCCGATCGTCGTCGCCATGAACAACGTCTTGATCTGGAGGTTGATGCTCGTCAGAAACATATGATGCATCCAGACCGCGAAACTCTGCACAGCAACGAGAATCATCGCTAAAATGAACCATTTGCGCCCGACGAGCCGCCTACCGGTAAACGTCTGGAACGTCTCTGCCATCACCCCGACCGCAGGGAAAAAGACGATGTACACCTCGGGATGACCGAAGAACCAGAACAGATGCGCCCAAAGAATCGACCCACCCGCGGTCGCGGTAAAGTACGTCGTTCCGAGTAGTCGGTCGGAGGCGAGAATGAGCAGCGCGGCGAGCAATGCGGCGAACGCGAACAACATCATCCAGACCGTAAGCAGAATCGTCCATGAAAAGAGTGGCATTCGCCAGAGGGTCATCCCCTCCGCTCGCATTCGATGCATCGTCGTCAGGAAGTTCACGGACGACACGGTTACCGAGGCGACGAACAGCATCAACGCGAGTATCCCGGTTGATGCCCCGATGTTCGGCGTGTAGACTGGAAGGTTGAGCGGCGCGTACATCGTCCATCCGCCCGCTAAACTACCGCCTTGGAAGAACGAGACGCCGAGCAGGATACCGGAAAAGAGGTAGAGCCAGTACGAAAGCGCGTTGAGTCGCGGAAACGCGAGGTCTTTCGCCCCGATCTGGAGCGGGACGACGTAGTTCGCAAAGCCGAACGCGAAGGGGGAAAGAAACCAAAAGATCATGATGAGACCGTGGGTGGAGACCGCCTGGTTGTACGACGTGGCCGAGAGAACTCCCGTCCCCGGCGTCCACAACTGGAGACGTATCAACAGGGCGAGTACGCCGCCAAAGACGAGGAAAAAGAGCGCGGTTATCGTATACAGGATCCCAACGTCCTTGTGATTCGTCGTGACGAGCCATCGCCGGACGGAACTCGTTGGCGGAAAGGCGCCGTGAGTGTGAGGTTCGTCGGTCATGAGCTATTTTCCGTTCTATTCGTCGAGTTGTTCGAAGTGTTGTTCGTAGAATCGCTCCCGGATTCGTTGGTACCATCGTACCAAGACCGGTACTCGTCTCGCTCCATCACGACGACGTCCGCGGTCATATAGGAATGGCCCGCTCCGCAGAGTTCGAAACATCGAACTTCGTAGGTTCCCGTCTCGTCGGCGATAAACCACGTATCGGTCTGCTGTCCCGGTATCGCATCCGTTTTTACGCGTAGCTCTGGGACGCCGAACGTGTGGAACACATCAGTTGATGTGACGGTGAGCTGGACAGTTTTCCCCTCCGGTACTCGGAGCGTAGTGCTCTCGTGCCCGTTCGGGTAGACAAACTTCCAGTTGAACTGTGAACCGACGACCTCGACTTGCATTGCGTCTTTCGCCTCCACCGTGGTGTCGTCTTCGACGTACAGGAGCGTCCCGTACGTCCAAAGGACGAGCGAAACGACAATGATAGCGCTCAAAAAAAACGACAATCGTAGCTTTTTGCTGCCATGGGAGTCGCCCGTCGGGAGTTCACCGAGTGTGGGTGGGTCGAATTCGTGAGTTCCGTTGCCGTCCCGGTATTTGTACGCGGTGAACAGCATATAGCCGATGACGACGACGGTGACGAGAATACCAAGAAGGAGGAACACGCCGAAAATCTGCTCAAACACCTCTGCTCGCGTCCCACGTGGTATGAGTCCGCTTGCGCCGTCATGTAGTGGAACTAGACGACCAAACCCCACCATCCCTAATAATTAATGATCTCTATTTACTTATGTGTTTCGGAGGAAACGTCGGGAACGTTTTTGCTCTTTCCCACAGTAGCATCTATCATGGCAGATAATGACACACAAACGGTCATGGAGGTCGATGTCAGCGAGGGAGCGACAGAGCCGGATTACGACAGCATCACTGGCATCGTTGTTGACGGGTTCATCGGTGCTGTCGGTGGCCTCGTCGGCACGGCAGTTATGACCGCTGTACTGTTGGTCGGGGCAACGCTCGGGGCGTTCGATTTGAACTCGTTCGCCGTTCTTGCCGAACTCACCGGAACGCAGACGTTTTTCCCCTCGAATCCCGCGGCTATCGGCTACCTCATCTTCCTCGGCGGCGGCATGGTGACGTGGCCGCTTCTGTTCGCCTCCATCGGGTCGTATCTCCCGGGTGAAAAATACGCGACGAAAGGGCTTCCGTATGGGTTCGTCCTCTGGACTGGGTTCGCCCTCGCGTTCTACGAGGGTTACACTGGGGTGTTGCTCGCACTGTATCTCGTGCTCACCCTCATCGCCCACTTCGCCTACGGGTTCGCTCTCGGTGCCGTGTTCGATTATCTCTCGAATCGCTCGACGACGCTCGTGTGAACGGCACTACTCCCTCGTTTCCGATTCCCACGACGATTCGCCTTCGTCGCCATCGTCGGGCGGTCTCATCGATGTCGAATACACTTTTTCCGGTTCTCGTTCGTACTCTTGAAACGTTTCGAGGAGGTCTTCGACGCTCTTCCCCGTCTGCATCTGGTACTCGGAGAGTATCGAAACGAGACGATTGATCTCGCTGTCACTGAGGCTGACTGTGTTCGGCATGTCTAAAAAACGAAGCTGACACCTCAAAATCCCCTTGCATGAATGGGCAGGGATATCGGTAGGTGATACGCTGACGCCGTTGAAGGGACGATTTCCACCCGATTCGAACTACTCGTCGTATGGCCATCGCCCGCCGATTTTCAACTCCTCAACGTACCCGTCGTCGATTTCCTTTCGAATTTGCTCACGTGATTTGTGTGGGATTTCGCGCCCCTCTTCCGCAACCGCGACGACGGCGTTCGAGAGAACGATGGCCAACGCCCGTAGGTCTCGGATATCGAGTTTGTCCAGCGTGTCGGCGTGGGTGTGACCCCATCCGCGCCCGCTTCCCTCCGACCGCGAGTAGGCCATCACCGACGGAACGCCCTCTTGGACGAACGCCCACTGGTCGCCGTGTGGACTGATTCCCTCGTGGGTTGACAGTGGAACCCGCAAGTCGTCAGCTACTTCCTCGAAGGTTTCGCCGAGTTCGGCGAACCCGTTCGTCCCGACGCCGAGGTTTCGGGAGTTACCTGCTCCATCGATGTTGATGACACATTTTACGGAGTCCAAGTCGTGGGTTTGTGCCCAGTGGTACGCACCGTAGAGTCCGATTTCTTCCGAACCAAACGTGACGAGTCTGATCCGCGTATCGAGGTTTATGTTGCAGAGCAGTCGCCCGATTTCGGCGACGAGTGCGCTTCCCGCACCGTTGTCGTTGGCACCCTCGCTAATGTCGTGGGCATCGACGTGAGCGGTTACGAGGACTTCCGTTTCGGTTTCCGGTCCGATTACCGCCTCGACGTTTCGGGAGTTCGTCGGTTCGTTTCGACACTCCACCGAAATCGTCGCCTCGGTTCCTTTTTCACCCTTCGTTTCCGCTTTCGCTCCCCCATATTCACGCAGTAACCGCGCCCCGACTTCGGCGGAGACGCCGACTGCCGGAATCGGTCCGGGACGGTTGTGGTAGCCGACCTCGCCGGTCGGCGGCAGACAGCCTTCGACGTGATTTCGAAAGATGAAACCGACCGCTCCTGCATCCGCGGCGCTTGCGTACTTTTCCATCCGGTGAATCCATCGACCGTGGTCGTCGGGGGTCTCGCTGGATGCCATGACGACCTTCCCCTCCAAATCTCGTTCCTCGAAGTCCGCTGCCAAACCATAGCCGACATCGACGAGTTCCCCTGTCTCCTCACCGCTCGGCGTTCCGGGAAGTGCGATGACTTCGTGGTCACCAGACAAATCCTCGTCCTCGACCGCGAGCGAGGACGATTCGCGCCACCATCCGGGAATCTGGAACTCGTTTATTTCGATCTCCCGCGCACCAACGTTTTCGAAGGTGTCCGCGACGACCCGTGCGCCGCTCGCTTCCCCGTCTTGTCCGGCCATTCGGTTGCCGATCGAGACGAGCGCTTCGAGTGTCTCCCACGATTCAGTGCTCGTGATGGCGTCACCGGCGACCGATTTGGGAATTCGTGACATGGTGTCCTCTCCAACTGGACCATCAAGAATCTCAGCAACCCGGCACGCCTTACAGCTACTTGGGAGAAATCGGCGAGACGTCACCGATAACTGAACGACTATTGTTCGGCAGGACGTACGGTCACGTATGGATTCAGCTGACCAGACTCGCACGGCGCGACACGCCGTCGAGCGTCTCACCGACCCGGTGCTCGCGCTCGACGACGAGTGGCGAGTCACCTATCTAAACGACCCTGCACGCGACGTTTTTGCACTCGGCATCGGCGAGCGACTGCCCGACGCCTTACCGACGACTGCAGGCGAGACGATCCACAAACGCTGTCGAACGTCGATTGCGGATGGGCAATCCCGGACGTTTTCGATGCTGTTTCGGGATTTACGCTACGAAGCGACTACCCATCCGGACGACTCCGGCGTGACGATCGTGTTCCGTGAAGTCGGCTCGTTCGAGGATGTGGCGGCTGAACTCGAACTAAAGGAGCGAGCGATCAACGAGGCTCCCATCGGCATCACCATCGCCGATGCTGAATCCGACGATGAACCGCTCATCTACATCAACGAGGCGTTCGAGGAGCTGACCGGGTACGATTCTGCGAACGTGATCGGGCGCAACTGTCGATTCCTTCAGGGCGAGCAATCCGACCCCGGTTCCATCGCGAAAATGCGGGCCGCAATCGATGCGGAGGAACCAGTTTCGGTCGAACTACGCAACTACCGGAAGGACGGCAAAGAGTTCTGGAACCGCGTCGATATCGCACCGATACGCGACGAGGATGGCGAAGTGTCCCATTTCGTTGGCTTCCAGACGGATATTAGCGAACGTAAAAACGCCGAGTTCACGGCCCGCAGGCGTGCTGAGGAACGGGAGCATTTGCTCGAACGAATCGAGGGGCTTCTCGGCGATGTGACTAGCGCAGTGGTCGAGGCACCCACCAGACAGGCGATCGAGACGGCTGTCTGTGACCGCATATCGAGCGTCGAGCCGTACAACTTTGCCTGGGTCGGAGAGCACGACATCAGAACGGATAGCGTCGAAGTGCGCGCGATGGCGGGCGACTGCGAGCCTCAACCGGACCATCCGATCGTCGCTGAGGCGCTCGAAACCGGAGAACTACAGGTCGACGAACTCGGTATCGAAGGATGTGCCGCAGTCGCCGCGCTCCCCATCGCATACGACGACACGGAGTACGGTGTCCTCACGATTTGTGCGACGGAATCGGACGCGTTCGACGAACGGGAACAGGTCGTTCTTCGGTCGTTGAGCCGAGCCATCGCGAGTGCCATCAATGCCCGCGAGACACGCCGTATTCTCATTGCCGACAGCGTGGTCGAAACCGAGTTCGCCTTCCAAAGCTCCGACCTCTTCTTCGTAGATATCGCCGACAGTACCGGGGGAAACGTCGAATATCTGCAATCGACTAACCGGGACGATGGCTCCGTCGTCTCGTTCTTCTCGGTTCGTGATGCATCCACGGACGACGTACTGAACGTTGTCGAAAGCAAATCGGGTGTGACCGAGGCTCGACTTGTCGCCGAACACGATGGTGAAGCCTTGTTCGAGTTCGTTCTCCCGGCAGGGACGCTCGTTTCGACCATGTCGGAGTACGGCGGGAAAACACAGGCGATTACGGCGACACCGAGCGAGTCGCGAGTCGTCGTCGAATTTCCACAGGCGGCGGACGTTCGTGGACTCGTCGAGAGGTTGAAGGATTCGTATCCAGGAACCGAACTACTCGCCTACCGGCATCGGGAGCGTCCAGCGAAGACAAAGCAGGACTTCATCAAAAACCTGACCGACAATCTCACCGAACGGCAGTTGACTGCGCTCCAGACCGCCTACGTTAGCGGGTTTTTCGATTGGCCGCGTCCGGTGACAGGCGAAGAACTCGCCGAGTCGATGCGGATCTCACGTTCGACGTTCCACGAACATCTCAGAGCGGCGGAGCGTAAACTCTGCGGTGAATTCTTCGGCGACGAAGTGGTCTGAGAGTCGTCGTTCGTTTTTTAGGCACCATCCGTGTCGGAAGAGTACTACCTCTTTTCGCACACGAGCATCGCGATCGCGGTGAGCACCGACGAGACCGAAATAGCCGTGAGAACGACTTATCACGTAATATGTGGAAAACCCATCAATATTACTCAGGGGCAGTCCGATCAAACTAGTTGGTCGATCTCGGTTAGTGTCGATCATTTGTCATCAGGACGTAGTGATCGACGTAGACGAGCCGACGGGAGACGACAAATGCTATCGGATATGCAGGGACACTGGCTATGCTCGGCGGCAGTCGTCGGTGCGAACAGCCATCGAACGGACGGTGGACGGGCATACAATACATTTGTGGAGGGATACCCTGATGCCGGACGATGAACCGGACTGTGATTCCTTCAACCTCATGGCGGCACGGGACGCGACGAAATAACCGATCGAAAGTTGAGTCCTTTTTTCGCGTACTGTCGATATCCAAAGTCGGTTTCGTTCCAAAACACGAAAATTGCCGAACCGTTCATTTGATTGTCCAGAAAGCAAAGTGGATACGATTGCGTTTCTAGGGTTTCTATGTTCGATACTTTTCCGTGTCTGTTCGGAGATGGAGGGCAGCGGTCAATTACTGCGCTCTATCGTACGATACACTGGTTGCCCGTAGCGGTAGAACTATGATATGGTCCAATGTACAGTTAGTATCGGTCGGATTTTTCGAATGTACAAAATACCTGCGTTCATAAGCTCTACTATCGGTTTTGATGAATACCGATCGGATCCCCCCATCGTCACTTCCGTTACTTTTGTTGAACGTAATTAACACTATACTGGCTTAACAACGGCGTCTCGCGATACTGTCCTGTTGAGCGGCACTGCCGCTACAAAAGACCATGATTTCAACACCGAACATCGAACGTACTGTACAGCGAATACGACTTCGGGACGTACAGGTGGGACGATGTCCATAAGCGTAAAACAAGGACTTGTCGCTACCGTCGCAATCTTCTTGATTGCTAGCACGAGCGTCCCCTTCGTCGCGCTTGGTCAGTCGAATAGCGTAGCAATACAGGATACACCGAATCCGGAGTATCTCTCGCAAGCTTCTCCAGTCGATGGCCTAAACTCGCTCGATGGCCCGTCGAAACTGGCGATCAGTAGCCGACAACTCGGCAATCAAACTGGTAACCAGACGACGGTCGGCAACGCGACACAGGGCAACGAAAGCCGACAGGCCGCCGTCCAGGGTGCGCTCCAGGGCGTTCAGGAAGCGACCGACGCTGGAGTTGACGTGAGTTCCGCCGAGCGAGAGGCGGCAGTCACTGGCGCCGTTGGCGGTGCGCTCCAGAATGCAGATGCGAGCCCTGAACAACTCGCAGCGTCCGCACAAGGAGCAGCATTTGGTGCCCTCACTGGTGCGTCGAACGCAAGTGAGAACGCGACGACCGGCAACTTCACCGACGGAGCTGTCGGAACGACGACTTCCGGAAACAACACGACAACCAGTAACGCGAGTTCGGCCTCGAAACTGGGATTGAAGCAAGTCAACCAGAACGTTAACGTCAACGTCATCCAGAACGCGGCGTTCGGTGCGGCCGCTGGAGCGGTCAACCAGAACGCGAACGTGAACGTCGTCCAGAACGCTGCTTCCGGAGCGGCGAACGGTGCCGCTCAGCAGGGCATCAACCAGAACGCGAACGTGAACGTCGTCCAGAACGCCGCGCTCGGCGCTGCGAACGGATGTGTTCAGGGTAGTGTTGCGAACCAGAACGCGAACGTGAACGTCGTCCAAAATGCCGCACTCGGTGCAGCGAAGGGTGCGCTTCAGCAAGCCGTCAATCAGAACGCGAACGTGAACGTCGTCCAGAACGCAGCGTTCGGAGCGGGTGGCGGTGCGGTGTCGGCCGCGAACCAGAACGCGAACGTGAACGTCGTCCAGAACGCTGCGCTTGGTGCAGCGAAGGGTGCGCTGCAACAAGCCGTCAATCAGAACGCGAACGTGAACGTCGTCCAGAACGCCGCGCTCGGGGCGGCCGCCGGTGCAGTTCAGAGCGCCGTCAACCAGAACGTGAACGTGAACGTCGTCCAGAACGCCGCACTTGGCGCGGCGGCCGGGGCGATCAACCAGAACGCAAACGTGAACGTCATTCAGAACGCCGCGCTCGGAGCCGCGAGCGGAGCCGTGCAAGCTGCTGCCGCGAACCAGAACGTGAACGTGAACGTCGTCCAGAACGCCGCACTCGGTGCGGCGAAGGGGGGCGTCCAAGCTGGTGCAGTGAACCAGAACGTGAACGTGAACGTCATCCAGAACGCCGTACTCGGCGCGGCTGGTGGGGCCGTGCAGCAAGGGGCGGTGAACCAAAACGTCAACATCAACGTCATCCAGAACGCCGCGCTCGGCGGTGCGCAAGGTGCCGTGCAGGGTGCAGTGAACCAGAACGTCAACATCAACGTCATTCTCAACGCAGCTGCCGGTGCAGCACAGGGTGGTGTCGGTGTTGGAGCGGTCAATCAGAACGTCAACATCAACGTCATCCTCAACGCGGCACTCGGTGGCGCACAGGGTGCCGTGCAGGGAGCGGTCAATCAGAACGTCAACATCAACGTCATTCTCAACGCAGCGCAGGGTGCTGCATTGGGTGCTGGACAGGCCGGTGCAGTGAACCAGAACGTCAACATCAACGTCATCCTCAACGCGGCGCTCGGTGCCGCTGAAGGTGGCGTCGGTTCCGCTGCAGTGAATCAGAACGTGAACATCAACATCATCCTCAACGCCGTGCTCGGTAGCGCGGAGGGCGCTGTCGGCGCGGCCGCAGAGAACCCCAACGTCTCGCCACAGGAAGTCCAAGCCGCGGCAAACGGTGGGGCAACTGGTGCGATACAGACGGCATCGGTGAACCAGAACGTCAACATCAACGTCATCCAGAACATCGCGGCAAACGGCGCTCAGCAGGGCGTCAATGCAGCCGCGACCGGTGCGAGCCTACAAGAGATTCAAAACACCGCGGAGCAGACCGCGGAAGTCGATGGGACGGCGACGGGAACGCAGGCCGGAACCCAAACCGAAGGACCAACCGAACAACCACAGCCAACCGAACAACCACAGCCGACCGAACCACCACAACCAACCCAACCAGAACCACAACCGACCGAACCGCCACAGCCGGAACCAACGGCACCGGCTAACGCTTCCGGATAAACACCGGACCGCGGCTTTCAGTTTCGCAATCTTTTTTCGACCGAACGCGATGCCTACTTCCCGTTAGACCGATCCAAATCGGGTTTTGTCGTCCTACGATTCGCGCAAACGTCGCCTAATTCCGCCGAAGGCGTCTCATAACAATATAGGCAGTCGTGAACTTATCCGCTATGCCTGGCGTAACTGGTGGTACTGTCAGCAGTCGATCTCTCGGTGAGATGTTCGACGCGATGGATTACGAGGAGTGGTACGAGACTGCCGAACTTTCGGCTGGCGACTGCCGAATCGGATTCGTCCATCATGGCGAGCGAGATTCGAACGGTTGGACGACGTGGCGTGATGGAAAACGAGTCGGCGTGCTCCACGGTGTTATCTCGAACCGCGCGGAGCTGGGGCTTTCGACCGCCAAAATTTTTGAGCGTGTTCTCTCCAATCCCGACCACACGCTTCCGGAACTGAGCGGTCCGTTCTTGCTCGTTGTTGCCGACGAGACGTCTACTATCATCGCCACTGACAAAATCGGAACGCGGCCGTGTTACTATTCGACCGTTCACGGGTTTCTTTTCGGAAGCGAACTCAAATCGCTGGTCACGCAACTGCAAGACCCACGAGTGGACGAACGAGCGGTGAGCGATATGTTGCATATGGGGTATGTGTTCGGTCGCAAGACGCTCGTCTCCGACATTCGCTCGCTTCGACCAGCTTCGTATCTGCGTCACGAGGCGAGTAACGTGGAAATGTCTCGATACTGGACTCCCGATTTCGGTGTCGCCCCGCAGCAGGAATACGTCGAAGAAGCGGTTCGCCGGTATCGGCGGGTCGTCAGCAACGTCGCGGATACCATCGACGGTCGGGCAGGTGTATGGCTTTCCGGCGGTCTCGATAGCAGGACGCTCGCCGCCGCGCTGAGGGACGAAATCGGTTCAGTTCAGACGTTCACCTACGATAACTCCGCAACACAAGAGGATCGAATCGGCGCGGAACGGGTCGCCCAGTCGCTCGAACTGCCGAACCAGTTTCACGACTACTCCTCCACCGAGTTCGTGGAGGCCATCGAACGTGGCGTGGACATCATGGACGGGATGCTGCAGTGGTCGTTTTTCGTCAATCTCGCTCCTTCGCTGAACAGCGTTTCCGGGCAGGTGGACGTGCTGTTCGAGGGAAGCAGCCAAGGCGAATTCTTCGGCGATGTGATGTACCGGTCGTATCTCACCGGCAAACAGCCTGTGGATGCGCTCACCTCCCTGAAAAGCCAGTTATCCCCCGCTGACGTACAGAACCTCCTCTCCGTGGACGTTTCCCCGGAACAATCGCTGGGCCGCGTGGTCGAACGAAGCGCGCAACCTCGGCGTGAGCACAGAACGCTCGATGCACTCTGGGAAATATTCGCGGATTCACATTTCCGTTCGAATCGGCTCTATCGGAGCCAGGCTGGTACTCGCGTACCGTTTGCGGATGGAGAGTTCATGAACCACGTCGCTCAAATGCCCTACGACCGATACCGAATCGGATCGATTCCCGGCACACGCGGCAAAGTTCCGTCCGCCGTTGCACCCCTCAAACTCGAAGTCGCTCGACGAGTCGCAGGACCTGCTGCTACCGTCCCGTACAATCGAACGAAACGGCCACCGACGTCGCCCCTCACTCTGCATGCATTGGGGTTCGTCGCGGACAACGTCAAGAAACGTGTTCTCGGACAAACGACCTCGCAAATGGGTCTCTGGTATCGAAACGATACTGATATGCGGGCTTTCATCGACGAATTGCTCGAGGATGCCTGCAGTCGTGAGATCTTCGATTCGAACACGATTCGTGACCTCCAGCGTGATCATTTGGATGGCCGCGCTGATCACATAAAACCGATTTCGGCGTTGACGACACTCGAGCTGTGGATTCAAAAGCATCTCGACGCGATTCGTACTTCGGCAGGTCAGCGCGTTCCGGTGCGATAAGGTAGCTACTATTTAAGTTTTTGTTCCTGCATTGAACACAGATGGGAAGCTTCAAGAACGACGGATTTGACCATCTATACGTATGGCACGCGGCAAGCGACACGCGACATTCTCCCCAGCCCCACTATCCATCGCAGTACGGCCAGATGGACACATCAAAGCGTGGACGATAGCGACGACGATGGCATCCCGGTTGAGTTTATAGATTAATCCATAGTAAAACATTTGAGATAATTATGAGTCGGTGATTTCGGTGTGTTTCTGATACAGATGCCGACATCTAACAAAAATTTATAACCCTTGCGGAGACAGTGGCGATACAGGCTGGTCAGGAGTGGACCAACGAACAAACGACAAATCGAACACCGAAACATCCGAAAGCCACCGGAGCACACTCGTCCTCCCCCTGCTAGGAGTTTGCTGGCTGGCGTTTCTCGGCTACTCAGAGCTCCATGGAGATGGTGCGAACGTCGATTTCGTTGCTATGACGCTCGGTGCTGGACTGATGCTCGCCGGAGTGTTCCGGTTCCTCCGTACTACTACCGAGAAAGAAGAACGACCGAAAGAACGAGGCTGACGCGTCCCGTACTGTCATCGATGAACGTCGGTGTATTCCTCTTCATCGAACTCCTCGTTGCAGTCGTGCTTCTGTCGGCCGGCGGAATTCTCATCCATCGATGTCGAGCGTCCGGTGAGTGGCAACCGCGGGGGCTACAGGACGCGGAACACGACGCCGGTATCGAAGAGGAATGGCGATAGCTTCCCACTACTCTCGCCACTGGCTATGGAGTTCCGTGTCGTGTGCGCGTTCATCGGGATCAGTAATAATGTCCATCATCCCTGCACGGTCGAGCGCATACTTTCGAGTTTCGTCTCGCGTGGCGAGCGAGCGACTTCTAAGTTCGGCAAGGAGGCTCTGAATCTGTTCGACGGATGCCGTTACGTTGTCCGCGATTTCGTGAACAGTCATCGGGCCGTCCGCCGCAAGAGTGGCGATGATGTCCCACGTGTGGTCGTCGTTACAGAGTGATTCGCGGCGCGCCGCATCGATTCGGACGACTACGGAGTCAGAGTTGGCTAATTCGACCACGGACGTCGATTCGTCGTTCGATGATCGTGAGACCGTCTTTCCGAGTTCGTAGCCACGTTTTCGAAGGCGTTTTCGATAGGCTTCGACAGGACCTATCTCGCCTTCCGTGGGTTCCTCATCCGTCGTGGTATCGTCCGTCTCGAATTCCGGTTCATCCTCCGTTTCCCCTTGTTCATCCGTCGCTGCTGATTCGGCCGACGGTTCCACTCGCTCGGTTTCGGGCTCAGTCTCGAAGGCGTTCAGATCGGTTTGTTCGTCCTGTAACTCCGTGATACGCGCTTCGAGTTCGCGGATTCGCTCGTTTTTCTCCCGCAATCGCTGTTCGAAGTCCTCAGGTCCGCCGACATCGCCGTGCGCGAGGGCGTTCGCCATCTTTCGCGCGGCGGCGGAGACGTCTCGGGCAGTTTGTAGTTCGTTTTCCAACTCCGCGATTTGCTCGCCTCTGCGCTCTAACTGACTTTCGAGTTCTGCAACTCGGTTGTGTTCCTGTTCTTGTATCTCGGTGATTTCCTCTAAATCACCCATCAGCGCATCGCTGACCGATTTGAGCTCCGGCCGTTCGAAATCATCCAATCCGGGGGTTGCCCCAGCGTCGAACGTTTGCTTACGGTTAAACTGGACTCGCCGAATGCCACCGTCTGTCCAGTCGGTCTGGACGAACCCCTCACCCGCATCGAGGTCGGGAACCGCATCACCGTATTCGTCGCCGACGATTCTACTGACGACTTTCGTATCGTTTTCCCACGTCAGTCGGTGCCAGACCAACCAGTTCGCCTGCGTGATGAAGTCTTTTTTCACGTCAGCAGGTCGTTGACTGATGCCCATGACACCGAGTCCGTGTTTCCGTCCACGTTTGCCGACTTTGATGAGCATCTTCCCGGTTTCGCCCATTCCGCCACCCTCCGGGATGTACTCGTGACACTCCTCTACGACGAGTAAGAACGGCTTTTTCAGTTTTTTCTCCTTGGCGAACAGGTGACGTGCGGTTTCGCGGATGAGTTCGTCCGCTTCGTCGTCATCCAGATAGCCGGACACGTCCACGATGATAGGAACGTTCTGCTCGAGTGCGAGCGATGCGATCTTCTCGGCGTGTTCCGCGCCAACTTGGATGTCACACTCCTCGTCCGCTCCCGCGTGTAACAGCTCGTACTCCTCTTTCAGGCCGTAGTACTCGCCGTCCGCGTCGATAATGGCGACCGGATAGCCCGCATCCAGAAGCTTTTCGACGATGACCGACGCGGTGTTCGACTTGCCCGACCCGGATTTACCGGTGACGAACCCGCGTCCCGTCAGAATTTCGACCACGGGAATCGACACCTCGGTGTCGTCTGCAACGAGATGCCCGACCGGCAGTTGCTGTTCGTTGTCCATCTTCTTGCGTGCTTGATTCGACAGAGATTCCTTGAATTTTTGCATCACAGGTCGGACAATTGACTATTGACGACGGATGATCTGCTCCCGTTGAAGTATACAATCCTTCGCTCGATGAATCGGTTCCGAACTGCTTCGCCACAACCGCTTTCCTGCCGGCCGACGAACGTTCTGCTCGTGAATCTGCACAGTCAAATCGAACGAAGACGTTGTCTGCAAGGGCAGTTGGAGGGGCGTTAACGTGACTCGTGTCGCCGTCGTCGGCGCTGGCGTCGCAGGTCTCGGTGTCGCCTACGCGTTGCGGGACGAGGCGACGGTTACCCTGTTCGAACGGACTGAGCGTGTCGGCGGCCGCGTCGCCACGCGCGAGCAGGCTGGTTGCAGATACGACACCGGCGCAAACTACGCTAAAGGAGACGGCGAACGCGCCTCTCACGTCGTTCGAGAACTCGCAGAGGGGCACTCGAATGGACTCGTCGATATCGAGGATCCGGTTTGGACGTTCGATGTTGACGGGGAGATTTCCGAAGGTAGAGACGAGGACGCTCCGAAATGGACGTATCGGGAGGGTATCGAACGGATGGGCCGACAACTGCTCGACGCAAGCGGGGCAACGGTTCGAACTGGCACCAGAATCTCGGAAATCCGACGGAACGATAGTTGGCACGTGACGGACACAAATGGGCGGGAATACGGTCCATGGAACGAACTCGTGTTGACTCCACCGGCTCCGGTCACTGCGTCCCTACTGGACCTCACTGAGTGGGACGGCGACCTGCGACGGGAACTTCGGGAACATATCGGGCACGTACCTTACCGAACGATCCTTTCGGTCGTACTGCACTATCCATTCGAACTCGACCGACCCTATTATGCGTTGGTGAATACGGACAAAGACCACGAAATCGGGTGGCTCGCCCGCGAGTCCTGTAAACCGGGGCACGTTCCGGCGGGAGAAAGCCTTCTCGTCGTTCAGATGGCGCCGGACTGGTCAGCCGAACACTACGACGACGAGCAGTCGGAAATCGTCGCTGCGACAGCGGACCTCGTTGCTGACTTGCTCTCCGACCACGCACTCTCCGCGCCGGATTGGTACGACGTGGTCCATTGGCGCGATGCACTCCCAAACTCGGGTGCCGACAAGGAGGTTCTCCGGCAGGCGGAAGGTGCAAACCTCCGGTTCGCCGGTGATTGGATAGTCGGGGACGGTCGCGTTCTTCCTGCGCTCGAAACCGGACTCGACGTCGGTGACCGAATCGGAGATGTGTGGACCCTGTAGCTGACGGACGAACACCCGACTGGCGGAAGTTCGTCGAGCGGTATTGCATCGTTGCTGTTGTTCCCATACAGTATCGGTGGCAGATCGAACCACCACTCTCCGGGGTCACTACAACGAAGCTCCGTATTGTTCGTATCCTTTCCGACCTTTATTCACGTGTTTGATACTGAACTCCACCAAAAAGGTGATGCTCGTTTAGAACACAGACCCACTCTCAGACCGACCAAATCGACGTGGTATCATGAATTCACATGTCAATCAGGTCCTCGTGACGTTCGTCGCCCTCCTCGTGGCAGTGGCCGTGCCATTCGGATTCGTGCTCCCCGTGAGCGCGAACGTCCCCGCTCATCATTCCACGGCAGGAGACCACTCTTCGAACGACCTCCAAACTATCGACGTACTAACCGTGTCGAACTCCCTTAGCAACCCATACGCAGGATTCGTCCTCGCATCCACGGAGTACATCGAACCCGACTCGATGGTCGCGGCAAACACCGTCAGAAGTTACAGTCGATATGATAGTTCGAACCCTCTCGAAAACGTGACGCGCGCAACGATTCACGACGCCGTAGGTGACGAACCCGGACAGTCGCTTTCGGGAATCAGCGAACGAACAAATATTCCTCGCTCTACGGTCCGCTATCACGTCCGCATCTTGGAGGAAGAACGGTTGGTAGAAACCGCGACGGTTCGCGGCAAACACCGTGTCTATCCGGCCGAAAACGAGAACCCCGCCCTATCCGCGTCCCTTTCTGACGATTCGACGGCCACACTGCTCGATGCAGTCGCCCGCGACGAGCCCGTGAGCGTGTCCGCACTCGCGGACACGCTCGATCTGACGCCAGGGACCGTTTCGTACCATCTGGAGCGACTCGCTGACGACGAACTCGTCGAACGGGAACGCGTCGGCAACGCCGTCGTCACGAGCCTCACAAACACAGTCCGTGACGCTCTCGACGCCGACTGAGTCGGTTTCGAGAAACTGGTCATAACCTCCTTTTAACGACCGACGATGGACATGGTAGGGGAATTCATCGTCACTTCCCCGGAGAAAATCGACAACTGACACGATCGTGCGAGACACGGCCAAACGACACGACCAACCACACGAAACCATGATAACCCGAGATTCAGGCGTTCGGAATCGAACGGAGGAATGTTCGACGTGCCGACGACGAACCAGGCATCAGGTCAGCATCGAAGTGCGAGCGGAAAGCGAGGGTGAAAACGCTGCGTTCTCGCGTGAACCGTATCGCGTCACTGACTGTCTTCTCTGCGGGACTACCACAAGCACGCGAATGAATACCGTTTGAATAGCTCGGCGATCTACCCGTTTGGTTCTCCTTTTGGCTCTCCACACCGATTCTCCGAGTGAAAATAGATCGCCCCATTGGGCTGTCACGGTAAGTCCGAAAAATTTCACTTTCACTCCGCTCTGGTGAACTATATACTTGTCACGTTCGAAGCGCGGGGCATGGGATTGATGCGCCGACTCGGTGTGCATTCCGATTCGGAATCGGTATCGGACCTTGTGTACGTATGCAAGGGATGTGATACCACGTATACGGTTCGCTATCAGGTCTGTCCCGAATGTGGCGGGTACACCATCGAAAGAGACGACTGGGAGTGATCAACGGTTTCAACGAACGACGGATTCATCATCACCCGGGCTCAAAACTGGATTCTGACGCAGCGCCTGATTACGGTATCAACGACGAGACGATCCGCTGGCAGGGATGGAATGCATGTCGTGCCGTCAGTTTCTTCGACACACAGTGGAACGTAGAACAACGGGAGAGTGACCGAGAGCCAGAAGCTAACGAGTTGAACCGGTGCAGCGATGAACTGATCGTTGAACGATGTAACGACTTCGGTCAACGACATGATAATAGCCACATATACTGAAACGAATACTATTGACGGATAACTTGATCTAACTGATTAGTAATCGACTGTCGGACTGATGAGTTCGAACGTGTCCTCAAACCGTATGGTCCCGGCAGGGTTCGGTTTCGACGTCAATAGTGAGGGTAGATCGCCACACAAAACGCAAAATCGCATGACAGCAGTACGTAAGACAAACATCGTGAACAGTGCGGTTCCCCCTTCTTGCTGTTTTGACTCCGACCGTATGACTTTCACCCATATTTCGTCTGACAGGGCTTTATGATTTTTCAGGTCTTATGTGTGACGCACACGAGTCACATACTTCAGAGGTGCCCACAATGAGCAAGTCAAACACGACCCAATCGCGAGCGACCCCGGCAGCGTACCATACAACTCACGACTGGACCGATACGGAACCACTCAGCACGACAGTGATGACGGCGGTTGCGGAGGCGATGAACAAAGATCCGCGGGAAATCGGTCCTCTGTATGATCAGTTCGACCCCGATGCATTGGACGGGTTGTTCTCCTCACGACCCGGTGGACATCCCCCAACGGGGAGCCACATCGGATTCACGTTCGAGGGGTATCACATCTACGTCCAGAGCAACGGCCTCATCGCCATTCATCCACCCGACGAAGGGACGTAGATTTTTATCCTTCCCGCCCTCACCAATCGACAGATGCGATGATTCAGCTACCGATACGGCGATGTTCGGAATGCGGCTACCTCGGTCCAGTCGGGCGTTTTGTCGGTGAAGAGCGAGAACTGACGTGTCCCCGGTGTGGGACTGGACTCCCCGGATCATTCGACCCACGGTTGGCATGACAGGGACATCACTTTCCAGAGCGATCGGCGAGTACCTGTCCAGTATCGAAGCTGGGAACTACCGCACCAACGCGAACTCCGCCCTTCGGCAGTGGCAACAGTGGCTCGAACGGAAGCGAAGCGTGTCCCAGTTAGACGACGTGAAAGTCATCGACTGCCGTCGATACGCCCGCCATCTCAAACGTCGGGTTCGCGAGGGCGAGTTGAAATCATCGACGGCTCACACGTACTACGCCTACGTTCGGGCGTTTCTCGGATTCTGCGAGGCCGACGAACTCATCACGACCAACCCGGCCGCTGTTTCACGAGCACAAGCCGAACTGCCGGAAAATACCGCCGACGCGAACCGCCAGTTCTGGTCGGAACGCGACCGGAAAGCGATCCTCGCGTTCATGGACAAGCGGGTCGAGCGGGCTTTGGACGGAGAAGGTATCTCACGCGAACGCGCCTACCGTGACCGAGCACTGGTTCGTCTGCTCGCCCTCTCGGGCGTTCGGGGCGCGGAAGTGTTCCGCGCCCCTGCCGACGACAAACGACCCGGCATCACGTGGGAGGACGTGGATATCGAGGGTGGCGCGGTTCGCGTCTTCGGAAAATCACGGGAGTACGAGCACGCCCAACTCCCGAAGAAAGCCGCCGACGCATTGGAGCGCTATCACCGGGTTTTCGACCCGCCAACACCACGGTTTCCGGTGTTTCCGACCGACCACGCTCCGTCGAAATATCGCGCCGTCCGCGAGCAGTTAGACGGCGACTACAGCGAGCGTCGAATCGAAACGCTTCTCGACGAAAACGACATCGACGACGTGATCCGCGAACACGAAATCGTCATCCCAGCGATTTCCACTCGCGGCGCACGCAACCTCATGAAACGGCTCTGTGAGGGTGCTGGACTAGATATCGATGGCGAATATCTGAAACCACACGGCGCGCGACGTGGATTGGGACACCAGTTGTACAGCGAGGGCCACGCGGAACTCGCCCAATCCGCACTTCGACACGCATCGATTGCGACGACGCACGAAAGCTACTCGAACATTCGAGCGAGCGAGACGGCGGACCGAGTGGACGACGTACTAGACGAATCGTAACCCAAACAGAGTAGGGACTATTTCTTTATCAACGCCATCGCTAGCAGGAGACATGCAGAGTGAACTGCACGGGAAGTCAACAAGACTCGATACGGTATTCGACGCCCTTTCGAGCGCCTACCGACGACGGCTCCTGTCCGAACTACTGAACGGGGAGTGTGACCTTCACGACTTTACCCGGCGGTTGAAAGGGGAATACGGGGGTGAACGGAAGCATATCGAACTGGCGCTGTACGCCATCCATCTGCCGAAACTGGACGAACTCGAGCTCGTCGAGTGGCATGAGGGAACTGACGAAGTACGACGGGGGGACCGGTTCAGGGATGTTCGACCGATCCTCGAACGGTTCGAATCGTAGACCAACAGCCACTTTTCCTCGGCCCCCCGAGTTTCCGGTATGCGACTTCGACGGACGCTCCTTCTCGCCCTCGCTTCGCTGTCGCTTTTCGCGGGCGTCGCGTCAGCCCATGGTGTCACGACGCGTTTTGACGCGCCAATTCCACTTCCCCTCTTGTTCGGAGGCGCGGGGGTGACCGTCGCGCTTACGGCGCTGTTTCTCACCGTCACGGTCGAGAAAACGCCGACTGGTGTACAGAGACTTTCCCTACTCTCGTCCGACACCACATCGCTGCTTCGACGGATCGCGAGTGTGGTCTTTCTGGCGATCTTTTCGTTCGTTCTCGTCGTCGGCGCCGTCGGCCCGGCGAACGCGCGGGACAATCCTGCGACTTTGTTCACGTGGTCGGTCTGGCTGAAGGGCATCGGCCTGTTCGCGGTGCTGTTCGGCAGTCCCTGGCGGACGCTCGCCCCGTGGCGTACGATATACGACGGCCTCTCGAAGGTGGAGGGAGAGCAGGTGGCACTGTTCGTCTACCCGGACCGTCTCGGCGACTGGCCCGCCCTCGTCGGCTTTCTCGTCCTCGTCGGAATCGCGGAGAACCTGACCAGCGTTCCGGATTCGCCGCGGCTTACTGCCGTACTTCTCGCGGGGTATGCCCTCCTCATGTTGGTCGGTGGCGTCCTATTCGGGGAGTCGTGGTTCGAGCGTGCCGACCCGCTCGCAGTCCTTTATGGCCTCTTCGGACGGGTAGCACCGTTCAAAATAGATGGGAACGGAATGGACCTCCGACCACCGTGGCAGGGATGTCTCCCACCTGCTCGGTCGCTTGCACTCTCGGCGTTCGTCGTGGCGAGCGTCTACACGGTTAGTTTCGACGGGTTTACCGAAACGCCGGAGTATCAAACACTGCTGTTCTCGGCGCGGGATGCGACAGGCTTCGGTCCGGTCGTTTCCGTTCCGCTCTATCTCGGCGGCCTTTTGGTGTTTCTCGCCGCCTTCACCCTCGTCGCGGCGCTGACACGGCAAATCGCTGGACGCACGAAATCGGACGAATCGTGGGACGGCATGTCCCGCGCACTCGCTCCGACCGTCGTTCCGATCGCGGTCGCCTACGAAATCGCTCACAACTATCCATTTGTACTCCAGCAGTTCTCGCGCCTGCTATCGGTGCTCGGCGGTCCGGAAATCGAGTTGCTCGCGTGGCTCTCGCTCTCGGCGTTTTGGGTGTCACAGGTCCTCCTCATCGTCGCTGGTCACCTCGTCGCCGTTCTCTCTGCACACTATGTGGCGCTGGAACGCACAGATCGAGTTGGGTGGGCACACCTTCCCCTGACCACGTTGATGGTGGGGTACACTGTCCTTTCGCTGTGGATTATCTCGCGCCCAGTGGCGACGTGAGTTTCGACGGACGTACCAGAACCCCTTTTCTCGCGTGGTCACTAACGACCAGTAATGAGCGATTCGACGCGTGGAATTCCTCGACGGGAGTTCATGAAAGCCGCCGTCGCCATCGGCGGGTCTGCGGCGCTGTCGGCCTGCCTCGACAGAGGTGGCATGCCCGACGTTCCGAAAGGGCCGAACGACCTCTCGACGCTTCCCGAGCGCCAGCACGCGTGGAATCGGTTCCTGAAGAACGACGAACACGGCAACGACGTTGCTCCCCGGCACCAGGTGCTCCTCTTCCTGAACTACGCCGGCGCGAGCAATGCGACACCGACTCAATCGGAGCGCGAAACGACAGAATCGGCATTCAAGAGTCTCGAACGCGCGTACAGACGAAGTCACGACGGACTGCTCTTCTCGGTCGGTTATTCCCCGTCGTACTTCACCCGGTTCGGTGCCGACAACGTACTGCCGAAACCGAAGTCCCTCGCGTCCTTCGAGGACCCGAAACTCGACAAACAGGACGCCGTCGTCCACCTCGCCAGCGACCACGCGCAACTCGTGCTTGCGGCGGAAGAAGCCCTGCTCGGAAACCGCAACGAGTTGAACGGCGTGGACGTAACTGGACTCTCAGCCGTGTTCAACAAAGCCGACCGTCGCACCGGATTCGTCGGCGACGGCCTCCCCGCCGACCATCAGGACGTGAACGGGATCCCCGACTCGAACCCTGTTCCGAAGGAATCGCCACTGTACATGGGGTTCAAATCCGGGTTCAAGAAGAACCAGGCCAGCGAGGACAGCGTAACGATTCAGGACGGCCCGTTCGCCGGGGGGACGACACAGCACGTCTCCAACATCAGCCTGCATTTGGACCAGTGGTACGAACAGGACAGTCGCGACCAGCGCGTCGCCAAGATGTTCTGTCCAGTTCACGCCGAGGAGGGCCGCGTCGAGGGAGCGGGCGACAACCTCGGCGATTCGAGCGGGATGGGTGACGACTGTATCGGCGAAGTCGAGGAACACGCCCGAAAACGCGGGATGGTTGGTCATTCCCAGAAATCCGCCGGGGCACGAAAAGACGATTCCCCCGTCATTCTTCGCCGTGATTTCGATTCGACTGACGGCGGTGAGGCAGGGCTTCACTTCGTCGCCGTTCAGCGTACTATCGCGGATTTCGAGCGGACGCGCGAGTCGATGAACGGTGAGGATCTCGCCGGGAACTCCTCCGTCGGTCAGCGCGTGAACAACGGTATTTTGCAGTACATGACCGTAGAGCGCCGGGGGAACTTTTTGGTGCCACCTCGTTCGCTTCGTTCGCTTCCAAACCCGAACCGCGATTAGAAACCGTCCGTTGAGGCTGAAAAACGACGAATCCGCGTCTCAGCTGTTCGCCTTTTCGACGGGTGTACCAGAACCCCTTTTCCCGATTAGTTGTAACTCCAAGCCAATGAACAGACGGAGGTTTTTGCAGGCTTCAGCCCTCGGAAGCGCGACTGCGCTTGCGGGATGTGCCGGGCTGTTCGAGACACGATCGATACCTCGCGAACCGCCGATGGTCGAAAATCGACCGGATGCGGTGTACTACCCGACGCACACCGAAGGGATGGCAATGGCGGGAATGGCGAAGCAAGGTCGTTGGCGACTCGGTTTGATGTACTCGTTTCCACACCGGTTCTGGCTGATGGGTGGCGGAACGTCGAAACAGCAGGAAAAAGTCACCGTTCAGGAAGGCGACGACCTGCATTTGATGGCGACCGTGTGGGATTCCGAGACGATGACAGTACTCCCTGCCGGGGACGTCCGCGTAGAACTTTCGAAGGGAGATTGGAGCGATACCCGGACGATGTGGCCGATGCTTTCCCAGAACATGGGGTTCCACTTCGGCGACAACATGGAATTGAACGGCGAGGGGAAATACAAGGCAGACGTGCAGGTTAGCGGGCTGGGTATCCGCCGAACCGGGGCGCTTTCCGGGCAGTTCGGATCCGCCACGACGCTTTCGACCGAGTTCGAGTTCAGTCAACGAAAGTTAGATGAGCTATCGTTTGACCGCCTGGACAAGAAGAAAGGGTCGCAGGGGTCGGTCCCACCGATGGAGATGGAGATGATGCCAATGAGCCACGTTCCGCCGAAAAACGACCTTCCGGGACAGTTCGTCGGCGAGGCCACGAGCGGCGACGCGAAATTCCTCGTGACGGCGGTGAACGACTCGAACCTCGCGCAGGACACCTATCTGCTCGTTTCGCCGCGGACGCCGTACAGCAACCGGTATCCAATCCCGATGATGTCGCTCTCGGCGCAACTGAACCGGGATGGTGAATCCATCTTCGACGGACCGTTGAAACCGACCATCGACCCCGACGTTGGGTATCATTACGGCGCGAACGTGTCGAGCGTCAAATCGGGCGATAAACTGGTCGTCGCCGTGGATTCGGTCCCCCAGGTTTCCCGGCACGAAGGCTACGAGACGGCATTCATGACGATGCCGAAGATGCAGTTTTCGGTGTAGCCCATTTGGGTACCGGGAACTGAGGGTCGACTCAGAGGCTGTAAAACAGCGGCCACGACAGCACACAGACCCACAGCACGAGACCGATTTTCACCACCGTGTTCCAGCGACCCGCTTCGTTCTGTCGAGCACCGCCGACCGCGAGCAGACCAACGATGCCGATAATGGAGAGTCGGTGAAGGACGACCATAATCGGGAGGACCGTGACGCCGATGTATCCATAATCGAGCAGGAATCCCAGCCCTAACCCGAACGTCGCGACACTGAACCAGTCGGGCGATTTGCCACCCGCCGGGAGTCCAACGGCGACGAGAGGAAGACCGACGACGAGAATCAGGTAGCCGACACCAGCAATAGCTTTCACCGGAATCGCCGAGACGGTGGTTTCAACGGTGATGCTCGTAGTACGAACCGCGAGCGGCAAACAGGAAAGACAGAAAAAGAGAACGATGCCCCGTTGGGACGTTTCCATCGATAGCCACGAGACGACCCTTCGAGCCGATGACCGCAGGGATTGCCCGACGCCGACCGAACCGAAGAAGAGCGCAATCCAGAGGAGCGTCACTGGATGCAGGTCGCTCACCGGCCGTAAATCGACGACCGAAACCCAACCGTCGCCATCAGCGATACCACCATTTGCGAATCGTTTGCGGGAAATGCCATCGACGTACCATTTCCCGTAGAACTGGCTATCGAGGTAGTACTGGGCCGACGCGAGCGACCCAACCGAATGCCGTAGTCGAAACCAGTCCCAGTGTTCGTGGTGTGCTTGAATCGCCGTCCACGTTTCGTTTCCGTTGCCGCCTTCATACAACCTGAGGTGATAGCGCGACCCGAAGTAGGTACCATCGTGGAGTTGGGCCGTCTCCGAGATCCAGCCGCCACGTGAACCGGGTGCCTGAATGTAGGTGTATCGCACCGCACCGGTGGTATTGTCCCATTGAACGGACTCGCCGTCCGTCTTTCTCGGGTCGTCCTCACCGCCGATACCTTGCCACTCACGACTGTCGTTTCGCCACTCCGATCCCCGGCGATTGCGTAGTTGAGTTACGACGCGCGAAGCATGGCCGCGAACGACAGCGTTGATAGGGAGCGTCAACGAGTCGAACGACTTGCGCCGACTCGTGAAGGGCCACAGTTGTACCTCGCTGTTCGGATGCGGCGAGACGATCCGTACGTCCTCAGCGCCCTTCGAGATGTCTTCATCCGATGTGGTCTGCGTGAGAATCCCTGGCTGAGCGACGAGAAGACTAGCGAGTAGGAGGAACGCGAAAATCGATGCGACGTAGCGACGCAACCCGATTCGAGACTCGGGCATCTATAATCAACTGATACAGCATCGTATGAAATGAGTGTGGCGGCCGATTCGAGTACGGACCCGTTCGCTGTTACCAGAGATCAGGCGACGGCACGACGGTCTTCCGCCGATTCGAGCAGTTCCTGGTATCGGTTACGAATCGTGACTTCGCTCACGCTCGCGACCTCGCTCACTTCGCTCTGGGTTACCTTCTCGTTGGTGAGCAACGCACCGGCGTATACTGCCGCCGCAGCGAGTCCGACTGGACTCTTTCCGCTGTGGACGCCCTGCTTTTTCGCGGCTTCGAGCAGGTCGTGTGCCCTCCGTTCGGATTCATCGCTGACGTCGAGGTCAGAGGCGAACCGAGTCACGTAGCTCTGCGGGTCGGCCGGTTGGATTTCGAGGCCGAGTTCACGCACGATATACCGGTAAGTGCGTTTGAACTCCATCCCCTCGATTCGGCTGACACTTGCTACTTCGTCTAGGCTGCGAGGCACGCCGGACTGTCGAGCGGCGGCGTACAGTGACGCGGTGGCGACACCCTCGATGGAACGGCCCGGAAGGAGGTCCTCGTCGAGCGCGCGTCGATAGATGACGCTCGCCGTTTCGCGGACGTTTTTCGGCAGGCCGAGTGCGGAGGCCATCCGGTCGATTTCGCCAAGCGCCTGCTTGAGGTTGCGCTCCTTGCTGTCGCGGGTGCGGAACCGCTCGTTCCACGTTCGGAGTCGCTGCATCTTCTCGCGCTGACGGGCGCCGAGAGTGTTGCCGTAGGCGTCCTTGTTCTGCCAGCCGATGTTGGTCGAAAGCCCCTTGTCGTGCATCATCTTCGTCGTCGGCGCGCCGACGCGGGATTTTTCATCCTTCTCTTTGGCGTCGAAGGCACGCCATTCCGGCCCTCGGTCCACGTTGTCTTCATCGACGACGAGACCACACTCGGCACAGACGGTTTCGCCATGGCCCGTGTCGGTGATGAGGTTCCCACCACACTCGGGGCAGACGTTCTCCTGTTCCTGTTCGTCCTCGCTCTCGCGCTCTTTTTCGTGGGTCGCTACGCCGGACTCGTCGTAGCGCTGGATTCTTGTTGAAGTCATGGTTGTGCGTTGGCGGAGGCTCCCGGCAGGGAAAACCTGAAAAATCCCGGAAGCTTGCTTCCTAACCAGTAGTTAGGACGAAACGTACTTAAGCATTTCGGAATATGGTGTGATCTTCACTCTACCGTATTCCCGGTTAATGAAGTCTGAATCCGGGGTTAATCGCAGTTTGAACGGACACTACTCTGAAAAAGGTGAGGCGAAACCGACAAAACCGTTTCGATATTACGTCCGCCGGTTACTGCTGTTGTCCTCTATACTGCTGTCAATTACGTCGCCCTCAGTGGAACAAAACGAGCGAATACGGTGTCTGTTCACACCCGACAGTACCGATGTTTTGATTGCGGCCGATGCGAACGAGCGCTTTTCCTTCGAAGACAGTCATCTGCACTTATTCACGCAGATACGTCCGTGCAACTTCGTCCGGCACCTGGCCAAACACACGGTAGAACTGGCCGACTGCCCCGAAATGCGGTGGTGCCTCGATGCAAATGACCTCGTCCGCTTCGCTATGCAGT
Source organism: Haladaptatus caseinilyticus (assembly GCF_026248685.1). Classification (NCBI taxonomy): domain Archaea; kingdom Methanobacteriati; phylum Methanobacteriota; class Halobacteria; order Halobacteriales; family Haladaptataceae; genus Haladaptatus; species Haladaptatus caseinilyticus. The sequence goes on along the minus strand of NZ_CP111037.1, from coordinate 179,390 downwards.
CGCTCGATGGAACTGGGAGATCCGACCGGAACGGCGAGGATGATGTGACTCGCACCCGCATTCTTCACCTGGCGAATGCAGGCAACCGTCGTCGCACCGGTTGCAACTCCATCGTCAACAACGACGACGCGTTTGCCATCGAGATCCGGTATCGATCCAGTACCACGGTATTGTGTCGCTTTCACACTAGCCTCCTCGGCCTTTCGTTGGCGCTCCCGTTCGACGTATGCGTCAGTGGCCCCAACACGCTCGATAAGTGCGTCGTTCAACCAGACGCTCCCATCGGCTCCGACGGCACCGATCGCGAGTTCCGGGTTGCCGGGTGCGCCCAGTTTTTTCGCGACCACCACATCCAACGGCACATCGAGTGCATCCGCCACCGGACGTCCGACCGGTAATCCACCGCGCGGAATCGCGAGTACAATATCGGTTGTTACCTCCTCACTACGGACGAGTTCCGCGAGTCGTTCCCCCGCATCCGTTCTGTCCTTGAACATGGTTTCCCCGTCTGAATTGACGGGCGAAGCGTGAATAAAGATACGCGCCGGTGGTCGCCCACCCGCCGAAAAACATTCTTCATCCATAACAATTATGCCAGTATGGAGTCTCTATCGAGAAAACTGAGCAGAATGAGCGATACGTCTCCCACGGATAGTCCGCTTTATGAAGCGATGGGTGGGGGCTCCCAATTCGAGTTCTCCGGAGTCGAACTGACGAGAAGATGACTCGTGTGTCACAGGAATACGTCCTCAAACGGTGGCTCGAACTCGAAGTCCAAAAGCCGGACGTCCCGACAATGGACGTCAGTTCCCTCTCGGAACAAGAAGCGCTCGACGAACTGTTGAATGCGAAGCCAGGTGCCGCGTCGTTCGTTTGGCGGAAGGCACCTATCGAATGGCGACGGCTAACGCTCTCCCGAGATGCGTTCGAGGGGCTACGAGTTATCGACGGACCGGAAACGCTGTCGTGGCGAGCGCTCTCTCCGGACGATACGATTCTGGGTGCGGCAAGACGTATTTCAGCGGGTGATATTGCCATACTGGAATCAGAGACGGGAGTCGATGTACGTCGCGTGCGGGCATTTTCCGAAAACCCATCCGATGACCCACTCGTCTTGATCGACCATCGTGACTGCTTGCCGCCACGCGTTGCGGACGGTAACTATCGAGCGACTGCGCGGGCGCTTCGGATGCTAGAATTAGGTTCCTACGACACAGTACGTGCATATCTTGGCGTTCCTTCGAAATCGCTACTGGAATCCATTCGAGAGTCAGTGTGCGACCTCGTTCGGCGACGTCGTGGCCGAACGTGGTAGCCGAAAGGGATTTGTTCAAATCCGTTGCATGACATATGTGCCATCCGCACGATCGGTTTACTTCACGGGGGCACGCGAACTCGACATTCGCGTGGAAGGGGTTTCCGAACCGGGACAGGACGAAGTGCTCGTTCGAACGGAGGTTTCGGCGGTCAGTCCGGGTACCGAACTCCTCGTGTATCGGGGCGACGCTCCGACAGAATTGGCAGCTGACGAAACGATTAGCGCGCTTTCAGAAACGCTCGAGTTCCCGCTCAAATACGGCTACGCAACGGCTGGAACCGTGGTGGCAATCGGTGAAAACGTTTCGCACGAGTGGATGGGCGAGTCAGTGTTCGCGTTTCATCCACATACCAGTCGCTTCCTCGCGTCGCCGACGGATCTCATCCGGATACCGGGTGGGATCTCACCGGCGGACGCCGTCCTCTTACCGACCGTCGAGACGGCGGTGAACTTCGTCCTCGATGGCGCACCGAAAATCGGTGAACAGGCGGTCGTCTTCGGTCAGGGTCTCGTCGGATTGGTAACGACTGCCCTCCTTGCGGACTGCCCGCTCGCGAACCTCGTGACGCTCGACTGCTACGCCAAGCGACGCGAACTCGCCAGGGAAATGGGTGCGGATTGCTGTCTCGACGCGAGCGGTAACGTGCGCGAAGAAATCGAAACCGTCCTTTCCCAAATGGGAACGCCGAACGGGTCGGATTTGACCTACGAACTCTCCGGCAATCCCGCAGCGCTGGACGATGCAGTGGCGGTGACGGGATACGATGGGCGGTTGCTAGTCGGGTCGTGGTATGGTGAGAAGCGTGCCGAGTTGAATCTGGGTGGGTCGTTTCATCGGAGCCGTATCAACATAGAAAGCACGCAGGTGAGTACGCTCGACCCAGAGCTGCGAGGGCGGTGGGATACCGAACGCAGGATCACCGTCGCCTGGCAACGACTCGAACATCTCAATTCCAGTTCCCTCGTTTCGCATCGAATTCCCATTGAAGACGCCCACGAAGCGTACCAGCTGTTGGACGAACGGCCGGACGAGGCGGTGGGTGTACTCCTGACATACGACTAACCAATGTACGAAGTAACCGTTTCAAAGACGTTCGTCGCACAGCATTATTTGACAGTCCCGAACCCCGGTCAGGAAGGGGACCACCACTCCCATCGCTACAAGGCGGAAATCCATCTCCGTGGCGACTCGCTGGACGAGTTCGGCTATCTCGTGGATATCGACGCCGTTCGTCAGTCGATGAACGGGGCGATTAGCCGGTACGAGGACGAAACGTTGAACGACCTGCCGGAGTTCGAAGGACGAAACCCCAGTGTCGAGCGTTTCGCCCGATCGTTTTGTGAACGTGTGCTCGGCGATATCGATACCCCGGAAGTCACGGAAATCGGGGTCACACTGTGGGAAGACGACGATGCATACGCTCGTTTCGAACGGCCAGTGTGATGCGTCTCGGATTCGTCGTCTACGGGTCGCTTTCGGAGCGTTCGGGGGGGTTTCGATACGACCGAAAACTGGTCGAAACCCTCCGTGAGCGAGGGCATACCGTACAGGTCATCACTATCCCGTGGCAGTCGTACGGTCGCTGTCTCCTACATAATCTCTCGTCCCGACTCCGATCGCGACTCTCGGGGTTCGACGTCCTCATGGAGGACCACCTCTGTCATCCATCGCTGATCTGGCTGAACCACGGTCTCGACGTGCCGGTCGTTTCCGTTGTTCATCACCTTCGGTCGGACGAACCGCGAGCGGGGTGGAAAAACCGTGGCTATCGGCGGGTCGAGCGCAACTACTTCCTGACTCTCGATGGTGCGATTTGTAACAGCGAGACGACGCGACGGTCCGTCCTCGACCTGCTCGATTCCAACGATTCGAACTATTTACCGACGACGGTCGCGTACCCGGCAGGTGACCGGTTCGAACCATTGCCACCGGTTCGTCGGACGTTCGATGGAACCCTCCATCTCGTCTTCCTCGGTAATCTCGTTCCCAGAAAAGGACTGCACGTTCTGCTCAACGGGCTTTCGTCGGTGTCCGGAGACTGGCATCTCACGGTTATCGGGTCATCGACGGACAAGGAGTATGCAAACCGAATGCGTCGCCTTCGTGACGACCTCGGTCTCCGCAGGAACGTCTCGTTCACGGGGAGACTTCCCGACGAGGCTGTTGCCGGGCATCTCGCTCGAAGCCACGTGCTGACCGTTCCGTCGCTGTACGAGGGATTCGGTCTCGTCTACCTCGAAGGAATGGCGTTCTCGCTTCCTGCCATCGCGACGACGGCGGGCGGCGCGAGCGAAATCGTCACCGATGGCGAAAACGGGTTTTTGCTTCCACCGGCGGACCCCAGCGCGATCTCCGAAGCGGTTCGAACGGTGCGGGACGACAGGGACGAACTCGGACGAATGAGCACGGCAGCACGGGACCGATACGACGCGCAAACGGGATGGGACGACGCGACGGACGCGGTCGAGCGATTGCTCGATACCGTCATCGAACACGAACCGATTTCCACGAAACCATGACGTTCCAACAGTATCTCGACGCGAAACGGACGGTGGACGATAGGGCGTTGAATCGCCGCGTACTCGGTCAGTTCGAGTGTGAGCTTTCGGACGGAATTCGAATCCTCGAAATTGGTGGTGGAACTGGTGCGATGCTCGAGCGACTCGTCTCGTGGAAGCGTCTTCCGAAACGGGTGCAGTACACAGTCCTCGATATAGATCCGGAGAACGTCGCAACTGCTCGTGAGCGATTGGTCGCCTACGGATTCGAACCCGAAGATGAGACTTTGCGACTCGACGACGGCAATCACCAGCTGGGGGTGACGTTCGAAGTCGCGGACGCCGTGGAATTCGTGGAAAAGACCGACGAGCAGTGGGACGCACTCATCGGGCATGCGGTCGTGGACCTGTTCGACCTCGAGACCGCACTTCCCGCATTTCTTTCGGCACTCGCGCCCGGCGGCGTGTGTTACTTTCCGATCACCTTCGACGGAGGGTCGTTTTTTCATCCGCCGAATCCACTGGACGAACAGGTCGAGCGGCTGTATCATCGAAACATGGGAGGGGGAAGGGGGTTCAGCGACGCAGGACGTCGATTGCTGGCCGACCTCCCGGGCCACGAAGCAGAGATACTCGCCGCAGGAAGTTCTGACTGGGTGGTGTATCCACGGGATGGTTCGTATCCTGCGGACGAAGCCACGTTTCTGAATTACATTCTGGAAACCGTGGCGTCGGTGGTCGGTAACGACCGCGACATCGACTCGGACGCGTTCGCGGAGTGGTTTCGAACGCGTACGCGACAGGTCGAACGGGGAGAACTCACGTACATCGCCCATCAAATCGACGTGCTAGCGACGCGGATCCGATAGTTGGAAAGAGTTCCAAGATGGTAACGTGAGCAGACTCTCAGTTCCCCGGCGTCGGGCGAAAGTGACCCTTCCGAAACCGACCGTTTCCGGTCTATGGCCATTGTTTTCCGTCCTCCAATCGTTCGATATACGACGAAAAACCGTCGAAACAGCAGGACAAACGTCTAACTATTTCCCTTCTTACCACGCAACCGAGTGTCAAAATTTCAGAAGGATACTTGACGATGGCTATTGTCGGACTAGCAGAATGAGTGACACGTCGGACTCCCATCGAGCCCTCCGTTTATTTTTTACTCTCGTTATGGTGGACGTGTTCTCAGTTCTCGGGGCCATCGCTCCGTTCGCTCCGGGGATCCGCGAACAACCGATTAGATTGGTTCTCACGCTACCGTTGCTCCTATTCTTCCCCGGTTACGCCGTCGTCACAGCCCTGCTTCCAGTGGCCGATGGCGGGAAATCGAACCGCTCCAACGGAACAGTAGCGATCCAGTTCGATGAGTTGGAGCGTAACGTGTTTGCCATCGGTATCAGCGTTCTCCTCGTCGCCGCAATCGCGTTGACGCTGGATCATGCCGGTATCGGCATCCGAGCAGTTCCGGTGACGGTGTCGGCGGGTGTCTGCACTTTCGCCGCATCAGTGGTCGCTGCACTGCGTCTCCGAACGGTCGGTGACAGATGCCTCGGCGATTCGATACGGAACTGGTGGAATGAATCTCGGCGACGGGTTCGAACACCGAAGATTGCTCCCCGACTCCGCTCGAATCTGGATCGGCGATTGAACGTCGTATTGGTCCTCCTGATTCTTGCATCGGTCGGGAGCATCGGGTTCGCACTTGCCGGTCTCGACCATACCGAGTCGTACACGACGATGTCCCTCCTCACGAAAAACGGCTCGGAGATGGTACCGCCGGACGGACGGTCGCTCGTCCGGAGCGACGAACCACGGGACCTACGAATCGGTGTCGAAAACCACGAGGGTCGCACCGTTCGGTATACCGTCATCGTCCAGCGACAGCAGGTCGCTGCCGACGACCCGACGTCGGTAACGAACCGAAGAACGCTCGAACGGTTTCGAGTGACCCTCACCGACGGTGAGAGGCGACAACTCGATTACTCCGCTCCGCCAACCGTCGTCGGAAACCGTCAGCGAGTGGCATTCCTCCTCTACAAGGGTGGCCCACCACCGACGCCGACGATGGACAGCGCGGCGCAGGAAACACATCTGTGGACCACACCGGCGAACGAATCGAAGACTACCCGACGAGGAGAGCGAGGGTAAGACATGGGGTATCGACGACACCTGTTGACACGGTGGTCTCGACGTGATGCGCTCGCCGTCCTCGTTGTCGTCGTAACCGTGGCGTTCATCACGGGCGTAACACTGGTCGTTCTCGCCGCGGGTTCCCAGACGACGTCTATAGCCAAGGAGTACGATGCTGGCGGACGAGCGACCTACTACGAGACGATGCAGGAAGCCCGCGTTGACGCGGACGACGGCGCGCTCGTTCTTCCCGTCGCATCGGTGACGAAATCGAACGGGGTGTCGACGTTCGTGGTCGGCGTTTCGTGTGACCGAGCCCGAGAATTTCGAAAACACACGTCGTATTCGATGCCGTGTTCCCCCGATTCGGGTGTTTCTAGCGGCGTCGTCGCGTCCAAAACGAAACAGACGGTGACCGGAGAAGCGACCCGACGAACGCTTCTCATCAATTCTCGAAGCGATGATGAGTCCATCATTCCACCGTACTGGTACGTGGCGGACGAGTCGGTCGTCGACCGTCTCGGGCGCACGGGGGCTTTCGTCGTCGACCCGACTTCCGGAAACGAAGGAAACCAACCCGACGACGGTACCCCCCTCCGGTCGGCACTCCCGTTCTTCCTCGCGGGAATCGAACAGGTCATCACCGTCTTGGGTGTCACTGCCGTCGGGACCAGCGTTCTCGTCGGCGTGACCGTGTACGGCGTTACGAGGATGCACACGCGCGACAGACGACGTGCGATTCGCGTCGTCCGCGCAACCGGTGGCGTACCCGGACGGATCCTCCGCCTATACGGGATTCGAGCGGGGGCAATCACTGCCGTCGGTACCGTGCTCGGTTACGCAACGGGCGTCGTTGCCACGAACGTCGTCGTCAACGCGGCCATCTATCTCGGCATTCCGACATCGCTCTCGATTCACGTAACGCCACGTGCGGCGACGTTCCTGCTGCCATTGTACGGCGTCACTATCGTAGTCGGAGCGATGGCGGGCGTTTTGGCCGCATGGCGAATCACTCGTCACCCCCCGATACCCTCCGGTCTACGGTTCAGCTCGTCCTGCTGGCGGTCGTCCGTTCGCGATACACTCTCCGGAATGCGCTCACTAACGCTGCTTGATTGGCGGGTTCTCGTTCCGAGCGTCGTACCGCTCGCGGCGTTTGCAACGGTCGTTATTCTCGTCGCCTCGATCACGGGAGTTGTCACGCCACTCGTCCAAACCAGCGGGACGACGATTTCGGATACGAATGCCCCCCATCCGATCTCCAGTCGTGTCCCCGCGAACTATGCGACCGCGCTCGAGACCCGTGGCACCGAGGCGAGTCCCGAAATACTCGCGTTCGCCGTCCACGACGGCGAACCGATGGTCGTTCGAGGGATGCAGTTCGAATCGTTCGCGAGAGTATCGAACGCCAGCCTCGTCCGAGGACGACAACCGCGTTCCCCCGGTGAGGCTGTTATCGGTGCCGACCTGGCGCGGACGCTCGACCTCGCACCGAACGACACGGTGACGCTCGGCGGAAGTACGACAGCCGGTATCGACCGGGTGACTATCGTCGGCGAATACGCCGCACCTGGGGCGATGGACGACCAACTGCTCGTCCCACTCCCGACGGCCCGTCACCTGGCACGCGTCGAACCGGGGATGGTTCAGCTGATTCGAACCCCGACCGCTATCGCTTCGGACGAAAACGGTGACGCCGTTATCGGCGACGTCTCCGTCCCGACGCGGATACGAAAGGGGGCAACAATACCCATTCGAATCCAACTCGAAAATCTCGGTTCGAACCGAGTAAACAAGTCGGTTCGGGTGCACGTCGGCGATAGGACACGCTCGAAAACCGTCTCGCTCGGTGCAGGCGAGCGCCGCGAAGTCGCCATCCGCGTTCCGACGACGCGTCTTGGCCCGAAACGGGTTACCGTCGGGGGATATAATCGGACGGTTCGAGTCGTTCCGCGCGACGCCATCGAACTCCACGGGGTTCCCGAGCGCACTCCACCGAACAGCACACCTCTCGTTCGTGTTTCGGGTATCGGTGGGGATCCGATACGGAACGCGACCGTCTCGGTGGGGGACGAAACGACGACAACGGGATCGAACGGGACGGCGAGGGTTCGATTCGGTTCACCAGGGAACGCGACGATTCGTGCCACGTCCGGGGAACAAATGACGACGAGGACGATTCAGGTCTCTCAAACCGCGTCACGGACGCTCGTCGGTCATCTTCGTGTGCAACCGCGCAAACCGACGCTTCTCACACGACCGACCGCACGGGTCGCGCTCACCAATCCGTGGAACGAGACGCTCTCGCGAACGGTCACGATTGCGACCGAAAGCGACCGACACACCCGTACGATACGGTTGAAACCGGGCGAGCGGAAGACGATTAGAACGCAACTTGACCATCGATCACCCGGTTCGGTCACCGTCCGTGCGATGGTCGGCGGCCGGACAGTCGCCGAGAGGACGTATCAGGTCGTCGGCGACGATCGAATCGCAAGCGCGCTTGCCAACAGCGGACGGAAGGGTGAAACCGGCATCAGTCGTGCAATCACCACCGCATTCGGCGACCTCAACCTTCTCGTCGGCGTGTTCGTCTGTTTAGCAGGATTGATGACGGTCGGGAGCACCACGGCGACGGTCGCGTACACCGTTCATTCTCGGCGGCGAGTGGTCGGTGTGTTTCGTGCGACGGGTGCGTCCCCGTTCCGCATCCTCTCGCTCATCCTCTTCGATGCGGTGGTGGTCGGGACATTTGCGACCCTCCTCGCGTTCGCAGTCGCTATCGCTACGGTGTCAGTCTTGGCCAAAGCAGGATTGCTCGTCATGTACGGCGTTCGAATTACCCCGTTGCTCAACCTCCCCGTGGTGGTTGGTGTCGTTGTGGGTGGAATCGGTGTCATGTGTCTCAGTTCGGTGTTCGTCGCCGGGACGCTCATCGGGGAAGACCCCGACTCACTCCTCTCCGAACGTCCGCCGCAAACACGACGGTCCGCGGAGTCAGGTGGTAAATCGAATGAGTAATCGCCGAGGAGACGCCCTCGTCGCACTGACCGTTTTCGTCGTGAGCGTCGCAATGCGGATGCTTCCACTTCACTGGACCCCCCTTCCGTACAATGTCGATGGGTTTCATTTCGCCGCGCTCGCCCGGACGGCGGGAGCGACGGGCCACCTCTCCGCCGCTTCGCAGTTACTCAACCCCGACGAGTACGTCCTCACCGCATACTTGGCGGCGGTCAGTCAAGCGACCGGTATCGAGCCACTCGGCATCGCACAGTTTCTCGTGGCTATCATCGGAACCGTTCCGGCGCTCACGGTGATCGTACTCATTCGGCACGTCTGTGAGCGACTCGAATGGAAGCCATCACACGCTCGCCTCGCGGCGCTTCTCGCCGGGTTGATACTGGCGTTCGAAGGGGTGTATCTCGGTCGGTCGGCGGCAGTCAGTAGCGAGATGCTCGGGCACGCGCTCGTCATCCTTTCGGCGCTCGCATTTTATCGAGCCCTCCGAACCGAACGCCCAGCGTGGATGGCGCTCACGCTCGCGTTCGTGGTAGCCCTCCCGGTTACGCACAATCTCAGTTCGATGATTGGCGCGCTCGTGCTCCTCGCCATCTTCGTCCGCGCGCTCAAGAATCCGACGAGGCGGCGAATCGTCTTCGGCTCGACAGTCCTCGTCCTGTTTTGGACATACATGTTGGTTTATTACTACTATACGGGACTCACTGCGGCGGGATATATCACGGAACTCCCCGGCCTCTTTCTCGCATGGGTGATATTCCTCGTCGTCCTCGCCCAGTGGCTTCCGTCCGCTGGGACCGTCGTCCAACGATTCGTTCCGGCTGGTGTCGTCGTCGGTGTCGTTGCCCTGTTGGTCGCTAATCACTTCCTCCCGATTTTCCCCGGGTCCGCCTCGACGGCACCGTTACAGTTGGCGTTCCTGATTCCCGTCGCGAGCATCGGACTCGTTGCCGCGTGGGCACTTCCGAAGTTATCGGGAGACGAGGGAGTATCGGCCGTCGTCGTTGGCCTGCTCGTCGGACCACTCGCTCTCATCGGTTTCGCCATGACCAGCAACCTCACGCACGAGTACGAAGCACTCGCCGTTCGCGGACAGATATTCGTGCATTTTGCTCTGGGTATTCTCGCCGCCATTGGGGCCGTGGAAATCGGATATCGACGCGGTTCAGCATCGTCGCTATCCGTCGCTCGGCAAGCGGTCGTTCCACTCGTCGTCCTCTGTATTCTCGTCAGCGCGCCGTTTGCGTTCACCGGGCTACACGCAACATCCGCACAACCGACGGTCACATCCTCCGAATTCGCCACAGGGACGTTCGCGTCGAATCACATCGAAGGTGGCTGGCTCAGCGACGGTCACATCGCGTTCATGTCGTCGCGATATTACCCGTATCGGACCAGCGTACAATACACGCCGCTCTATCAATGGCTACACGGAGGCGGATCGTCACCGAACTGCCCGGTCGTCGCACAACGGTCCTGGACGACAGTCGGCGCACAGGTCTTCCCGTCGTCGCCGGTTCGAATCAATACCCAGCGGTACGAGCGCTGGACCGCACGCAGGGACGTGGTCTACTCAGCCAGCGGCCGCGACCCACTCGTGGTGACGATGCCACGAGGGACCGACGACTGTCCGGTCGAACCGGGGGACAGACCCGCTTCGGCGTTGGGTCCCTCGCACATCGAGTCGGAGAATCGAACCACAAAGGCATGAATCCTGCCGAGATATCTTACAAAATTCCAGCCTTGAAGGCGTCCTCGATAGCCGTTACTTTGGTAACAGTTCCGATAGTACATCGATCGAATGCCGACACAGCGTCGCCGCCGCTTCGTTTACGGACAGACTGTCTGGATGCTTCTCTGTCTCTTCGTCCTAAACGTGCTCCAAACGTATTCGGGTGATCTGTTTTTCGCCATGTCGTTTCTCGGATTTCTCGTCCTGACTGAACTCACGGCACCGGTCTCCCTGACCCCGCTTTGGCGACGACGTCTCCGGTGGTTCATCGTTTTCGGTTTCGCCGTGTTCGGACTCATCGTCATTCGTCGAATCCTCGCAATTCTACCCCCAGGGGTGCTCTAATCGTGTCGTGGCGCGATCGACTGTCGCTTCCAACCGTCGTCGTCGGCGGGTTCGCAACGGTCGTCCTTGTCACCGTTCTCATCGTCGCAAGCACGTCCAATGCGTCGTTCAGCGCGTACAACGGGGAGTGGAACGGTGCGTCCCAGTTACAGTCACAGGCCGAAGAAACGGATGCGACGAGCGTCGTCGTTCGGGATACGACTGCGTACACCAACGGTCCCGCGAACGAGACAGTTGCGGTCGTCCTGTCGCCGACGAAGCAATACGGCGTGCGCGAACGAACGCAACTCCGCCGATTCGTTCAGCGAGGCGGAACGCTCGTCGTCGCTGACGACTTCGGGCCGAACACCAACCCCCTACTCCACGATTTGGGTGCTCGGTCGCGGCTCGACGGCCGCCTGCTCCGTGACGAGCGGTACAACGACCGATCCCCGGAGATGCCGATCGCGCGGAACGTATCGGGCCATCCTGTAGTTGCGAACGTCTCCTCGCTCGCGCTCAATCGAGGAACTGCAGTTCGGCCGAACAACGCGACCGTCCTCGTAAACAGTTCGGCACACGCGTATCTCGATACGAATTCGAACGGGAAATTGGACACGAGTGAGTCGGTCGGAAATCACCCCGTCGCAACAGTCGAATCGATTGGACACGGGCGAATTATCGTCGTTAGCGACTCTAGCCTGTTTATCAACTCGATGCAAGACCGTAGGGATAATGGGGTGTTCGTTCGGGAAATTTTCGACCGCGAGAAACGCGTGCTCCTCGATTATTCCCATTCAGGGTCGCTACCGCCCGTTTCAGCCGCAATCTTACTGCTTCGTGACTCTCGCCCACTCCAATTTGGACTCATCCTTCTCTCTATCGGGATGATTTTCGGATGGACGAAACGACCATCCATCGGTGTCGGACGATACGTTTCCAGTCTGCGCTCGACGTCGAAAACTCCGACCGATGTCGAGTTGACGACGGACGAAATCGCTACCCATCTCGAAACCCATCATCCGGAGTGGAACGACGAAAAGATAGAACGGGTGGTACGCGCATATCAAGACCAGCAGCGTTGAGACAACGATTTCTGTCGCCGTACAATCCCTATCGCTTATTCTAATTGGTATAGTATCAGCTTTGATGACAACTCCTCAAGAAATTCACACAGCAATCAGGGAGGAGGTCGCGACCGTTCTCATTGGAAACAAATCAATTATCGAATATTTGACCATCTCTCTACTGACTCGCGGACACATTCTTCTGGAAGGGGTACCTGGCGTCGCAAAGACGACCATCGCGAACGGGTTCGCACGGGCAACCGGACTCGACGCAAAACGCGTGCAGATGACGCCCGACTTGCTTCCCGCGGATATCACCGGAACGCAGGTATACAAAGAAGCGGACGGGACGTTCGAACTCCAGCAGGGGCCGATCTTCACGAACATTCTCATCGCCGACGAGATCAACCGCGCGACGCCGAAAACACAGAGTGCGTTGCTCGAAGCAATGCAGGAAGGAACCGTCACGATAGAGGGAGAAACAATGTCGTTGCCGGCACCGTTCATCGTCGTCGCAACGCAGAACCCGATAGAGATGGAAGGCACGTACGAACTACCGGAGGCGCAGCGGGACCGGTTCCAGTTGAAGGCGACCGTCGATCTACCGAACGAGGAAAACGAGCTCAGACTCCTGGAGCGATTTGACAACCAGCCGACACTTAGTCCCGAGAACATCGAACGAGTCGTGGATCCGGACACGATACTTGCGGCCCGTGAAATGGTTTCCCGAACGCACGTGGCGGAGCCGGTGAGACGATACATCCGCACTATCGTCGCGGCCACACGGGAGCATCCCGACCTGAGCTACGGCGGTTCACCGCGTGCGAGCCTCGCCTTCCTGCAGGTCGCCAAGGCACGAGCAACGATTCACGACAGAGAGTTCGTCATTCCGGAGGACGTAAAACGGATGGCGGTTCCGGTTCTCATGCATCGGCTGGTGCCGAATACCGAAACGCAACTGAGCGACCGCACGACGGACGAAATAATCGAAGAAATCATCTCGGACATCTCGCCGCCAAGTAGCGATTCGACGAAATCGATGCCAACGACAGCAAAATCCGAAGACGGTGGAGTTCCGAGGCAGTGGGCGAATACGGACGATAAATAACCGTTCCGTCTCATAATCGGCACCGACCGCACGAAAGAGCCGATTCGAATTTTCGGTGTGTAAGACTAGCGTCAGTCGATATCGATCCCATTCTACCCCCACGAACACCGCACCACATAGTCCGTTCTATCGTCATCTTCTGTCGCCACCTGTTCGACCGAGACGACCCGGTTCAGGGAGCGAGCGAACCCCACCGCGACGAACGAAGCGATCGGGTGATCGAACCGTTCGACCGAACCGAAGGCGCTTCCGACGACACCGAACGTCACGCTCTGTCCGTCGGTATCCACTTCCGAAGTTACGGAATCGGCGAGTTCGAAACTGTCGGTGAGGGCATCGGCGAGTTGGACGGCGAGGTCGTCCGGCGTCTCCGGGATGGCCCCCACCTGTGACCGAAATTCCTGATACAAACCGGACCCAGTGGGCCAAACCGCGATTCCCCGTTGTCGCTCGTCGTCCGGCACGACGAACCCTGCAGTAAGCGTCGAGCAGTCCGGCAGTTCGTAATCCGCGTGCTGCGGGACGAACAGGAGGACGGATTCGAACTCGTCTTCCGATCGGTCCGTCGGTAGATACAGCGTCTCCTCCGACAGCCCCAATTCCGAGCGAATCGTCGCACCGAGCGTCCCGAATGCGGCGTAAGCACGTTCCCCGACGGATGCCGGAACGATCCGTTCCGGCGTGAGAAAGTACGTCAGAACGGCCGCGAACAGTCCGATACCTGCGAGAGTGAACAACGTCGGTCGTGCGTCCGAAAACAGCACGCCTGCGAGCGCCGCGACTATACCACACCCTGCCAATCCGAGTGCGGTACGGCGATACTCAGCTTGTCGTGCTCGGCGATACTCGCGTCGAAGTCGCTCGTTTTCTTCGACGAGTAACGCCATCCGGGCGGTCAGCTCTTCACGGTCATCGACCGGATTGTCCACGGCTACTGATTCTCGTTCGTCGGCCGACGTCCCGACGTCGGTACTCATCCGTCTGCCTCCCCGATCATGGCCTCACGAACGGCCATCTCGTACCGATGAAGACTGTAAAATGCCAATATCAAGGTACCGACGAGCGCGACGGTCGGAAGCCAGAGTGATCCGTTCCACAGATACAGCAACCAAACACCGCTGGTAAAGAGGCCGATACATCCGGCACCGATGGCGACCCGCATTCGGTTCGTTTCGAGCGCAAACGACGGTTCGAGGAGGATGGTCACCAGCCCCACCTCACCCGCTACGATGACCGGTGGTGTTCCGGCAGGGAGAACCAACGCTACGAGCGCGAACTGTCCGAACGTGACTGCGTAGCTCGCGGGTAGCAGGTACCAGAGGGCGAGGAGCACGCCTGCGGCGAGTAGGCCAACAATACCCCCGCCAAACCACAGGGCGACGCCCGCCACTGTGACGCCGATAACACCGAGTGGGGTTCGTGACTCCGGAAGGTTCATCGGTTCACCACCTGCTTCGAATGCGTCGAAAGTATCGCCGTGAGCGGGTCCTGTGGTCCCACTTCGTACACAGTTACGTCATTCGTGCTTGCCAACGACTTTCGAAACTCCTCGAAATCGACGTATCGTTCATATGCCCGCGAGAGGTCGGCGAGTCCCGTCGGTTCGAACAGGATTGATGGGGTAACGAACACCATCACCTGTTCGTACCGTTGTCGTGCGACCGTGATCGCCTCCTGAAGCTCGGCCCGACGGGTATCGTCGGTGAAAAACACCGCGATGACCGTTTTTCGAACGCTCGAGAGATGCGTTCGAACAGCGTCGTAGAGTGGTTTCTCGCCGGACAACGCGATGGATGACGACCGGGTCTCGAAGAACGGACGAAGGCAGGTATCGAACGGCGAGGACGAGTCGAGACGACTCGTCGCTGTTCGAGCGTTCGTGGGTGATAATCGATGTGAGGAACCGCCGAACCCTCCAGATCGAGAGGGTCGGCGGCCGTTAGACCGCTCCGACCTCGAAGACGAGAACGCGTGAAGGTCCGTCCGCAACCGATCGAAATGTTGTTTTGTCGCGTTCGATGTCCGCTGAACTGATATACCCTCGTCATCGAGGCCGTACAATCCACACGGCGTGTTCGTAACCTGTCCGTTCGCGACGAATCCGAGCGCTACCTGTCGTGCGTAGTCGAGTTTCGTCCGTCCCTGTTTTCCTTCCCCCATCGTCGAACGATGGTCCACGACGAGGACGTTCGAGAGGTCGGTTTTCTCCTCGAACTCCCGCACGTAGAGTGAATTCATTCGAGCGGTTGCCTTCCAGTCGATGTGCCGAACTGTGTCGCCGGGGATATACTGTCGGATTTCGGCCGGGTCGAACCCATTTCCGCGGTTCCCCGTTTTCTTCGAGCCGAGCGACGACATAACACGTTCTCCGCGAATACCAACGTGGAGGTTCTCCGGATAGCGCGGGTCCACCGTCACGACGGGCGTCGTCCCCAGCGAAAGGGTGGTTTCGAACACGGACAGTGGGTCACGAACGGTGATGGTTGGCTCGGAAAACCGATACTCACCGGCGACGGGCCATCGAACCGAAAATTCAGTCTCAGCGTCGTCACTGCCCTCCTCGAGCGTGACTGTGCGTTCCGCCGCCGTGCTTCCGCTCGCCGCGATCGGTGGTGATGTGCGAATCGAAAGCGAAAACGGGGCCGAATACGGGAGGCGTACCCGAAGACGGAGTTCGACGTCCGTCTCGACGGTAGTCTCCTCTTGTGACACGTCCTGTGTTACAACGAGGTCGTCGGACAGTCGGGTTACCCTGAGAATGAACGCTAGTTGGTGAGCGACGAGGGACGCACCGATCGACGCCGCACCAACGAGCAAGAATGGTTCATCGAGCACCCACGCTCCGGCAACGAGTACTGCCGTAAGGCTACACGTCGCCCAGAATCGGCGCATCGGCTGCATACCAGTCTGCTCTCGATTCGCTACCAATTGAACCTACTGACCGTTCATCCGAATGAACAATCGTACACACAGCTTTCCGTAATATGTCGAAGCGACAACAATGGAACGGTCAGCGTAACCGGTTCGCTGGCAAAAGGAGTTTTGATGGGGACTACCGATTAGAGGGTCGTGCCACAAGCGCCCCGTCGGTTGCAGAAGTCATTCGTCCTCCTTCTAACGCTGGTCATCGTCATAGCCGGCTGTACTTCGATCGCCTTCGGTGACACACAGTGGGACAAGTCGAACCATTCACCTGCCGCTACGCTCGAACCGCTCGGGGCGTTCGGAGTACAACCGAACCAATCGGCGACCGGAAACGGGACATCGTCCGACCATCACGTCAATCCGTCCGATGTGAATCGGGAGGGAGAGCTCTCGGAACTCAGCCAGTGGTACGTCTCACATCTCTCCTCCCGGCTTGGGTCGAGTACCGTTAAGATAAAGCAAGGAAAGTACGAGGACGCACGTTCACTGGTAGGTTCGAAATACGACAGCAAGCTCTCACAGTACGTCGATGTGGTAGGTCAGACAAAAACGAAGCGCGACGACAGGATTGCGAGGGAGTTGAACGAAACACAACGAAGACAGCAGACGTACGCTAACAGCGTTCAGCGCTATCGTCGTCTCTACACGCAGTATCAGCAAGCGAAGCGAAACGGAAACGAACGAAAAGCACGCCGGATAGCCAGAAAACTAAATCGACTCCAATCGACCATCGATACCACCGACGACGAGCTATCCAAAAACTACCGGAACGTATCGAATTCGACCGGAAAGGACTTCTCGAGTCAGATTCAGTCGGTTCACGGAATTACGAAGAACATCACCAATCAGCAGGTGGATATTCGGAGAAACGAGTTCACGAAGACCCAGTTGGTCGCGCGCTCGTCACAGCCGGGGATGTCGTATCGGAACCCGTTGAGGGTGACCGGAGAACTACGTTCTCGTAACGGAACGACGCTCTCCAATAAGACCATTCAACTCCGACTCACGTCGAATCACACTGTCAACACGAAGACGGGACCGGACGGGACGTTTTCCATCACCGGGCGGCCACGCGCGGTGCATCTTGGAAATCAATCGTTCAACCTCCGATACGTTCCATCGAGCGACTCCGTTTACCTCGGAACGAGCACGAACGTCTCCGCGACCGTTCGGCAGACGAACGCGACAGTCGTGCTCGACCGAAGTACCGAGATGACAGCGTTCGGTCAGCGTGTGACGGCAACGGGGACAGTGCGTTCGACGGGAGGGGCCGTTTCGAGTGTTCCCGTGGTGCTGTTCGCCGGTGGGGAGCGTATCGCGCTGACGACGACGGATTCGAACGGGACGTTCGAATTCGACTCGAAGCTACCGCTCAATACGTCGGCTGGCAAACAGCGGCTCCGCGTACAGCTACCGTATCACCGACAGGCCCTGACGCGGGCGAAAGCGACATCACCAATCAGGGTGCGTGAAACGCCGACGTCGCTCTCGCTGTCGGGGAGCGTTACCCAGGGACGCAATGTTAGTGTCCAGGGACGACTGCGGACGAGAGACGGGCGAGTCGTCGACAACCAAACCGTCACGATTGTCGCCGGTGGGAAAGCGATCGGAACGGTACAAACTGGCGCAAACGGAACGTATCGGTCACAGTTGCGGATTCCCGCCAGCGTCGCGAAAAACCAGTCCAACGAATCCGTAATGCTCGTGGCCAGATATCGTGACGGCGGGTCGAATCTGGGTCCAAGCCGTGCACAAACACGCGTTCGATTGGAACTGTCGGAGACGGCCTCACTCCTCGAACAGTGGTGGCTCCTCTTCGTTCTCGGCGCCGCGCTCACCAGTTTGCTCATCGCCGGTGCATATGTATGGCGAAGGAAATACAACTCACAGAATCAAGAAGGGGTCGAAGTGACCGAGTTCGAAGCGACGGAAGAGGAGGATAGGTCTGGAGAGATGCATCCGCCAGCCCTGCATCTAGCGTTTCTGAAGCGTGCGAACGCCGCACTCGCCGACGGTGATTATAGCCGAGCGGCGGAGTTGTCCTACGCAGCGGTTCGCGTACACGTCGAATCGACGACGTCGGTCGAGCCCCGGTTGACGCACTGGGAGTTCTACAGAGAGTGCACGAACGCGGATTTGGAGGATGGAGAGCGAAGGAGCCTCGAGATAGTTACGAAAGCGTTCGAACGGGCATCCTTTACCGGAAACGCCGTCTCGAACACGCTCGCCAGCCGAGCAGTTCGGAGCGCCGCGGAGATAGGGCGAACGACTGACACCTCCGACTGATTTCACAGAGAAAAGCACGGCGGCTCACCGATTCCGGTATGGTTTTTCCGTCCGTACTCCCGTATTAGGCATCCCATTCGTCCCGCGTTCGGAAAGCTAACCAACAATACCGAGGGGACTCCACCCGCAATACGACATGTGTTCATACACGTGTTCACGCCGAGCGGCACGAAGGACATCACAACCGAGTAATAACGGGTCGACACGCTCATATCGTCGGATTTCACGGGCTGCTGAACGCGGTTTCGGACGTGCGACGTCTCGGCACGGATTTCACCGGTACGATAGTATGCACGACCCCCTCGATTCGATATTGAGAGACTACCATTCTCCACGGCGGGGAAATGACCTGTGACGAACGGGCGACTATAAATCGACCATCGAAACGAAAGCCGGGGTTGAAATACTGTTCTATCGACATCTGTTTCTCGAAACGGTTGCCGGTAGCGCGTTCGTCCGAAACTCCGGACGTAACACGTCGAAACAGATGGGGGCACACTCTCTCGATAATGACCGATAGTTCACAGAAAGCGCGATATCATCGGCTTTCCGGATACAAGGATCCGATTGCGGTCGGATTGATCGCCACAGAGAGTAACGATGTCGAAATCGTCCGTTCGACACGCCGAGCGATGCAACTCGGGTACGAAGTTATCATCATTCATCGAGGGATTCCAAAAGCCAGAAGCGTTCGGATAGCGGAACAGTTGGGTGCCAACTGTATCGATTCGACGGGCGCGGTCGCCGATATCGAGTTGTTCCACAAGGAGCTCATCGAGTACGCGGAGGAATGCGCATATTCCGGAATCGTCCTCCAGACGACCCCATCACAACCGATCGACTTGGCAAAAATACGTCGGAGCGGGGGCCCCACTGACGCGAACGGGACGGACTTCGACGACGAGCCTGTATCACACTCTAACGAAATCGTCGTCGGCATACCGGCTTACAACGAGGAAATCGGCATCGGCAGTACGGTTCTCACGGCCCAGCGCCACGCCGATTCCGTGATAGTCGTCGACGACGGGAGTACGGACGATACCGCGATGGTTGCGTCGGAAGCAGGTGCTACCGTCATCGAGCACGAATCCAATGAAGGAAAGGGGAGTGCGATACAAACGCTGTTCGAGTACTCCCGGACGGTCGAGTTCGACGTGCTGGTCCTCCTCGACGCGGACGGACAACATGCGTCGAAGGATATTCATGCCGTCGCGGAGACCGTTCTCGAAGGTGACGCCGACCTCGCCATCGGAAGCCGGTATCTCTCCCCATCAACCGACGACGAAACGCCCGCCTATCGTCGATTCGGACAAAAAATACTCGATTATCTCACGTCACACTCGTCGAACGTCGCATTGACTGACACACAGAGCGGGTTTCGTGCCCTGTCCGCCGAAACCATCGAAAAAATCCGTCTTCGAACGAACGGTATCGGCGTCGAATCGGAGATGGTAGACCAGGTGGTTCGACGGGAGCTATCGATACGTGAGGTGCCAATCGATGTCCGATATGAGGGTATCGATGGGCAGACGTACAATCCCATTCACCATGGGTTGGTCGTAACGATGTTCCTCCTACAGTTGGTACAGGATAGACATCCGTTGGTGTTCTTCGGCGTTCCGGGGATATTGTTTATTCTCGCGGGCACGCTGTACGGTATCGATGCGATTCTTATCTACCAAACCACGGGGACATTTTACCCGAGTAAGGTTCTAGTGGCGGGATTCGTGACGATATTCGGCGTGCTGGGCGTGTTCTGTGGGTTAGTACTGAATCGCATCACAAATCTGATTCGAGAATTGGAGGTCAGCGGATAATATGACCGCTAACGGCGAACATCCCTTCAATCCGACCCACTGGAAAGCGATGGCAGACGAGACCGAACGCAACACGATCGATTTCGATCACGAATACAGATGACAGTTACATACACCCAAACAGCGTGGATCGACTTAGTAAGCCCCTCCCATCCGTTTTTCTTCCGCGGACTGTCTGACTCGTTACCCGGCATCCGAACGGAAGTCACCGTCCGAGAGAAGACCGAAACGGTCGATTTGGCCGCGGAAACCGGATTCGACTACACGGTCCTCGGACGCGATTTCGACAACACGTTGCTCCGGAAAGTCGGCATCCCGGTACGGACGATGCAGCTAGCCGCGCGTGCTCCGTCCGCAAGCGTATCGTTATCGTCCAGAAACGCGATGTGCGTGCTCGCATCCAAGGTTCGAGATATTCCCTCGGTCCATTTCACTGACAACGATATCACGGCTCACGTGGATGGACTTCCGTTCGAGGAACTGTACAACCGACTTGAAGCACAAGCGACGCACAACATCGTCCCTGCCGCGTTCGAAACCGAGGAACTGACGAAATGGCGTTTCGATTCGTCACGCGTTCACACCTACGATGGATACAAAGAGGATATCTACGTCGCCGATTTCGAACCCGACGATTCGTTTCCCAAACGATTACCCTTCGACGAATACATCGTCATCCGACCTGAAGCTCTCGATGCGGCGTATGTGAGCAAAGCGCAGTCACTCGTTCCGGAGCTGCTACGTGGAGCGGCGGAGCGAGACATAAACGTCGTGTATTTGCCGCGGGGGCGAGGCGACAAACATTTCACAGCAACGTACAACAGCGAGCAGGTATACGTCCCCCGAACGGCGCTGAACGGCCTTCAGCTTGCGTGGCACTCCAATGGTGTTCTCACCGGTTCCGGGACGATGGCGAGGGAAGCTGCCTGTATGAACAAGCCAGCAGTGTCGTTCTTTCCTGAAACGCCGCTGTCCGTTGATCAACGGTTACAGCGTAAGGGAAGGATGCTGACATCACGTCATCCGGGCGAGATTTTCGACTACCTATCGGGTGAGTGGAGGAAAGCAGGGGATCTCGGCCAGTCGCGTCGGGTTCGGGACGAAGTCAGTAGCATCGTCGCACGAATTTGTGAGTCCATCCATGAGTGAACTACAGTACGAAGATATCTACGGACTGTTGAAACGAACGCTCCATTATTCGAGGGAGCACGACTACGTGGGATACGACTACTTCGACGGTATGAGTAGTCGGGTTCTCACGTCGATTCCGGTCGATAACAAATGGCTCAACATACTCGTACAGGAAGGGATCAAGCGAGCGCCGATAAACGTCCGTCCATTACTGTTGGTGGAGAAACGCCGAAATTTCAAGGGAACTGCCCTATTCGCCATGGCGAACCGCCGAATGTTCCATCTCTCGACGGACGAGTCGTACAGGGACGACGCGGTCAGACTCGCACGATGGTTGACGAACAACACCAGCGACGGGTACGCCGGATTTTGCGGCGGACATCGACACGCGATGCAGATGCTTCGGGAACGAAGGCCCCCGAATACCCCGAACATCGTTCCGACATCGTACGCGACGAAGGCGTTACTCGCTGTGTCGGAGTTCGACCCGACGTTCGCGCATACCGCGGCCGAGGCGACCGAATTTCTGTACGAGGAGTTAGAATACAGGGAAATAGAGGACGCCGCGAAAATAAAGTACCAACCGTTGGAGAACGGTCAGTACTACACCCTCAACGGTGGTGCACTGGGGGCAAGACTACTTATCGACCTGTACTCGAAGTTCGGTACGGACGAGTTGCGGAGACGCTCGACGAAGATCCTCGATTACGTGGCCGAACGACAGACCGACCTCGGTGGGTGGTACTACCGCGATCCACCATCGTCGTCCCATCTGTCGATGGACAACCATCACAACGGTTTCATTATCGAATCGTTCCTTCGACACCGAAACGTGACGGAGTCCGATAGGTACGCGGAGCAACTATCGACGGCGTTGGAGTTCTACCGAAACGAACTGTTTGAAGCGGACGGCGCGCCGAACTGGGACGAGAACGAGGCATACCCGAAAGATATCCACGCCGCGACGCAGGGAATCATCGTCTTCAGTATGGTCGGGGACTTCGCGTTCGCCCGTTCGATTATCGAGTGGGTGGTCGACAACCTGTACGCGGGGTCGGGTCAGTTCTACTATCAAAAAAGAAAACATTATACGAAGCGGTTTACGCTGATGCGATGGTGTCAGGCGTGGATGGCCTACGCACTTTCTACGTATCTAACGGAACGGTTAGCATAACGAAATGAGATGCACAAATCATACGTCAGAAATATGAAATTGGCTCCCGACTCGAGAATAGGTATGGATGTCATCGAAAAGCTTCGACAGACGGTGGACCATTGCGATGACGCTCGGTGGTGGAGGCGTATTGCGCTTCCGTTTCTATACGAAAAGGCGGTTTTGAAGCCGTACTATCGGTACGTTCACGGCCACACCGGATCGCGCGTAATGTTCGAAGACTGGGACAACTTGCTCATCCTGGACGCCTGTCGATTCGACGTGTTCCATGAATCACTCACAGAATCCACGCTGTCCGGCACGTTGACCCGAAAACGGTCGCTCGGGTCGAACACGCCAGAATTCTTGCGGCGAAACTTCGACGGGCGTACCTTTCGGGATACCGTTTACGTAACCGCGAATCCGCAAGTCAACGTTCACACCGATGATACGTTCCACGCCGTTGTCAACGTCTGGGAATCGGATTGGGACGAGAGTCACAACACGGTTCATCCGCGCGAGATGGTTCGAAAAACACTCGAAACACGAGCAACGTATCCGAACAAGCGGATCATCGCACATTTTATCCAACCCCATTACCCGTTTATTGGGGAGTTCGGACAGGAAGCCATTGAACAACAAGCAGGAATCGAACTGTCGAGGCGAATGGCAACCGGCGAAATGGCCGAGAGCGACCACTGGAACGTTTGGGACATGCTAAAACAGGGATACCTACGGGAAGACGTCGTTCGAACGGCGTACCGGGAGAACCTCGAGATCACCCTTCCGCACGTCGAAACGCTACAGTCCAGTTTGAACGGAAAAACCGTCGTAACGTCCGACCACGGTAATCTGTTCGGCGAGCGGATCGGACCGTTAGGAGTTCCGGTTTACGGCCATCCCGAGGGAATCTACGCGACCGATCTCGTCACCGTTCCGTGGCTCGAATTGGACTATTCACAGCGCAGGGACGTCACGTCCGGAACGTCGTCGGAACGACGCTCGGAATCGAACGATCGAGTGATGGAACGCCTCGAACAACTAGGGTATCGGTAATCGACCGTGTGCAGTGTCAGCCGGGACGTTAAAAGAAGCCAACAAGTTGAAAGCGTTAGGGGTGTTCATTAGCGAAGATGTCCCGCGATATAGTTCTGATAACTATCGACTGTTGGAGGCACGATGCACCCAGTGAGATGGACGAATTCGCGTCACTCACCGAAAACTACCTCCACAGGGAATCGATCTGTCCGGCACCCGCGACGCGGGGCGTCTTTCCAGCCATCCTGAGCGGCCAGTACTATCCGACCGTCTACTCCGGGTTCGATAGTATCCGGGATGGGACGACCCCGCTCGTTGAACTTCTCTCCGACGAAGGCTACGCTACCGGCGGGTTCGTCGCTTCGAACCCATTTTTGAGCGCATGGCGCCCGTATTTCGATACGTTCTGGAACGACGGACTCGGTACCGGATCCACGCGCGAAACGACGAGACTGAGCGACGTGTACGATACCATCGACAACGTGACCGACTATTTACGGTTTCGCGGGCGAGTAACGACGAAGGAAATGTCAAAGCGGGCGAGCGAGTGGTACTCCGAAACGGCAGGACGGAAGTTTCTCTGGCTTCATCTGATGGACGTTCACGTTCCGTTTCTCCCCGGGTTCAGACGGTCGTTCGAGAATGGGCTCGTAAAAACGTTGTATTCACATTATAAATATTCGAAGAACCACAGCGACATCGATACGGAGACAGTCGCAACGCTGGAACGACTGTACTGGGATTGTGTCGAGTTCGTAGACGAGCAGATAGGAAACATCTTCGAGTTGATTGAACCGGACGATATCGTGGTGATAGTCGGTGACCACGGGGAGGAGTTCGAACACGGAAAGTACGGCCACGCACGGCTTTACGACGAGTGTGTTCGCGTCCCCCTGTTCGTGAGTCCCGGAGCCGCGGATTGGTTTTCCGGGTCGAAATACGTCAGGCAACTCGATATACCCGCGACGATAGCGTCGAATTTGGACATCGAGATACCGACGAACTGGGAGGGATCCCCACACGGTCCCGACGCGAGGCCGAGTTTTCTGTTGAATCACTCGCCGATGTTGAATCGGGTGTACACCGGCGTCAGAACTGAAGAACGAAAACTGATCAGGACGTTCGATGCGGAGACGAAGCGTCGTCTCCGAACCGAAGCGTACGATTTGGCGGGCGATCCTGACGAAACGACGGACGTCTCGGAGAGTGCCGAGTGGGTCGGGCAATTAGAAGCAGAGCTGGACGAATTTGTCTCGAGAGACGAGATCGGGGAAAACATACTGGAAGACGGAACTCAACTCCACGATTCTACCGTCGAAAAGCGCTTACGGACATTGGGATACAAATAGTGTAAACTGGTGGCTGGGCGCTTGGGTCAGGTCGACGACGAATGGGTTATCGGCAAATGGCACCAGATGACAGTCCTTCCGACCGACGGATTCGATGCCCGTAAGAGATTCAACAGTGGCTATAGTACATCCCTGTAGAATTGTTGTTAGAGCAACATTATGGCTGTTCAGTCGAGGAGTCAGTAGCGGGACGGCAATCGAATGGTCGGAGGACGTGTATTGACGTTTCTCCGGGAGAGCGAACGATCGAACGGTGACAGACACTGATCCGCAACAGAAGGCTGCTGCTACACCTCGAACCGTCTTACACATCGGTCCGTCCGGGCATCCGACCGGAGGCGTCTCGCGATATCTGGGACAGCTGTCGAGACTTCCCACGGATCGGACGAGACACCACATACACGGGAAAGGGATTCCGAAGCGGAACGATTTCACTGACTACCTCGTTGCCATCCTTTCCATCCCGTATCAATACGTGAGCTGTCTTGCGAAGAGCGAGCCTGATATCCTTCACGTCCATACGTCACAGTCGCGGGGGTTTCTGCTATCGGCGGCTTACGTTCTGGGCTTCTCACGCTATTGGGACGTCCCGGTCGTTCTTCACGCGCACGGGTCGCAGTTCGCTCGTTTCGTCGAACGTTCGGATGGAATGATGAAGCGCCTGCAGGACGAAGTCTTCGACACTGTCGCGTACACGATCGCCGTTTCGGAGGACACCGCTGACGCCATCAGCGAATCGTTTCCCGACCAAAACGTCGTCGTCCTACGCCACTGCGTGGAGATAGACGATTACGAACCAGTAGCCGAACGCAACGGGGAAGTCAGATTTTTGTTCTTGTCGAATCTAATAAAGCGGAAAGGTGTCGCAGAGCTAGCCGCTGCTGTCGAGACGTTGTCGGACTACTTCGAATCGGGTCGGGCGACACTTACGATCGCCGGGAAGGGTCCCTTATCCGATGTCGTCCACACGCTTTCGGAGTCATACGACGCCGTCGAGTATCGCGGGTTCGTAACCGAAGACGAAAAGCGATCGCTGATAAACGAAAAGGACGTTTTTGTCCTCCCAACACGTTCTGAGGCGGGCGTTCCGATCGCGATCGTGGAGGGGATGGCGGGTGCAAATGCGATCATTACCACGACCGTTTCGGGTATTCCCGAATTGCTAGACGAGAACAATGGTATCCTCATACCCCCTAAGGATTCGCAATCGCTCGCCGATGCCATGGCGGCGATGATAGAGGGGACGTGGGTCGAAGAGATGGGCGAAGAAAACCACAGGCTTGTGAAACGGAGATACACGACAAAAATTCTGGCCGAGCGTTTGGACGGCATCTATCTGAAGATAGAGCGAACGGCGGACTGAATGCTCCGTCTCCGTATCGGGATACGGATCTGTCGGTCGTTTGCACTACGTCCGTTGGAGGAATTTCCCCCTCGATTGAAACGTCTCGTCGCTCACGGAACCGTAGGTGAAAAGCGGATTTCTTCGAACGGGGAGAACAGGAGCCCCGGATTCATCCATCGACGGCGACGAGATCGGTGTAGATTTCGTTGTAATCAGCGATCTTATTCCTCCAGTGATAAGTTCGTGCGTGGTCGAGTATCTTCGCGGTATTCCACTCCTTGTGCGATGCCGTTTCGATAGCGTCAACCAGCCGGTCCGAATCGTTTGGTGGAATACGCAGTCCGATCTCCTCGTTCGGGATCAGGCTTTCGGGGACGTTCGTCGTCGCGATCACCGGGGTACCACAGGAAAGTGCTTCGGCGTATATCAGTCCGAAATCCTCGTGATAGCTGGGGACGACGAGTACGTCAGCCTCGTTGTAGTAATCGACCAGTTTCGGCACGAAGCCCTTCAGTTCCACCACGTCCTCGATTCTGTTCGTCTCGATCCGCCGCTCCACTTCGGGCTTCTCCTCACCGTCACCGACCACGATGCACCGAACGTTTTCCGGCGAAAACCCGTCCGAAAGTGCATCCAACAGGGTGAATATCCCTTTTCGCTCCTCCAATCGGCTGACATAGAGAAGCGTCGTTTGGTCGGTCGTGTCCAAGGGTTTGCCGGTCGGATGATACTTTTCCCCGTCGACCCCATTGATTCCCACGTAGTACTCCTTCTTATCCAGATCGGAGAAGAGATGGTTCGCTTCGTCTAGTACTTGGCTGCTGTTGAGAAGCAGATTGTCCGACAGCGCATAGCTGTCCCGTATCAACGTTTCGTGATCGGCTTTCGACTTTTCGTCGCCGAACATCATTCCGTGGAACCCGTGGACGGAGGTGAGTATCGGTACTTCCCCGTCGAGCGTTACGTTCCGCTCGTGATGAACGATAGGGCACTTGAATCCGAGATGGTGGTTGTGTATCAGGTCGGGATCGATACGTTCGAAGACGCTTCGGCAATGGAGGTGATAGACGAGATATTTAATCCGGTCGACGGGCGGAAACTGTCCGAAGTATTCGCGATTAACCGAAAGCAGATCTCCGGCGGAACGATACGTGTCGGTGTTCGTAACGGTTCGCTTCCAATCCACGCCGTAGATCCGTACACCGTCCTTCGTCGTCGGGTTACAAGTCGAATCGTACAAGTTGTGTGCTAATACGTTCACTTCGTACCCGTTGGCGACGAGGTTCGTCGAAAGATCCCAGAGATGGTTTGCCACCCCGCCCGTGTTTTTCCCCCCGACGCGTTTCGGCACCGGTCCTACCTGGAGGACGTTCATCAGTATCGTTCGAACGACTGAAATAGTAAATATCCTTTCGGCCGACCGTTTCTACGTAGACGATGGTTCCACCGTCCGCGCTAGAATAACGGCGTCCCTGTTCGATAACCACCCAGCCGACGAGAATATCCTTCGTGAAGATACATCACAACCGTTCCGTCGCTGGATTTTCTCCCGGGTTTGTGTAAACGAGACAGAGTTTTATCGGGGTGTCCAAAGTACGGTCGGTATGGAAGACAGTCGGCGGTTGAAGGTCGCTATTATCTGTGTCTCCCTCGCCATTTCATTTCCTCTCTTCGCACATATCATCTCCATCGACTCGTTCGCACCGCAGCACGTTGCGCGCGTTCAGCAGGTTCTGGAGACGGGCCACATCTCCGAGCCGTACATCTATCTCTCCGGATTCTACTCACTCGGGTCGATACTGGCGCTCATGTGGGGGACGACGAGCACACCGCTTCTGTTTGCTCCAGTAACTATCTTCCCCTACATCGCCCTGTATTATGCACTTCTCAAACGGATTTCGGGCAGTCATCTGATCGCGGGGTTGTTGGTACTGATACAATTTCTCGCCTCACTCAACGGAACGAGCAAGACATTTTATTGGCCACACGGAATTGGTGCCCTGCTTCAGTTCACGATCGTACTATTACTATTTATTGAGGTGGACAAACCGACGAAACGGTTCTACCCGATCGGTCTGCTGGCGGGGACCACGCTGGTTTTCGTTTCGTACGACCGCACGGCCATCGTCCTACTCACACTCGTCACACTCATGCTGACTCGTCGATTGATATACGATCCGATCAAACAAGTAGCGACGAACCGGCAGGTCGAGAACATCGTTCCGATACTACTGGTCGTCGAGTTTGGCTTTCTCAATTTCATCTACCTTCGATTCATTCCCGTGTTTCTAGGAGCGGGACCGTCGATTTCGAGCTTCGATAAGTTGCTAATGGAGTGGTTCACGAACGACGAAACTTCGACACAGCTCGCGAAGTCGCTTTACTTTACACAGCCGGTCGAATCGACGTACATCGCGGTCGCAAAATACGTCGTCATCGCCCTTTCTCTGTTGTTCTTCGTCTCGATGTTTTATTACCACGTCCTCCGAGACAGGCCACGCGAAGACAGCATCCTCATCCACTCATTTCTCGTCGGAATTGGTGGCTTCATATTCATTCGATTCGTCATGGGCCATCCTGCCGTCGCGTGGCTCCATCCACCGGCAGTGCTCTGCATCGCGTATTTCTGGCGTCTCGGTGACCGCGCACTGCCGAAAATCAACCTGCGACAATGGAGCGCAGTCGCAATAGCGGTGTTGCTCATCGCACAGCCGGCGTTCTTCGTCGTCAACGAGCAGAACCGGACGATAAACCGTACCGATGGGTATCAGGACTTCGACGCCACGTCTCAATGGGCAATGCAGTACACGAACGTCTCCGAGATAAAATCGAGCGTCCTCACGAAGTACCTCCTCCAACTGTTCATGGAGACGAACACGCCAGAACCAGCGTCCGACGGAGCGGCGATACAGAAGATATCGATAGAAAACGTCGGACAACTTCGAAACGGGTCGAAACCGACGTCAGGATACTACGCGATCAACTACGAATGGAAATGGTTAGCGCTCAAAAATTGGGTCAACCTCGAATCGTGGGACCAGTCGAGAGCACGGATTCGGAGCAACGTCCACGTGCATAAGGTATACAATGCGGAGCAAACGACGATATATTACAGCAGTAACGAAACGGCCTGACGGAAACCGGTGGTGTTCCGACGAGTCGGACTACTGAATCGGTTGTAGCAGCTTTCTGTCGCGCTTTTCGAACCCGAAATAGTACATCAACACCACGAACGTCAGCCCATAGGCGAGTCCACTGACAACGAGGTCGATGAGATTACCGCTTACTAGTCCGGATGTCGCAGCAAGGGTGCCCATGGAGGCCGCGATCGGAACGATTCCTTTGTAGTACGAAGACGGGTCGGGGGCGATATCCAAAAACACCCAGGTTTCGACGACTCGCAGGACGTTCAGCAGCGAAAGCGATATCGACGTAGAAAACGCGGCCCCCAATACGCCGAATTTGCCGATCAAAACGTAGTTCAGCACGATGTTCAACACTGCGATGACGACGTTGTTGACCATCTCAACTCGCTCGTAACCGGTCATACTGAGCAGATATCCCGTCGGGCCGACGACACCAGCGACAATAAACGCAGTGCCGAGGACGATGAGAGCCATTTGACTCTGTTCGAACGAGGAACCGAAGAGGCGCAAAATCTCATCAGATTTTATCACGATGAAGAGGAACGAAACGACCGTCAGATACGTGATCCACTTTGTGATGATCTGATACGTGGTTCGAAGCTCATCCAGACGGTCGGAGTGATAGAGGTCGGCAGCGACGGACGGGAAGAGGGAGTTCACACCGAACATGATGAAACCCATGATAGCGGCGGTCTGAAATGCCACTTGATAGTAGCCAACCGCGGCACTGTCCATGAGGATTCCAAGCATCAGGATATCCGTCCACGAAACAAGATACTGGGATACCGCCGTGAACATCACCGGAATCGAAAAGAGAAGCACCTCTCGATATCGAATCTCGTAGCGGAGCGAGTCGTACATCCCGCTCTTGCGTGCTAACACCGCTATCGAGTACACTAACCCCAAGACGATGGAGACCACGTACGCCGCGATGACCAATCGAATGGAACCATGAAAGTACACGACTGCGGCGATCAAAATCCCAGCCGAACCGCTTTGGATGATGTCTTTCGCGTAGACGGAGTACTTGGTCTCCCTGAACCCGAGCGTTGCGGCCATCGCCACTGTTAAGGACGAAAACGCTGGAACACCGACGAGAAAGAGAAGTGCGTTCCGGGCGACTTTGAATTGAACGACACCGTTTAGCACATCGTAGAGCAGAAATACCCCGACGGACAGAATGCTACCCGATATCGCAGGAACTACCAGACACAAAAGTATTATTCCCCGAATTTTTGTCTCCGTATCGGAGTATTTCGGGATGAACTTCTTCGCCGCGTTATCCAACCCCAATCGTGAGATGATCGAAACGAAACTCAGGAGGACGTAGCCGAAGCTAAAAACGCCGAGCGCTGCTGGGCCCAGCGACCTCGATATCAGGATGTAGATGAAATACTGCGTGAACCGCCCGACGATACCGCCGATAAATGTGATCGATATCTTTTCGGTGAAGCTTCCATTCATCGATACGACTTACATCTTGTAGCCGAGTTGCTTCAACCGTGATTCTACCTGTTCGGTATCGTATTGTCGTCCCATATCACGGTGGGCTTCGGCCGGTGGTTCGGCCTCGACGTGCTTTTCGCGACCGGAATCATAC
The DNA here is from genome assembly GCF_026248685.1 of Haladaptatus caseinilyticus. Taxonomy (NCBI): domain Archaea; kingdom Methanobacteriati; phylum Methanobacteriota; class Halobacteria; order Halobacteriales; family Haladaptataceae; genus Haladaptatus; species Haladaptatus caseinilyticus. The sequence goes on along the minus strand of NZ_CP111037.1, from coordinate 148,404 downwards.
ACTAACCACGGAACGTCGGTCAAACAAGGCATAAACGTTTCTCGCGGGTGTCCGTACTCCCGAATCGGGAGAGGAAAGGACCGTTCGCCGAATGCTTGCCCATGATCGGAGGTCACGATCGTTGTCCCGGGGAGCGTCTCTAGAAGGGCTTCGACGCTCGGAAGCACTACCGCCAAATTTTCTCGGTAGGCTTCCCAAATCGTTTCTTTCGGTACCGAGACGTCCCCCTCTTTCACTCTCGTCCAAAATCCGGACGCGAAACCGGTCTCGAAATTCGACTTCCCATACTCACCGATAAATGGGAAGTGTGGTTGGAGGAAGTGAAGTATCAGTCGCTTGTTCGGGAAGCGCTCGTTCGCCTTCTTCCCGTGTCGTTCCATCGTCTGCGGCGTGACGGATTGAACGTCCTCGTCCCACGAGGATGTCCACACATTGGCGACCGAATGAAACTCGGTCTCGAAAAAATCCGACTTCCACGTGAGTTGTGGGTTCGCGGTCACGTAAACAGTATCGTGAAATCGTCCGCCATCGAAGTTCTGTCGCAGAAAACCGACGGTGCTACTCGCCTTCGAGACTCGCTTTTGTAACTGTCCGGGGAGGTAGTTTTCACCTTTGAAGACGTCGTACCGGCATGCGTCCAGGATTATCAGATTATCCCAATCTTCATCGAAGATATCAGTTCCGTACGCACTATTGTTTTTGTAGTTCGTATAATATAATTTATTTATTTCCCTCGCCAAGAGGTACGGGTTGCGCATTGCTTTCAATGCACGGTCGATAGTTAATCCCTTCATCATCATCTTATCTAGCTATAGTCACATGAATCTGTCGGCCACTATACATCTGGAAGCGATGAAACCGTGGTATTATTCCTGACTCGGTTCCCGATTGAACGGCAGACGCTGGGTGTGGACGGCGCGGTATATCGTTTTCCTCGGTTCACGATGCAGGTCATCGAAATCAAGAACGATCACCCGGGGACGATGGATTCGGTTCCGAAACGTTGATCCACAGGTGAAGTTCCTGGTAGGCGGTATCGGCGTTCAGTTCGGCCGGTGCATCACCCCTGTACAACAGATACTGCAATCGGAGGTTTTCACCGGTCATTCGCGGGGCGATAACGGTTTTCTTTTGCCAAGTCCCGTTTTCCTCGACCACCGGCCGATATCGAGCGACCTCCTGCTCACGATGAACATTCGTCGAGTCGTCCGTCCTAGTTACGCGCTGTAAGAGAACGACGACAGTGTACCGTTTCCGGTGTTGTTCGTGGTTTTGTAACCCCACGTAGACCGGTTTTTTCTCTCCAACGGTGAAGTCGGTCGGATACTCGTCGGCGGCGAGCGTATCATCCTTGTCCGTGGACAACAGGTAAAACTCGGTAAACTGTTCCTCGGTGTTGGGAACCGTAACCGCGTACATGATGCTCGCAGCGACGAGCAACAGACACGCAACGAGGACAACGTTTAGCATCGCATCGAAGCGCGTCTCCGGTTCGAATAGCTCCGTTCGAATCTCAGCACCCGTTCGTCGAAACGACACTGAAAATCGGGTTTCTTCGGGGGCGTTCCAACGACGAACCACCGCGACCGCCGTCGTGAGAAGGGTAAATCCACTAAGCGCGACCAGCACCGGGAGCAGTCGGATTCCCCACGAGGTAACGTTGAGTACGAGTCCGATGAGCGGAACGATCGCGATACTGGTTCCGAACGAGAGCGCAACGCGTTCGAGCGTATCGATGCCGGTTTCGAACCGGTCGTGAATTCGGTCAGTGACGGAGCGTCGTTTCCCGGAGGACGTGCTTCCCTCGGGAAAGAGCACCGCAACGAAGGCGTAGCCGGGGGCGAAGAGAACGAATGGGACCGCAAGAACGAGCCGAACGGGGGTTTCGTTTACGACCGGGAGGAGCGTGCTGAGAAGCGTCGCGAGGACGAATACGAAGATCGCCGCGAGATCGGATGGGATGCGGCGAAGGGGGGCGGGAACGAGTAGCCGTGGGTCGATATCACGGGGCATTCACGAACGTGTGACGGCGGTATCAGTTAAAAACCATTAGCTACTACCGGTTCCGTCGTCGGAGTAAGGGTTCGTTCATGGTTCGGTACTGTGCACATATAGGGACGACAAGGAGTGCAAACGACGAACGTTTCCCGTCGATAGCGACCCCCAGCCCGGGAGGGCAAGAAAACCATCGGATGAGGGTCTTGTGCGAGCACTGGTCGTGCTCGCGATGCATTCGAGTACGTATCAGATATATTGATGTACATATATATGACAGGAACAACAAGGGGTCGAAAATGGTAGAGGAAACACAAAATATACAAACAGAAGGTTAGCGAGTATAGCGTATGGACTGGACGGAACGACTCCCGCCACGGCCGTGGCTCGTGCGCGGAGTCGTCTTGTTGTTGGTCGTCGCCTTACTCGCGCCCTCCGCTGTCTCCGCAATAACGTACGACCAAGAGGAATCGAATCTCACGAAAGGAACGATCAAACAACCGGCGGACGGGACGACGGTTATCAGCGTTCAAGGATATCACTTCGAAGGGAAAGGAAACAAGAAAAAGCCCGCCCGCCTCGTCGCCGTCGGCCCGAAGGGGAACGTCGAGTGGGTCCACAACGGCTCGAAGGAAGGCGCAGCGTGGTTCTACGACGTTGATCCGCTGGAGAACGGAAACCTGCTCGTCACCTCGACACAGCGAGGTGGAACACTCGTCTACGAGTACAACCCGGACACGCAGAAGAAGGTTTGGAAGCGATTCCTCAAAATCCACGACACGCACGACATCGACCTCATCAACAACGGCACACAGCTCCTCGTCGCGAACATGCGGGCGTACAACGAGAGCTCCGGCAAGAACGACGACAGTATCTACGTCTACGACCTGGAGAAAGACGAAATCGTCTGGCGCTGGTACTTCCGCAACCATTACGAGAAGCAAAACGGCGGGGATTTCACTGACGATTGGACGCACGTCAACGACGTCGATAAAATTGCGCCGGGCAAATACATGGCCGACCCGCGAAACATGGATGAGGTCATTGTTATCGACCGCGAGTCGAAGGAAGTCACGATGAAGCTCGGAAAGGATGACAACACTGATATCCTGCAGGAGCAGCACAATCCGGACTATCTTGAAAGCGAATCCGGTACTCCGACCATCCTCGTCGCTGACTCCGAGAACCACCGTGTCGTCGAATACGCAAAACGGGGTAGCGACTGGAAGAAAACGTGGGAGATGGGGTCGTCGGAGAAGTTCAACTGGCCCCGTGACGCGGACCGGCTTCCGAACGGGAACACTCTCATCACCGACTCCTCAAACCACCGCGTCATTGAAGTAACGCCAAAGGGCAAAATCGTCTGGGAGTTCTACTCGCCGTGGCTTCCGTACGACGCCGAGCGCATCTCCTCCGGTGACGGCTCCAACGATCCGACGATGGCCGATCAAGGCGTGACCGGCAAATACCAGGTCTCCGGAAGCGCGAACATCGACCCCGGAACCGGCGACCGAGTGAAGATGTCTGTCCTTCTCGGAAACACCTTCGCAGGGACGTCCCTCGAAGAGGATATGCGCGAGTACGGCGAACTGTGGGATCAAGCGACTCCCTTCATCCGCCCTATCTGGATGAACGAGTACGCCTTTATCGCCGTAATATTCGCCATCCTCCTCGTGGTCGGATGGCTGATCGGCGAGTTGGTGTATCAACGACGGCGGCTGTATTACGGTATGAAACGGCGACTGGCCTGATTACTGGTAATCCACCGACCCCTCACCTTCACCGATCCACGCACCCCTGTCCGGTTCGCGTGATTCGAGTGGGTCGATATCGTTGTACCACGGGACGTTTTTCAATTGCTCTTTGTTGTAGACGAGATCGTCTTTCGTGTCGCCCGTGAACTCGAAGTTCTGGGTGAGCAAAATCGCGTCAACGGGACAGACCTCCTCGCAGAGCCGGCAGTAGATACACTGCCCGACGTGGAGGTTGTACTGCTCGCCGTTGCGTTGGTCGTCCATCACGATCTGAATCGTGTCGTTCGGACAGACGTTCTCGCATTGGCGACACCAGATACAGCGCTCTTGGCTGAACTTGTGGATGCCGCGGAAGCGAGGGCTGACCTCGGGCGCTACGTCCGGATACTCGACCGTGAACGTGGACCCGTCCAATGCGTGTTTCATCGTCGTCGCCATCCCTTTGAGCAAGCCGATCATCGGTCCACCTCCCCGAGGATGATGTCGAGGCTCCCCAGCGACGCAACCAAATCAGGGACGAGTTCACCGTTCGCCATCTCGGGGAGTGCCGAAAGGTTGTGGAAGCACGGACTTCGAATCTTGAACCGTGCGGGTTTGGACGTGCCATCGGACCGGATGTAGATGCCGAGTTCGCCTTTCGCACCCTCGACGGCGCGATAGATTTCGGTGTCGGCCTCGGGTTTGAGCGTCCGGGGAACGTTCGACTGAATTTCACGTTCGTCCTCGGGCCAGTCGTCAAGCAGTTCGACGCATTGCTCGATGATTTTTGCGGATTCCTCGACTTCCCGGAGTCGAACTAGGACGCGAGCGTAGTTATCGCACCCGTCTTCGGTGACGACGTTCCAATCGAGATTGTCGTAGTAGCCGTATGGGTCGTCACGACGCAGGTCGTAGTCGATGCCCGACCCACGAGCGACGGGACCAGTTACGCCGTATTGCTTCGCCACCTCGGGTTCGAGCACGCCGGTGTCGAGACAGCGCAGTTGGAAGATTTCGTTGCTGGTAATGAGATCGTGGTACTCTTCGAGCGCTTCGGGAAGTTCGTCCATGAAATCCCGAATTTTGTCCAAGTACTCCTCACGCGGTTCTGGAAGGTCCCAGATGACTCCGCCGAGGCGGAAGTAGTTGAACATCATTCGTTGCCCCGTCAAATCCTCCAAAAGGTTCTGGACCCGCTCCCTGTCGCGCATAGCGTACATGAAGATTGCTGTGAAGTCGCCGTACACGTCCAGCGCGAAGGTTCCGACCGCGAGCATATGTGCCGCGATTCGGCACAGTTCCGCACTCATCGTTCGAATCACCTGCGCATACTCCGGAACCTCCAACGCAGCGAGGTCCTCGGCGACGCGGGCGTACGCCCACTCGTTGAGCAATCCAGCGGAGGCGTAATCCCAGCGGTCCGGATACGGCATGATCTGATGGCGGTACGTGCCGTTTTGGGCCATCTGCTCCTCACAGCGATGGAGATACCCCACGTCGGGCTTCACGTCGAGGACCTGTTCGCCATCCAATACCGTCTCCAAGTGAAGCACGCCGTGCGTCGCGGGGTGGTGTGGCCCGATGTTGATGAAGATTGTATCGGCGTCGTCCGCGTAATGGTCCTCCTGAAGCGGGTTTTTGTGTGCCTCCAGCGTGACGATTTGTGGCTTATCCTGGTCGTAATCGAGCGCGAGCGGATGTCCCTGCCACGTTTCCGGCAGGAGAATGCGTCGCATGTCGGGGTTGCCTTCGTACTCGATACCCACGAGATCGTACGCCTCCCGCTCATGCCATTCCGCGGTTCGGAAGACGGGTTCCGCCGACTGACTCACGGGGTCGTCGGTGTTCGTCGGGACGACGACGCTGACCTCCTGTTTCGGGTCGTCGTATTTTTTCAGATGGTAGATGCTCTCGTATCGGTCTTCGTATTGCTGGGCGGAGAGGCACGAAAGATGGTCGAACCCGGCTTCGTCGCGCAGCACGGTCAGTACAGACTGCACTTCGTCGGGTCGAATGACGAACCCCGGCGCGTTCAGATGCTCCTCGCGTCCGACGACGTGGTCACCGAGCAAGTCGGCGAGTTCGTCACCATCAAAGCGTTGTTCCTGCAGGCTCATGGGGAATCCACCCAGTTGTAGCGCATGACGAGCGTGTCGTCGTCGATTTGGTCCGCGAGCGTCGCAACCAGTTCGTCGCGGCTCAGGTCGCCGAACTGTTCCAGTTCATACGGCTTTACGACGACCGGACTGGCTTCCCCGTGAGCGATTCGCTCCTGTAGTTTGGCGATGCCGTAGATGAGCGCTTCAGGGCGTGGCGGGCATCCGGGGACGTGGATGTCCACCGGGATGACTTCCTCCGCACCCTTGATGACGTTGTACCCCTCCTGGAACGGCCCGCCGGAACAGGTACACGAGCCCATGCTGACGACGAATTTGGGTTCCGGCATCTGGTCGTAGACGCGCTTCATCCGAGGCGCGAACTTCGAGACGATGGTCCCCGGTACGATGATAACGTCGGCCTGCCGCGGCGATGCCCGCGGAACCCCCGCTCCGAACCGGTCCAAGTCGTGTTTGACCGCGTAGGTGTGCATCATCTCGATGCTACAGCAAGCGATGCCGAACTGCAACATGAACATCGACGAGCCTCGAACCCAGTTCATGAAGGAGTCGAACTTCGTCAGGATGAATGGCGACGTTCCGAGCGCGCGACGGAGCTTCGAGTCGAACCGATCCGGAAGTTGTTCTTTCGCCTCCGAGCGGCCGGGTTCGCCGACTAGCTGCTCGTCCGGTGGACTATCCCGCTGTGTTACTGGCTGAGAGTCACTGCTCATATTCCCCGTCCCCCGATACCCGTGTTACCGGGCATCAATGGGCGTAAGGGGGGAACGGTCATGAGTATTTGGGAGCGTAACCGGCGATTATACCGAAATGGTGTCGGCTTTCGCAGTCGCGCGTCGGACGATCGTCGGTGCCGCAGCGAATTCGACCACGACTTCCTCGCGCTCACCCGGATACCAAACCGATTCGACTCGGGCGTGGTCGTAGAGCCACGAAAGAAACGACATCGTCTCGCTCGTGTTTGGAAGCGTCAATTCGCTCGTCTTCCAATTGGGTAGCTGCTCCACGATTCGTCCCCGAAGCGCGTCGATACCCTCGTTTTCGGTCGCGCTGGCGACGACTGGATTCGGCGCGAGGTCAGCGACGCCGGAAGCTCGCTCGTCCAGTTCGGCATCGGTAATTCGGTCCGCTTTGTTCAGAACCGTCACCACGGCCTCTACGTCGTCTCCGAGGAGACCGTGGGAGGTCCGAAGCTTTTCGCGCAGTTCCGGCAGGGGGTCGCTAACGTCCGCGACGAGCAACACGAGGTCGGCCTCGTACGTCTCCGTGAGCGTCGCCTCGAACGACTCGACCAGCCAGTGAGGTAAGTCATCGATGAAGCCAACCGTATCCGTAATCAGCGTCTTTCGTCCCCGAACTTCGGCCCGGCGAGTGGTCGTTTCGAGCGTTTTGAACAGCCTATCCTCGACCTCGGCGCTCACTTCGAGGTCGTCGTGGTTGTTCGGCTCGAATTCCATTTCATCGGCCAGTCGTCGCAGCAGTGTCGATTTTCCGGCGTTGGTGTACCCCGCGAGAGCGACGAGGGCGAACCCCTGCTCTCGGCGTTTTCCCCGTCGCTGGTCGCTGATATCGGAGATGCTGTCGAGTTTTGACTCGATTCGGTCGATACGATCTTTGATGTCGGTAATGCGCCGATCCTCTTTCTCCCCGAGGCCGTTCCGCGACCGGCGTTCGTTCGCGACTTCCTTCTCCAACCGGATTTCGGCCTGTACCCGCGGGAGTTCGTACCGTAACCGTGCGAGTTCGACTTGTAACTTTGCCCGGCGAGTTCCGGCCTGTTGACCGAATATTTCGAGGACGAGACGATATCGGTCGATGATTTCGGTTCCACTCGGACACAGCTCTGCGATTTCGTACGTTTGCTGTGGGCTGAGTGGATTGTCGAAAATAACGGTGGTCACGCCGCTCGCTTCGACTCGCTCCGCCAACGTTTCGGCCGTGCCGCGCCCGAACTGGTACGTCGAATCTTCGGCTCGGTTCTGTGTCACCTCCTCGACCACGTCGTAACCCGCCGCGTCGGCGAGCGCCCGAATTTCCGCAGTATCAGTCGTTCCGTCGTCCGTCCGTTGTGCGATGATTGCTGAACCTGATTGCATAGCTAATTTTCGTTTGGTGTGTTTCCGGGTTGTTAAACTCGTCACCCGACGCTGTTCGACGTGGGGCGTGTGAAACCGGGAGCGAGGTCAAAAGCGGCGGCTATTCGATGGAAGACACCGAATCGACCTGACTACGGTCCGGTCAGTGAAGGAGAGAGGTGGTCATGATTCGACCTTGCATGTCGATATGACTACACCCCTCAAAAATGTTGGGGTAGTGTCAGAGGTAGAACAAAGTCGTGAACGAATAAATCGAACTCGATTAGACGAGCAGTTGGATGTCGGCATCAGCCATGTGTTCGAGGGCGGTAGCCGCACCGACGCCGGAAACGACGCCGTCGTAAAACTCCGATTCGTCGAAATCCATCAGGTCCATCGTCATCTGACAGGCTTGCAGCTCGACGCCGGATTCGATCGATACGTCGATGAGTTCCTCGATTGTCGCGGTGCCGTTCTCCTCAATTTTCTTCTCCATCATCTTCGTCGCCATGGCGTCCATACCGGGGAGGGCGGCCATCGCGTTCGGCATCGGCATACTCGGGTTGCCGACGGCGCTGAGTTTGAGGTTCTTCGATTTCTCCTCGTGAAGGATGTCCAGCCCCCAGAAGGTGTGGAAGACCACGACATCCCAACCGAACGCGGCGGCGGTACTGGCGAGAATGAGGGGCGGGTACGCCATGTCGAGGGTTCCTTTCGTGGCGATGATGGTCATCTTCTTTCGTCCACCGACCTCGTCCTTTAGGTCGGCGAGTTCCCCTTCCAACGCCTCGATTCGCTCTCGGAGCGCTGTATCACTGTCCTCCTCCGTCGGTGTGGAGTTCGGCGTATCGGTACTCATGATTACTCCGTCTTACGGACGTAGTGACGGTAGACGGCTTCGCCGCCGTTGTCGCTCTCCTCCTGGTCGAGCAGTTCAACGCCCTCGGTCGTGTTCGCCCATCCTTTGAGGTCGCTCATGCTTCCCGAATCGGTTGCGACGACCTCAAGTACGTCCCCCTCCGCCAATCCATCAGTCGTCTGTTTCGTTTTGATAACCGGCATGGGGCAGTTCTCTCCCGTTACGTCGAGCGTCTCCGTGATGTCGAATTCCGTATTCATTGTTCAATCACCAATGTGCTGTGTTGGACGGATTGGACAATATTGCTCGTACCGTTAAAAGGGTATTGATTATTGTGTTGTGTGCCCACTACCGTATTAGCTGTTTAACAAATTCAAAAGTTTGGGAAGCCATATAGGGATTTTACGGAGTTTAGTATTGTATAGAGTTTGGAATACTATGCGAACCCTTTTGTGTCTGTAGCCGATAGCTGATGGTGTCCATGAGCGAATCCGCGTTTCCATCACCGGACGTCGAAGTGGAATCCGTAACTCCCACCGAGTTGTACGAGCGAATCAACGCGGGTGACCCAGTGACGATTCTTGACGTACGGGCAACGGACGAGTATAAGAAGTGGCGCATCGACGGTGAAAACGTCGAGAGCGTCAACGTCCCATATTTCGAGTATCTCGCCGATGTGCCTGACGACGAACTGTTCGACCCGGTTCCCAAGGACGAGGAAGTAACCGTCCTCTGCGCGAAAGGCGGCTCGAGCGAGTATATCGCCGGATTGTTCGCCGAGCAGGGGTACGACGTCGATCACCTCGAAGATGGGATGAAAGGGTGGGCACGCGTACTCGAACGGAACGAAATCGAGCGAGCGGAAACGACTGTGCTTCAGTACCAACGACCGTCCAGCGGTTGTCTATCGTACCTCGTCGTCTCCGAGGGTGAAGCGGCAGTTATCGACCCTCTTCGAGCGTTTGCGGAGAAATACGTCGAAGACGCGGACGCACACGATGCTGACCTGAAATACGCCATCGATACGCACATCCACGCGGACCACGTGAGCGGCGTTCGAACTGTAGCAGATGTGAGCGGTGCTGAAGCTGTCGTGCCAACCCTTGCAGACACCCGTGGTCTCGAGTACGGCGCGGCGTATCGAACGGTCGAGGACGGCGAAACACTCCCGCTGGGAGCGACCGACATCGACGTGATTCACACGCCCGGTCACACGACGGGCATGACCTCGTATCGAGTCGGCGGCGTACTGTTCACGGGTGATACGCTGTTCACCGAAAGCGTGGCCCGCCCCGACCTCGAGGAAGGCGACGACGGTGCACCTGAAGCCGCGAAAAACCTTTACGAGACGCTTCAGGAACGGATCCTGTCGCTTCCCGATGAAACCGTTGTCGCGCCGGCCCACTTCAGCGATTCGGCGACTGCCGCCGAGGACGGCACTTTCACCGCGACTGTCGGTAGCCTCTGCGAGACGATGGCCGTTCTTTCGATGGACCACGACGAGTTCGTCGAGTTCGTGCTCTCGGACATGCCACCGCGGCCTGCGAACTACGAGGATATCATCGCAACGAACTTGGGGAAACAGCACACAGACGACGAAGAAGCGTTCGAGCTCGAACTCGGACCGAACAACTGCGCCGCGAGTCGCGATTCGCTCACGACCGACTAACGTGGCAGGAGAGACACCATGCAGACAGTATCATCACTCATTCCATCACTCGCGTACGCGGAATTGTTCCCGAACGGAATCGATCACTACGCCATCGGTGGCCTCCTCATCGGCCTCGGAGTCGCCGTTATCTACCTCGGAACGGGAATCATCGCCGGGGCAAGCACGTTCTTAGAAACGTCTTTGTCGTACGTCTCGGACGTACCACGGTTCCAAAAAGGGAAATACGTCGCCTCTCGGGATTGGCGCGTCGTCTTCACCGTCGGAATGGTCGGGGGCGCAGCCATCTATCAGGCAATCTTCCATGGTGAAATCTGGACGACTGACGTACAGTGGTGGCGACTTCTCGGCGGTGGCCTTCTCGTCGGTATCGGCACGAGAATCGGAAAAGGGTGTACGTCAGGCCACGGCGTCTGTGGCGTCGGATCGGCGTCGTTCACCTCGATCGTCAACGTGGCGACGTTCATGACGATCGCGATCGGAACCGCACAACTCATGCAAGCGATAGGAGTCGGGGTGTCGCCATGAGCGAAAAATCGAGCGGGAAGTCGAACGAACGCGGGCCATTGTTCATGCTCTTGATACTGGTCGGCGGCCTCATCTTCGGGTTCGGCCTCGGCTTCAGCCAGATGGCGAAGCCCGAGGTCGTCCTCGATTTCCTTCAGTTCGAGGACTTCGGCCTGCTGTTCGTCATGGGTGGTGCGGCGGTCGTCACCGGAACGACGTTCGCCGTTGCGACGCGACTGTCCGGCCGAGCTCCGCTGACAGGGAACGTGTACACTCGCCGATTGAAATCCTTCGACAAAAACGTGCTCGTCGGCGGCGGTATCTTCGGCGTCGGGTGGGGTGTCTCGGGTATCTGTCCGGGTGCTGCCTACGCCAGTCTCGGTTTAGGGAACTACCTCATCCTGTTCGGGATCAGCGGCATGTTCGTGGGAGCGTATCTCCAAGGACTGTGGCGCAAGCGCGGAGCGGACACCACCAATCCGACGACGAGCGCCGACTGATGCGGTCCCTTTCGACCCTCCCGAGTAGAGTGTTGTGAAAACCTTACAAAATCCTTTTACGTCTTAGTGGTCACGTTCTAACTAGAATGGCAAACTCGATGGCTGAGTATCTTCAGCAGGACATGGAGTGTGAGGGCCTGCTGGAATGCATCCACGGACTCAAAGAACTCGATAGGCTCTGCTATCAGGTCGTAGTCGAGAGCAACGACTCGCTGACCATCGACGAAATCGCGGACCGAATCGAACGAGAACGCTCGACTGCGTACCGCTCCATCCAGCGACTGCTGCAGGCAGGTTTCATCCAGAAAGAACAGGTGAACTACGACCAGGGCGGCTACTACCACGTCTACCGACCGACCGACCCCGGGGAGGTATCACGCAAGATGCAACGGATGCTGAATGAGTGGTACGCGAAGATGGGCCAACTGATTCAGGAGTTCGAGGACAAGTACGACGAAACCGAACAGCCCCGTCAAACGGCCTGATCCGAACCCGCAGTCGCTCATCCGAAGCTATTTGTCCAGCCTGCGACAACCCTCACCGGATGACAGTCGTGGACGTGACGATGCGGATACTACACACGGTTTTTGCGGGTATTTGGGCGGGCGGGACGTTGTTCATGGCACTCCTCATACTCCCCGCTGCACGGAAAGGACATCTCGGAACCGATGGTCTCGGATTGCTCACGGAACGATTTTCGAGAATTTCGAATGTCTCATCGCTCGTATTGTTCGTGACCGGCGGTCATCTCGCTGGGACGGGGTACACCATCGAAGATCTCGGAAACAGTTCACGCGGCCATCTCGTGATCGCCATGGTCGCGCTCTGGTTCGTGCTTACGGGCGTGACACACGTAGCCAGTAATCGCCTGACGAAACGGCTGAACGACGGCGCGCATCGCGCCGCCGCTGCAAACGCGACGTGGTTCGCCGCCGCCGGTGTTGTCGCAGTTTGCCTCCTCATCGTCGCCGGGAGACTGTGATGACTGAGAAAGGGTCGAGTCGTGCGCTGGCGACCGTGTTTACCATCGTCTTTGTCGATTTGCTTGGCTTCGGTATCCTTATTCCGGTCATTCCGTTGTACGCTTCGGCGTTCGGCGCGAACGAGTTCGTCGTCGGGTTGCTCATCGCCTCGTACTCCATCATGCAGTTCGTTTTCGCCCCGGTTCTCGGCCGTCTTTCGGACGTACGGGGACGGCGACCCATTCTCTTGCTCTCGCTGTTCGGGAGCGTGCTGGCGTGGACGCTGTTCGGTCTCGCCGAAAGCCTCGTCGTACTCTTTCTCGCACGCCTTCTCGCGGGAGCGATGGGTGGAAACATCGCGACGGCGCAGGCGTACATCGCTGATATCACCCCACCGGAAGAAAGGGCGAAGGGGTTGGGCCTCATCGGCGCGGCGTTCGGACTCGGATTCGTGTTCGGCCCGGCACTCGGCGGACTCGTTTCGAGTGACGCCGCAATCACGTTCATACGAGGGTTTTCGCCGGGATTCGTCCCGATAAACCGATTCTCCCTCCCGAGCTTTCTCGCCGCAGGAATCTGTGCAGTCAATCTCGCAGTGGCGTTTTTCACCCTCCCGGAAACGCGAACCGAACGCACCACCGAAGGAGGGGACGAGTCGCGGATCGCGCGCCTGTTCGACTCGCTTTCCGACCCGGCGCTCTCCGGACTCGTCGTTTCGTTTTTCCTCGTTTCACTCGCTCTCTCGGGAATGGAGAGCATGTTCGTGCTGTTCACGGAACAGAAGTTCGGCTACGGGACGACGATGAACGGATATGTTCTCGCGTACGTCGGTATCATTATCGCCATCGTCCAAGGTGGCCTCATCGGCCGACTCACCGACCGCTTCGGAGAACGAACCATCGCACTCGTCGGTGCTTCCCTCGAATTCGTGACGCTCTCGGCGTTACCGTTTTCACCCGTGATCGGCCGACTGCTTCCGACCGTCGGCCCGTTTTCCGACGGACTGCTCGCTCTGTCGTTGGTGCTCACCCCCCTCGCGGTCGGCAACGGATTTACGAACGTCTCGCTGACCACGCTCGTCTCGAAGAGCGCATCCGACGACGAACAGGGCGGTGCGTTCGGCATCACGCAGAGCGCCGGAAGCATCGCCCGTGCAATCGGCCCGATCGCGGCGGGAGGGTTGTACGCCGCAGTCGCGTATTGGGTGCCGTTCGTTCTCGGTGGACTGTTGATGCTCCCCATCTGTTACGTCATTCTGACGACCGTGCAAGTAGGGAAACGATCGACGCCCGCCGAGAATGCCGAGTTGTAGGTCAGATCGGGACCTCCGGAACGAGAATCCACGACTCCGACGTCCGATCGGAATCACGATTTAATGGCGTATACCGCCAGTAGCCATTTGGCGATAGGAAGCGTGTAAGCGTTGGATGTACGAACGAATCCTGCTGCCCACGGACGGGAGCGAAGCCTCGAACAGGGCTATCGAACAGGCAATGGACCTTGCGGACACCTACGATGCACGATTGTACGCGATTTCGGTGATTGATCAGAGCGCGATCCCGCCGGACGTCCGTGCTGATATCCTCTACGATGAACTACAACGTGAATGCGAGCGGGCACTGAAGGACATCGAGATGAGGGCAAGCGACGCGGGAATCGACGTGCGCACGTCGATTCCTCAAGGGACACCGTATCGTGCCATCCTCGATTTCGCGGACGACCACGATATCGACCTCATCGTGATGGGGACACACGGTCGCCGGGGAATCGACCGCTATCTGCTCGGAAGTGTGACAGAAAAGATCGTTCGACTGTCCGATCGACCGGTTTTGACAGTCCGCATGTCGGGATCCTCGTGAAACCCCAATAGCCCCAATAATCCGGCGTTTCAAGCGATTAAGACGACGTTTCCCGTCATAGACTTTTGTCGGATGCCGCCGTAGAGCGTGACGGGTAGTCGGGAAAATGAAAGACACACGAAACGATTGGGGCGGATGAACCTCTTCGAGAGCCTTCGTATCAGTTGGCGGAACATCCGCGAACACAAACTTCGCTCGACGCTGACGACACTCGGCGTCATTATCGGCGTCGCCGCGGTCATCACGTTCGTCACGCTCGGCGCAAGTCTGCAAGCGGATATCATCAGCACCGTTGCTGGCGGGAACGCGGCGACGATGTACGTTTCCGCACAGTCACAAAGTGAAACTGGCCTGCCGAATCTCGGAAGCGGTGGGCAGACCATCTTCACTGAACACGATATCAACGATGTCCGGTCGCTGGAGGGTGTCGAAGCCGCCGTTCCTGAAGGGGGCATCGCCGCATCGACCGTCGAGTTCAACAATTCGACGGTCGGGCGACAGTGGGTGGTGGTGACCACGCCGTCGTACTTCGACGTGAAAAATCAGCAGTTCATCGCCGGAGGGTCGTTCCAAAGCGGGCAACGCGAGGTCGTTTTGAACCGCCCAGCGGCGAGGATGTTCGGGGGGGAAAACGTCACTGTCGGAGACAACATTACCGTTACGCGCGCCGCGGGCGGGCAACGAATCAATGCGACAGTGGTCGGTATCGTCGAACCGAGCGACGAATCTGCGCTCGGTTTCGGCGAAGGCTCCTCGCCACAAATTTTCGCACCGACGGACCCGTTCTATCAGCGAACGGTGTTCAGTCCCTCGGCAAACGAAAACCAGCGCGTCTACGGGCGCGTGCTCGTGTTGGCGGATAACCCCGAACGGGTGGATGCGGTGCAGGGTCGCGTGTACACGTATCTCGGCGAGCAATCCGACGCACGGCAACTGAAATCCAGTAGTTACCGGTTCAAAGTCACGACGCAGGACGAGATGGTCAATCAGGTCAAGCAGGTGAGCAACACGTTCACAGCGTACATCACCGGTATCGCGCTCATCTCACTCGTGGTCGGAGCCATCGGCATCGCCAACATCATGCTCGTGAGCGTTACGGAGCGAACCCGTGAGATCGGCATCATGAAAGCGGTTGGGGCGCGAAACAACGATGTTTTACAGTTGTTCCTGTTCGAAGCGATGCTACTCGGACTCTTCGGGTCGGCAGTGGGTGCGCTGGTCGGTCTTGGAGGAGGATACATCGCAGCATCGCTCATCGGACTGCCGCTGGCGTTTCGTCCCGAATGGTTCGGTATCGCAGTTGCCGTGGGCGTGTTCGTGGGTATCATAGCAGGGATCTATCCCGCGTGGGACGCCGCACAGACAGACCCAATAGACGCACTGCGGTACGAATGACGGTCACTTTTTTGACGATCGATGGCTCCGAAGCTCCATACACAAGCCGTCGTTACTGGGATATGAACGCTCGCCTACCATCACTCGTCAGTAAGTATTCGTGGCTATCGGCAAGATAGCCACTGGATAACAAAGAGTGAATCCTGCGATAGTTTTCCATCAACGAGAACATCGCCGCTACACGCCGTTGAGCGGTCGCTCGGGGTTCACCCATGGCTAGCCATCAGACTGATTCGAAAACGACGCAGGAATCGCGCGGATTGGAGTACGAACTGCCATGGCTGGTTCCGGCACTGCTTGCTGGAACGTGTATTTTCTATTTTTACGTGAGTTCGCACTCGTATCCGTCGTTCGGCGCAGGTCTGTACTTCCACATCGCGGAACACATCAGCGAGAACGGGTACGCACTTCCGAAGACGATTCCGGGATACACTGCCGAAGGAGTACCCTTCGCATACCCTCCGCTCATGTTTTACGTTACCGCAGCGCTACTCGACCTGACCGGGTTGGACCCGTTCACGATTGCGCAGTACCTCCCCGGATTGGTCAGTATCGCGTATCTCATCCCGCTCTACTTCTTCGCGCGGGATTTGTTCGGGTCGCGTCCACAGGCGTCACTCGCGACGCTGATCGTCGCCGTCAGTCCGCCAATCCTTCAGTGGCATATCTCCGCCGGTGGAATCGTTCGTGCTCCAGCACTGTTGTTCTCGCTCATCGGG
This sequence comes from Haladaptatus caseinilyticus, assembly GCF_026248685.1. NCBI lineage: Archaea > Methanobacteriati > Methanobacteriota > Halobacteria > Halobacteriales > Haladaptataceae > Haladaptatus > Haladaptatus caseinilyticus. The sequence continues at coordinate 132,014 of NZ_CP111037.1, read as the reverse complement.
ATCTACGCGGGTCTCCACCTGTTTCGGGACGACGACGCGCGATGGATGATTCCAGCACTCATCGCATTCACGTTGACGATTTTGACACATCCGATGTACACCATCTTCTTCGTACTGAGCTATCTCCTTCTCTACCTCCAATTCGATAGGTCGGTCGAGGGGCTTCTCCGGGGATTTTTCGTCGGGGTCGGTGGTATCCTTCTGACCACACCCTGGTGGGGGTCAGTGCTCGCAGCACACGGGACGATGGTGTTTTCCGCAGCAGCGGGTACCCACGGTGGTATCGGCAACGCGATTCCCATGCTGGAACGGTTCGTCGAACAACAGATCAGTGAATCACCGCTCGTATCGATGTGGCACATTGCCGCCATCGTCGGGTGTTTTTGGCTCATTCTAAAGCGAGAGTATCTCCTCCCGACGTGGCTGTTCGTCACCGTCGCAACCATCGAAGAAGCACGGTTCGTGTTTCTCATCGCGGCACTCGTGAGCGCCCGATTCGTCTTCAGTGGCCTCGTTCCATGGCTCCATCGAACGTCGTTTATCATGTTCGGCCGGGAAGAGATCGTGACGTTTTCCGTCGTAGTTCTGGTGACAGTCAGTTTAAGCGGCGGTGCACTGTACGCCACCGGAGGTTTGAATGCGCATGCCGGAAGTCCGTCGCTTCCGCAGTTCGTAAACGAGGGTGATGTAAAAGCGATGGCGTGGGCGGAATCGAACACTGACACCTCGGCGGAGTTCGTCGTCCTCGGCGACGCCGCGGAGTGGTTTCCACAGCAAACCGATCGAACGATGTTGGTGGGGCCGTGGGGCGTTGAGTGGAAGGGCCACCAGCAGTATCGTGAGCAACTGCGACAGTTCCGTCGGCTCTCTCGTTGTCATAGTTCCAACTGTCTCACGGTACGGTTGATGCAGTTCGGCGTTCATCCGGACTACGTTTACATCCCGAAGGGTGTGTACACGATTCGCGGAATGCAACGACACCAACCGGATCGGATGATACCGACGATGATGCGCTCGCCGCAGTATCAACTCGCGTTCGAAAACGAGGAGGTCGCCATCTTTCGATTGACGGACGGATGGCATCCGCCGCGGTCCGGAACCACGGAACCCATACCGGTGTAAATCCAGTCGAGCGTCGGATGGCGTGCCCTCGGAAGCGAGCGTGGTTTACGTCTCGAATCCGAGCGTCGATGGAGAGCGCTTTTGCCCGACGACCGCTAATCGTAACCAATGCGCTTTGCAACCGGTGCAGTCCTCCTCGTCGTCGTGGCGGTCCTCGCTGGCGTCGGAGTCGTCGCGTTCGCGGGTAACGACGGCGGAACCCTCTCGGAACGATGGGTCAGTGATACCGGACGGGACATGAAGGGGAACCACCATGCTCCGGCAGCAGCCACGGTGCAGGGCCAATCGTTCGTGTTCGCGCCGATCAGCGACCAAGGAAACGGAACCGGTTGTGGACTGTTCGCGCTCGATGGGGACGACGGAAGCACGGTGTGGAAACATCAAGTACCACCCGCGAACTGTACGATTCACGCCGTAGCCGACCCGACCGTCGCGGATTTCGACGGCGACGGCACGAAAGAAGTGCTCGCCTCCAGCACGGAGGAGCGAGTTACGGCTTACGACGCACTCACGGGGGAAGAAGTGATGCGCCACGAACTGGCCGACTACGGCTACACGCAACCGGTCGTCAGCAACCTCGCATCCGATTCCGGTCGCGAGACGGCCGTCGTAGACGTGAAGGGGAAGCTCTCGCTGGTGCGGGCGAACGGAACCGCCATCTGGACGCGCGACCTGAATGGCATGACGTGGGCACAACCCTCTGCTGGCGATTTTGACGCTGATGGGGACTCCGAACTCGTGGTCGGTTTCGCACCCTCGGACGGCGGACGAGTCGTCCTCATCGACGGTAACAACACCACGGTATGGCAGAACGGTGATATCGATGGATCGGTGCTCTGGATGGGATCTGGGCAGTCGGACGACGACCGCGCAATGGAGATATCAGTCGCGACCGCCGACGGCGAAATCGTCGTTCTCGATGGCAGCGACGGACGCATCGAGTGGCGTCGGTCGGTCGGCGACCTCGCGGCAGTCCACGACATCACCGACGGAGATGGAGATGGCAGCCCCGAGGTGTACGCCGTCTCGAAGGAAGGGACGCTGTTCGCGCTCGACGCGACCGACGGGAGCGTCGAGTGGAAAACGTCGCTGACGACAGGGACACAGATGACCCCACCACCCATCGTTGGCGACGTGGACGGCGACGACGATGCGGAACTCGTGGCCGCCACGAACGACGGAAAAGTGGCGGTCGTCGCGCCGGATTCCGGAACCATGCTTTCGACCTACGAACGCTCGGTACCGATTTATACACACCCGACGCTCGCCGATTTGGATGGTGACGGTGCCGAGGAAATCTACGTCATCTACGGCGACGGACGAGTCGTTTCACTCTCGTACGAATCGTCGGACGGGCCATGAGATATATGACCCGACCTTACCAACCGAACGAGCGTGCGAATTAATTCGATACTGGAGTAATTCATGTCAGGAACAACCCCATCCCCAGAAAAGCTTCGAGTCGGCGTCATCGGCGGCGGTTTCATCGGAACGACCGTCGGCCAAGAGTTCGAGGAAGACCCCCGTTCGACAGTCGTCGCGATCGCGGACGTGAGCGAACCGGCCCGAGACGAGGCCGGAGATACCCTCTACGTCGGACAAGGCTCCCGGTACGAGGATTACGTCGAGATGCTCGACGCCGAGGAGTTGGATGCCGTTCTCATCGGAACGCCGCACGCATTCCACTACGAGCAGACGATGGCGGCACTGGACGACGGCCTCCACGTTCTCTGTGACAAACCACTCACGACCGACCGCGACAAGGCCCGCGAACTCGCGGAACGAAGCGAGGGCGATCAGGTGCTAATGGTCGGCTACCAGCGGCATTTGAATCAGGCCTTCGTCCGAGCGCGCGAACGATGGGACGGAACGGACCTGACGCCGCAGTTCATCAGCGCCGAAATCACACAAAATTGGATTTCACGGTTCAAGGACACCTGGCGAACCGACCCCGACCTCTCCGGCGGAGGAAACCTCTACGATACCGGAAGCCACCTCATCGACGCCGTCCTCTGGACGACCGGATTGACACCGACGTCGGTACAGGCGACCATGAAGTTCGCCGACGAGGAAGACCGGGTGGACGAACGAGCACAACTCACGGTCGAATTCGAAGGGGGATCCTCCGCCAGCATCGCCGTGTATAGCGACGCACCCTGTGTCCGCGAGCACATCCACATCTGGGACGAGGAGGGCGCGCTCTACCTCGAAGGACGGCAGTGGGAACCGCGCCAGTTGACGGAAATCGAGGAGGACAGCACGACCGTCGTGCCGTACATGGACAACAAACGCCACGATAGCAAGGCCGGGGCGTTCATCGACTGTATCGAGACCGGCGAGGAGCCGCCCGCGACCGCTCGCGATGCGTTCGCCGTGACCGCACTCACCGAAGCAGCCTACGAATCCGCCCGAACCGGCGAGCGCGTCTCGATCGACCTCGACTAAGTGGAACCAGAGGATACGAAGCGTGGACGAACCGGTTGTCGGCCGCCGCGCTTCGTCGATAACAGCAGTCATTTAAGTATTTCTCGCGACAAGGAGTAGATACGAGAGACGTTCGCCGTCGTCTTTTCTGAACCCATTCGAATATTGATAGCGTACCCTGTCCGTATCGCCGGTTCCGTCCGCTTTTTGTCCGTTCAGGGGAGACCATCGTTTGAATGATGCGTGGAGTGTCGGGTCGATTTTCGAGCATCGACGACTACGACACGCTGTTGCTGACGGCTGGACTCTGGTTTCTCGCCAAATTTCTGCGCTATTCGCTCCCGGCGTTATTTCCCGTGTATCAAGCTGAGTTCGGCGTTTCGAACGCATTCCTCGGGGCGGCGTTCACCGCGATGATGATCGGCTATTCGTTCATGCAGTTTCCCAGCGGCGTTCTCGCCGATCGATTCGGTGCCGTGCAGGTTATCACAGTCGGTGCCGTCGTCGCCGCCAGCGGTGCATTGGTGCTCGGAATCCCCGCATCGCTCGCCGTGCTACTGGGTGGGATGCTCCTCATCGGACTCGGCACCGGCGTCCACAAGACCGTCTCTATCAGGCTGCTTTCCCGCGTATATCCGAGCCGAACGGGACGGGCGCTCGGCCTGTTCGACACACTCGGTGCCTTTGGCGGCGTCGCGGCACCGGCCGCAGTCGTCCTCGCAACCGACGGCGGGAGCTGGCATCTGCTCTTTCTCTCCGGGTCAGCCGTCGGTCTCGCGCTCGCCAGCGGCGTTTTCGCGTACGTACCGCGTCGATCGCCGAGTGCCGGGGACGACGGGTCGGAAAGTTCACTCGCACTGGGACAGTATCTCACCTTATTTCGAAGTCGTCGATTTACACTGTTCGTCGGCGTGACGCTTTGCTTCGGGTTTGCATACAACGGCGTCGTCGCATTTCTACCGCTCTATCTTACCGAACAGGGACTCACCGATTCGACGGCGTCCCTCGTCTATAGCGCGCTATTCGCCGTCAGCTTCGTCCAAATCGTTACTGGTGACCTCTCCGACCGAATCGGCCAGTTACCGCTTGCCATCGCAGTCCTCGCTATCGCGGCGGGGGCGCTCGGGATGCTGTTCGTCGTCGGGCAGGCATCGGTATTCGTTCTCGTAGCCATCGTCATCGCATTCGGTCTCGGCAGTCACGGCTTCCGGCCGATTCGCGGTGCTTACCTCGCGGCGACGATACCAGGAAACGTGGCCGGCGGCGGCCTCGGACTCGTTCGAACCCTGTTGATGGGCGTCGGTGCTATCGCGCCAGCAATCGTCGGCATCGTCGCCGATACCGTCGGATTCGCCGTCGCGTTCGGGCTTCTCGCGGTCGTGATGGCAGGGTCGGTACTGTTGGCTGGTGCCACCGCGCTCGCGGGATAGCGTTCGATAACCGGCTCACCTGACGTAGTGGGCCGCAATCCACGTCAGCAAGCCGAGGAGGACGAGCGGGATTACCGTGAGTCCGAGACCGAGGATGCCCATGAACGTATCGTCAGGCCATGGGGAGAAGAACAAAAAGAGGAAAAGGAAGAACGCAAGGATGAACATTGGGACGATGTTCACCGTGATGTCGAGCAATGTTTCGCGATCGAAGACGGGGTCGGAATCCGCTTCCGCCATCAGTCGTCACCTCGCTCGGGGCGTGCGTTCCCACCATCTTCAGGACCACTGCCGTCCGTGAGTGCGGTCTCGCGCTTCTTTTCGAACCACGTCCATTCGGGCGACTGCATCCCGTCGGCTTCGAGATTCCACGGGTCACCGGACTCGACGACCGGACCTTCGAGCCACGATTGGGCGATGTTCCAGATGAAGATAAGTTGCCCGATTGCGAGGATTAAGGCCCCAAGGGTTGCGACCTGGTGCCACGTGGTGAACTGTGGGAGATACGTCGCATACCGTCGTGGCATGCCGCCGTAGCCGAGGAATATCATGGCGAAGAATGTGACGTTCGACCCGATCATCGTGAGCCAGAAATGCCAATGTGCGAGTTTCTTCTGGTACATCTTCCCGGTGTAGATGGGGAACCAGTAGTAGACACCCGCGAACAGTGCAACGGCGATGGCACCCATCACGATGAAGTGGAAGTGGCCGACGACGTAGTAGGTGTCGTGGAGGACGAGGTCGACCGGGATGGCCGCGAGGAACACACCGGTGACGCCGCCGATGATGAAGTTTTGGACGAAGCCAATGCTGAACAACATCGGCGCAGTCATCCGAAGGTTGCCGTTCCACATCGTCGTAATCCAGTTGAACACCTTCACCGCGCTCGGTATCGCAATCGCCATCGATACCGCCATGAAACTGACGCGAATTCGCGGGTCGATACCGGTAGAGAACATGTGGTGCGCCCAGACGCCGAAGGAGAGGACGCCGATGGCAAGCGTCGAATAGACGACGAACTTGTACCCGAACAGCTTACGTCCGGAAAATCGGGGGAGGATGAGGCTAACCAGACCCATCGGTGGAAGGACGATGATGTACACTTCGGGGTGGCCGAAGAACCAGAACAGGTGTTGCCAGAGGATGGGCCCGCCACCACCCTCCACTCCGAAGAACGTGGTCCCGAAATTGCGGTCGAGCAGGAGCATGATGAGCGCGCTCCCCAAAAGCGGGAACGCAAACAGGATGAGCCCCGATTGCGTGAGCATTGTCCACGAGAACAGGTCGAGTTCGGGCCAGTCGATGTTCCGCTCGGTGAAGATGGTCGCGATGAAGTTTATCGCTCCCATCGTCGCGCTGATACCGGAAAGATGCAAACCGAGCAGCATCAGATCGGTCGCCGGACTCGGTTGCTGCGCCGAAAGCGGCGTGTACATCGTCCAACTCGTTTGAGAGGGTTCGATGCCAGTTCCCAGTGCCGCCAGCGGAAAGCCGATCCAGATGAGGATTGCAGCGGGTGGTAGAAGCCAGAACGCGATGGCGTTGATACGCGGGAACGCCATGTCGTCCGCCCCGATGAGGAGCGGGATGAAGTAGTTCCCGAACGCCGCAATCATCGGCGTCGCGAATAGGAACAGCATCGTGATCCCGTGCGTGGTAAGCAGGGAGTTGTAAAACCCGGCTTGCATGAGGTCTATATCGGGTGCGACCAGTTCGATGCGCATGAGAGTCACGCCGATACCGCCCCAAACGAGGGCGATAAGTGCATAGACACCATACAGCATACCGATATCCTTGTGGTCAACCGTCGTCAGCCATCGAAGGATTCCGCCCGGTTTTTCGGCGTACTCGACCCGTCGCTCTTCGACTTGTCCCATCCCCCCACCTGCGGGTGTGTACGACCGCCAATCTTCGACCCGAAGGACGAAGAACAGAACGGCCAGGAGGAACCCACCCATCAGGATGGTGAGCGCCAAGTCCGTTGATAGCGCAGCCATCGTACAGTAGTTGGTTGGAAGAGGGTAATTCCTTTCGGTAAAATGACAATTGTTTCGGAGTGGCTTATGTTCAATATATTACCTGAATTGATTGTGACGACACGGTTCGAGAACACTGATGGATTGGAAACGGCGAAAACCCGATCCGACAACCACATCCGACGATCGGTCACCGATACCGACGAACGGACCGTCGTGAATCGGTCAACGGGAGAACAGCACGCGATTCACGTTCGCTCCTATTTCGAGCACATATAAAAATCCGACTCCGGTCGACTACCAAAATTTGAGGTTTCGCTTCACCGCCTCCCGCTTGAGTTCCTGAATGTGTTCCGTCAGCGGAATGTCCTTCGGACACACTTCCGTACAGGAAAACTGCGTCTGGCAGCGATAGACGCCGTGTTCTTGATCCATGATGTTCAGTCGATGTTCGGTCGTCGCCTCATCCTCGCGTTCGTCCATGATGAACCGATAGGCGGTGCTGATCGCCGCCGGACCGAGGTACTGGTTGTCCCCCGCCGCGATGTTGCATGAGGACATGCACGCGCCACACCAGATACAGCGCGTCGCCATCTTTATCTCCTCGCGATTTTCCCGTGAATGGCGTTGTTCTATCAGTTCCTCGTCGGGGAGCGAATCGGTCTGAAAGAATGGTTCGACCGCGTTCATCTGGTCGTAGAAGTGTTCCATCTCTACGACGAGATCCTTGATAACCTCCTGATGCGGAAGCGGTTCGACCTGTATCGGTTCATCTAACTCCGAGATCTGTGTCTTGCAGGCGAGTTTCTGACGGCCGTTGACGAAGACGGCGTCGCTCCCACAGATTGCTTGCCGGCAGGAGTGACGCACCGTCAGCGTCGAATCGAAGTGGTCACGAGCGTAGAGGAGTGCGTCCAAAACCGTTAGTCCACGTGTGTACGGAACGTGAAAGTGATCGAATCGCGGTTTCTCCTTCTCCGGGACGCCTGGATCGTACCGAAACACTTTGAGATGGACCGTATCGGCCGACGTCTCTTCTTTGTTCCGAACCTCGGCTTCTCGCTCCTCGCGGCGACGTTGCCGTTTGTCGGCCATCCGACGCTCCTGCGGCGAGCGACTGGCCCGAAACTCCTCCGCCTGCGTATCCTCCATCGGTTCATCCGCACGCATCTGTCCTTCCGACTGCGCCGCTTCCTCTTCCTGTTGGCTCACTGGAAACCCCTTTCCGAACCGTACCTCGGGTTCGACGGCAATAAACCTCGCCGTCGAATCGATGTGTCGAAATCGGCCATTCGGTGTGGGGAGTCGTTTAGTATGCCAACAAGAACTAACCCTCTGTCGTCCTAATCGAAGTGATGAAAGCATCTGACCTGCTCGTCGAGTGTCTCGAAGCAGAAGGGGTAGAATACGTATTCGGCCTACCGGGCGAGGAACTCGAAGACGTACTGTTCTCGATCCGCGACTCCGACATCGAGTTTATTCCAGTTCGTCACGAACAGGGCGCGGCGTTCATGGCCGACGTTCACGGGCGCGTCACCGGACGCGCGGGAGTGTGCCTCTCGACGCTCGGGCCGGGTGCGACGAACCTCCTCACCGGGGTTGCGGACGCCCATCTCGACAAAAGTCCACTCGTTGCTATCACGGGACAGGCCGGACTCGAACGGCTTCACAAGGAGAGCCATCAGGCGCTCGATATCGTCCACACGTATCGCTCGGTGACGAAGTGGAACACGCAGTTGAGTGACCCGGAGATCATCAACGAATCGGTTCGGAAGGCGTTCAAGCTCGCCGAATACGAAAAACCAGGTGCGACGCATCTCGAGTTCCCCGAAGACGTCGCGGGGGAGGAAACGGACGCCGAGCCGTTGGAAGTGAGAGAACGAGTTCGGCGACCCGATCCCGACGACATATCGGTCGAACGCGCCGCAGAACTGCTCGAAAATGCGGAGCGTCCGTTGGTCATCGCCGGAAACGGTGCCGTTCGGACGCGGACGGCGGAAGGACTCCGGGAGTTCGTTTCCGAAACGGCGGTTCCAGTCGTCGGAACGTACATGGGAAAAGGGGCGCTCTCGGACGACGACGATCACTCACTGTTCACGCTCGATTCGGGCGAAAACGGCGAATCCGCGGATGCGATTTCGCGGGCGGATTGTGTCCTCGCGGTCGGCTACGATATCGCCGAACACGACCCCGAAAAATGGAACCCGGAACTCGATAAACAAATCATCCATTTGGACCACGAATCCGCCGAGGTGTACGAACATTATAATCCGGACGTCGAACTCGTCTGTGACATCTCCGCAGGGCTCGAGGCCCTCCTCGAAGACGTGGACGTAACGTGTCCAGAAGCGTGGTACCGGGACCAGCGGGAGTCGCTCGTCGAACGGATGATAAGCACGCCGGACGAAGACGACCCTGTGACGGTTCGAAACGTCCTCCCCGTCCTGCGCGACGTGATGGCCGACGAGGACGTACTCATCTCCGACGTCGGGAGTCATAAGATGGCTATCGCACAGGAGTTCCCGACCTACGAACCGAACTCAGTCATCATCTCGAACGGGCTTGCGAGCATGGGCATCGCGGTTCCGGGCGGGATTGCCGCAGACCTCGCGCTCGACGCAAATGTCGTCGTTGCGACCGGCGACGGCGGGTTCATGATGAATGCAGCGGAAATCGAGACGGCGACACGGCTGGGCTGTAGCTACACTATCATCGTTTTTAACGACTCCGAGTACCGACTCATCACCGAGAATCAGGAAGCAGACCGCAGCGAGCATTACGGAACCGAACTGACGAACCCCGATTTCGTGGCGTTTGCGGAGAGTTTCGGTATCGATGCGGTCCGTGCAACGACTTGGGACGAAATCAGCGAAGCGCTCCGATCGGCGGTCGAAAGTGACGGGATGACAGTGGTCGAAATCCCGATGGAGTGAATACCAGCGGAACGTCTATGGAATATCGGCCGACATAATCATGCACTAAATGACGAAAAACGTGTCCTCGACCGAACTGCAAATCCTCCTCCTCCCAGCTTTTGCGGACGACGATTTCGTCTCCGACGAAGCCCTTCCGAACGAAATCGAACGTTGGTTCGACGCTTACGACTTTTCGAGCGAGATCGATGTTTCCGGCGCGAACATGCCGGTTTTCCATACGGACGATGGGATCGGAATCACGGCTACCGGAATGGGAAAATCCGAATCCGCGACGACCGTAGCCGCGATACTCGCGTCTCCCAAGATCGACTGTTCGAACGCGTACTTTCTGACGGTCGGCGTCGCGGGCACGACACCCGAAGTCGGAACACTCGGGTCCGTCTTCATCGCCGACGCTGTCGTCGATTGGGACTGTAAACAGCGCTGGGCCGAGCGCGACGACCCTGATGACGATAGAACCGTACAGCTACTTCCCTACCGCCCCCGAGACTACGTCTATCGACTGAACGAAGCCCTCGTGGAGGATGCGTACGACAGGGCAAGAGACGTTACACTTCGTGATTCGAAGCCAGTAGAACGTCTCCGAAACCGATACTCACAACCGGCGGCACGCGAACCGCCAAGCGTCGGGGTCGGGGCGACACTGTGTGGTGACGAGTTCTGGCATGGAAAGACCGTTGCCGAGGACGCTCAGTGGCTCGTCGAACAGTACGATGCTGGAACCTACGCGACGACGGAGATGGAGGAGTATGGAACCGCGACCGCACTCGATCGGTTCGGTCTCCTGCACCGCTATCTGAGCATCCGCAGCGTCGTGAATTTCGATAGACCACACGAACGCCAGACAGTACGGGAGAGTCTCGCAACGGACCTCGGGAAACCGGCGGTCGAACTCGGGATGGAAAACACCTTCCGAGTCGGTTCGCGAGTCGTCGAAGGACTCAAAAAACGGTGAGCGGCCGTATCACCCGCTTATGTCGGATGATTTAGTTTCCAGTTCCCAAAGCGAATACGGTCCCGTGCCGAGAGCGAGAATGCCGACCGATGCGAGGAGTATCGTGAGATTGAGTGGATTCGCTCCCGCAATGATGATGGCGACGAGCATGATACCAATCAGCCCGAGCGCAGCAACTCGCCCGGCGATGCCGAAGAGGAGCATGATGACGGACGCTAGTTCGGCCACGCCAACGAGGAGGACCAAAATTCCGGGAGCGGGAATACCGAGACTCGCGAAGAATTCGACCTGCCCACCGTAGTCCAGGAACTTACCAGTGGCCGGGAGCGCGAGGGTGGCGGCGATGAGGATCCGTAAAACGAGTGGAAGCCAGTTGCGGAGTTGGCTCGTGGCACCCATTTCAGACCCCCAATCGACCGCGAAGCATCGATACTCCGGTGCGAATGCGGGAGGGACGGCCAACGAGTTCCATCTCCGTCTCCGTCAACTCGAAATCGAAAATGTCGAGGTTCTCCCGCAGATGCTCCTTGCTCGTCGATTTGGGGATGGTCACGACGCCGTCGTGCTGAACGACCTAGCGAAGCGCGACCTGTGCAGGGGTCTTACCGTACATTTTTGCGAGCGTCGTGAGGATTTGGTCGCGCATGACGCCGCCGTGCGCCAGCGGACTGTAGGCCGTCAACAGGACGTCGTTTCGTCGGCAGTAGTCGAGCAGTTCTGTCTGCGGGTTGTAGGGGTGAAACTGCACTTGGTCGGTGAAAATCGGTGCTTCGGCGTCCCTTTGCGCAGATTCGAGTTGTTTCACGTCGAAGTTGCTTACGCCAATGTGGGTGGTTAGCCCATCGCTTCGCACGTCAGACAACGCACGCATCACTTCGCGGGTGTGGGCGGCGGGATTCGGCCAATGGATCAGCAGTAAATCGACGTATTCCATCCCGAGTCGCGCCATACTTTCGTGAACTGACTCCACGATATCGTCGTATTTCCGGTTCATCGGCCACACTTTCGTCGTCAGAAACACATCTTCACGGGCGACGTCCGACTGTTGGACGGCTTGCCCGACCTGTCGCTCGTTCCCGTAGCCCTGTGCCGTATCAATATGGCGATAACCCAAATCGAGGGCGGTCGCGACCGTATCCCGGCAGGCTGAACCAGTCAATCGCCACGTTCCGAGACCGATTTTCGGAACGTCTTCGCCCGCTATCGTCTCGTATTCCATAACTGCTAAAGACTACCAGGGAGTAAATATGCAGTGCCAGACTGATGGGGTGAGGAAATCGAGCCCAAACAATGGATTCGGTGGGTTAGTCGATACGACCCTCCCCCGGTTAGAAGTGGCGAAAAAGTATAGTGTCCAGTCAGTGTCCGTCGTACGACACCACTCGTCCCCATGAACTCTTCTTGCCCCACAGTCCGGAGCGCATACATTCCAACTCCACGATTTGGGAGTTGTCCACGAACAAGTTCACTTCGGGACCGAAGTTTTTGATGTACCACTCGAACACTTCGGGGTCCGCGGCCTCGAACACGCAGTTCTCGATACCGACCTCGTTGGCGATTGCGAAGGCGACATCGGTTCGCCACTCGCGCACTTGTTCCGTGATACCTTCCGATTCGACCATGATCTTGTACGCACCCGCATCGAGGTGTCGCTTTGCCTCCCGAATCGCACTCGCCGGATCGATAGCTTCCTCGCTCTCCAGCTCCTCGACAGCCGAGGCACCGCCAGCACCGAACTGGACGTTGATTTCCGGCTTCGCTTTCAGGCCGTGGTCTTGGACCAGTTCGGTCAACGCCACGAGGTCGTCGGTCCCGATCGCGATAAAGCCCGACGAGATTTCCACGATATCGAAACCGAGATTGCCAGCCTCCTCGACGTACTGTTCTACCTTATCGTTGTCGCGGACGAGGACGTTCTCGATGAATCCACCCGTCGAGACCTGAACGTCGTATTCGTGGCATACAGCGATGAGTTCTTCAACGACATCCTCGGGCATCAGAGCGAACGACCCGCCGGAGAACTTGTAGATGTCCACGTACTCGCCCATGGTATCGAGGATGTCTTGAAGTTCGCGTGGCCCCATCGGGTCGTAGTACGGCCCCCGCATCTCCGTGATTCCCTTCTCGCGTGGTTTCGATTCGCGCTCGTTCGTGTGCAGGAAGTCGAATGCTCTATCGGTCATGAAACCCCCGAACGCGGTACGACGAGCACCTACAAAAGCAGTTGGGCAGACAGAAGCGTTTCCAGCGGTGAAATTCTCCCTCCGTTCTCTCGAACATGGCTGGCGGGGGGTACGTTCGTCGCCGGAAACGACGACCGTGTCTGAAAGAGCGAAAGATGGCAGTGGAACGTTCGACACGGAATCGATCACGTCAGTACCCCGTGCGCTGCTGGGAATCGGTCGTCCGCCGAACAATCTTGTGTAGGGATGGTTTGACCTGCGACAGGCGTGCAGTACCTCGACGATAGCGGACGTCCATCCCTATCGCTCGTGATTCATGACACCTCCCGTCGAGGGACTCATCGTCCTCGCCACACCAAGCCGAAAACTCGGTGGTCGCCAGGTCTGTTTATTCGTCGCTTTCAGAAAACCCAACGTGTCTCTCATCCGCGCATCCCGACCCGTATCGTTGGAGATGCCACGCGAGGGTATTTCCTGATTCGGGAACACAGGAGTCCGCCGTCTTGGTTGGTCCCCCTGGCACTCCGGAAACGCCACTTGCTGGCGCACCTGTTGGGCCATCGACAGCGGTCCCGGCCGAATTCTCGACGACCCCATCCGCGGGGGAACCGACCGATATCAAGGACACACCCAAACCAACACCGAATACCAAGGTGAACGACAAGAAAACGACAGAACGACTGGTCACGGAGCTTTCGCTTTTATTGGGCGTTGTACCCCGGAATTCTGATTGAGTCCCACGTTCGACCATATTCGTTCGAATGGGACACTCACCCTTTGTTATTCGGCGCTCACTGACGGCGAATTCTCGATTACTGAGTGTCACCGATTCCGCTCTGATAGACTGATTTTGGTATACAGGGACAAGGATACTGAGCACACAGCTGGCAGTACGGAGTTCGCCGTCGCTCATCGGTCGAACACTGTCGAGCGTCGTGCTCGATTTGGTACTGTAAGTAACGAATTCGAGTTTCAACGTGAGAACGCGAAAAAGGCGGAAAATGCGGTTCGTCGGGGGAGAGTTCCCCCATTATTCAGTTAGGCGTCGATACTGGGTTCAATCCGCTCGCTTCTCGGCGCCCATCCTGATGGTTTTTTACGCTTCGTTTTCGGCTTCCGCTTCGCCGTACTGCAGGTTGTTGTTTTCTTGCTCGCTGTACTGGACTGCGTCCGCGTCACCAAGAACACCAACGGCGACTGCAGCACCTTGCACGTTTGAGTTACCTTGCGCGACGTACTGGTCCTGATAGACAACCGCCGTGGCCTCTTGATCGACTTCCTGCTTATCGTTCCACCATTTCTTCTTGTGGTGGTCGTCTGCAGCGGCGGTTCCTGCGGCACCTGCGGCGAACAGCGCGCCGACGATAGACATTGCGAGTAGTAGCCTGATTGCTTTCTTCATCGTATACACCTGGCGACGCGTTCGGGCAAGCAGCATGCCCTGCGTCAGCCAGTTATTCGTGTTGCCGCGACTGTATTTCAATGCCCAGTACCGTTCAACCCGACCGTCAGGACTGACGGTTATGGCTAACTGCATATAAGCCCTTCAAACGGCTAAAACGCCAGAGATCAGGTGTTACGAGAACTTTCTATGGAAGATGCTTAACCGATTTCGTCGAGCCAACTGTCATAGTAACATCATTCGAAGATGGAAATCGTTACTCCTTCTACAATGCGATATGGTGACAGAGTGCAAAGAATAACCTCGTTAGCGGCGGGCTGATAGCTCAAAATCAGTCGAGCAACGAGACGAGGTCAACGACATCGTGGTTTTCTAGCTGAAGCACCGTTTCGACGATTCGCTCCCGCCGAGGCTGGTCGTATCGATCTTTGGTCATCCGCCCGAACTTCGTTTCGATCTGCTCCCACGACATCGAGTTGTTCGGGTGACCTTCGAAGTCGGTCTTTTCGATACGGTGAGTCGTCCCGTCGTCCATCGTCACGGTGATGATTGCGGGCATCTCACCCGCTTCGAAGCGGTCAGTCAACGTTTCGTCTGCTTCCACCTCGACGGTTCGAAGGAGTTCCTGCACGTCGTCGCGGCGAATTCGTTCCGGATCGTACTGGGCGTTCGTCATTTCGCGGTCGATGAGCGCGGCAGCCAACATATACGGGAGCGAGTGGTCGGCCTGTGCTTTCGTCTCGACATCGTATCGGCTTCCCTCACCGCCGCCGATGATGAGTTTCGCACCTGCAAACGTGTCGAGATGGATCGAATCCACATCGTTGGGGTCGATATGGTTCTGCGTTGCCAGTTCGATGATTCCCTCCACGGCGGACTGGGCGTAGGTTTCAGCGACGAACTTCTTCGTCATCACGTCGTGGACGCGCTCTACCGGGGACAGATCGACTTCGAAATCTCCGGAGATGATATGCTTCCACCCTTTCTGGCCCTCGAAGAGGTTCGTCGGTCCTTCGACGTCGTTTTTCGCGAGCATGGCTGCATATACCCCGTTTCTGGCTGCGTTCGCGGATGCCAACCCCTTCCATTCTGAAATCCCCTCGGTCCGGGTTACCCGAAGGGCGTTGTGTGCGGTGCCCGCGATGCCGAGTGCAGAACGGGTCGCTTCACGGTCGAGGTCGAGGAGTTTCGCGCCCCCGGCGGCCGCGGAAATAACGGTATGTGTGACGTGGTCCCATCCCCGGTCACGAACCGGCGCGTTCCACGCGAGTTCGCCTTGTACCTCGTAGGCGATTCCGACCGCAGTGAGGAGTGCCTCCCCCGATCGCCCCGCATACTCCCCGGCGGCGATTAGTCCCGCGATGTTGTCGCTGGGGTGGGGCGTCTCGCCCGGTGCAAGAAACGAGTCCATGTAATCCAGGTAGCGCACGGCGGCCGTGTTCAGCATGGTGGCGTCCGGAGGTGATGCCGTTCCACCTCCCCAGAGGGTACATCCTTGACCGTTCATCTCTTCGACTGTCGCCCGGACGTCTTCGACTGGCTTTTCGCCCATCGCACCGACTGCGATGCCCAACGAATCGAGGATTCGTTTTTTTAGTTCGTCCACGGTCTCCTCGGAGAGGTCGTCGAACGCCGTTTCGGTGACGAAATCCGCTATCTCGGCGGTCGTGGTCATACAGGGATGGTAACGACGGGCACGACCAAAAGCACCCCCGGGCGTTCATCGCGTTTCGACGCGGAAAGTCGGCGTTACTCGGGCGACCAGAATCCGTCCTCACCGTGGTCGTCCTGCCATGCGAACGCGAACAGTCGGCGCGCGGGGAGTCTCGTCAACTGGCGGCCGCCGCCGCTCTCGCCACTTGCACCGTGCCAGCGCACCCCATCGGCACGAAAGAACAACTCATCTTCGTACTCGAAATTGAAACCGAGATGTTCGAAGGCATGAATCCCATCCGCCGCAAATACAACGACGTCGATTTCACCGATACTCGCCGTCACGACGTTACCCGCATCTTCGACACGGGGCAGTGGGAACCCAAGTGCATCGCCGTCGGATTCGAGGCCGAGAACGACGGCTTTCGGGTCGATGTCGTCGCGCTTCCACGCTCGGGAGTCGCCGCCGCGATGGGCATCTAATCCGAATCCGTCGTGCTCGAAGTACGCCCGATACGGTTCAGCATCGTAGTCGATGGGTGCCGGGTCGTCGCCCGGACCGCTCGCTTCGCTCTCGCCACCGGGCGGCTGAAGAACGAGACCGTCCGAGTGTCGCTCGCGGAACTCGTTCCACGTGATGAGTGCGGCGGGGAGGACGGCGAGCGATTCGCCACGGAGTTCACCCGCGATCGCCTCGCCACTCGACTGTTTCCACTCCGTTTCCGTTTCGCGGTCGTACATGACGAGGTCGTCGGCGGCGAGCTTTCCCGATACCCCGAACTCGAGCGTTCCCTGGCTGGCTTCGCGCGAATAGACGATGGCACTGCCACAAAGCGGACACCACGTCACGGCGATCGGTTGGCCGTTCGGTTCGTCGTTGACGATTTCGTGATAGTGTAGATACCGAACCGGATAGGCGCGCACCGGCCCCGATTCGGGTTCGAAGACGACGACTCGGTCGTCCGGGTTTCCGTCGTACGCCGACCCGAATTCCGGGCCGTTCACACTCGGAATAGCATCCCGGGGAATGACCTGTCTCACGTTCATGTTCGGTCGTTCCGTAGGATAATATAAAAGATCGAGGGAGAATCTCGGGAGGTTCGTTATTTCGGGTACCGGACGTACGGGCCGGGGAGGAGAGCGCGAAGGGAAAACGACCGACGACGCGGCGTTTCCTCCTCGGTCTCGTGAGTTACCGTGGTCGTGGTCGGCTCGTTCCCGTTCGTTTCTGTGGCGATCATCAATTCCATAAAACACCTCATATTACTTTATTATGACCCGAATAACCCTCCGGAAGGACAGGCATGAATTGAAATACGGAGCTGACTAATCGGGTAGTATGCACGTTCCGACGGGTCAGTTTCGATGGCGCAGTGTCGGATTGCTCGTACTGCTCATCGTCGGAATCCGGCGACTGAGACAGTCAGTAGCACACACTCGTGAAGTCCCGCTCAGCCCACTCGTCGCACGCGGTCGAGTAGGTGCGAATTATCTCGAACAACACGACGTTACGACCGGTGCAAATCCGTCCGGTGAGATGGACGATATGGCTGCTTATGCACGAGACGATTTTTACCCCGAATCAGTCCATCGAGCGGTTCGGCGGTTTTACGAACGAACAGGTGAGTACGACCTCAGCTATCATGTCCGATGGCATCGCGGATTTCGACTCGGGGCGACCCTTGCGCTTCGACTCATGAGGCACATCGAACAGTTCAACCTTCCAAGTCCCTCGGAACCATCGACAGGTACCCTCAGCAGTCGAATCGTTTCGGTGAGTGTGGATGACGACCCGCGAGACGAAACACGGGCGTGGATTCGAACGGACGAGTCGGATACCGCCGTTTTTGTTGCCACCTATGCGAGTCACGTCCGGAACGAAACTCGCTACGTCAACATCGCAGCACCTCTCCCGTGGTCGAACCTGAGCACCGTTCTCCACGTTCGACAGTACGATTTTGGCGGGGAGTCGGACGGGATCGAACTGACGACGAAAACGAAGACGGGTGACGAAGGGCTCTATTTTGTCACACCGATCGGTTCCGTCACACTCCCGATGCAGCAGACGTTTCGTGTCGTTCCGGATGGCGATGGAATCAGGGCATGCCACGAAATGTGGCTGTTCGGCCGGCAGTTTCTCACTATCGAATACCGATCACACGACTGAGCGCCACTACATGTATATTACTCGAATGAAACGGTAGTGGTATGAAGTTCGGCAACGCCGGTTCGTCGGTATGGTCGGTGCTCCGCTCTCGCCCCGCGACGGTGCTTCCGATCTATCTCGCCGGAACGAGCGTTGGCATGGTTGCACAAACGGTACCGATCGTCGGGGTCGTAGTGGCCTACATACTCCTCGGAACGGCTCGAATCCGATCCATCTTTAGTACGATTCGGAGTATCGATTTCAGCCAATCGGACTTGAGCAACGCCGAAATGGAACGGCTCGGGGACGCGATGACAAAGCTGTTCACGCCCGAAATAACCCTGACCCTTCTCCTCTCGGTAGTCGGTGCTATCGTCGTTTTCTTCGTCGCTCGCGCCATCGCGGAAGCGGCGCAGGTCCACACGGCGACGGCCGCCCTCCGAAACGAGACTGCGATTGCAGCAGGAGTTACCGGTGCCCGCGAGGACTCGTGGACGTTCCTCAAACTGTCCATGGTTCGTATGACCGCCACCCTTCTACTGTTGCTTCCGAGCGCTCTCCCAGCAATCCTCGCCGGGGAGTTCACACCGGCGACTGTTCTATTGTCACTTCTCGTATTTCTGTTGCTAACCCCGGTGTTGTTGGTCGTCAATCTCCTCTTTTTGTTCGTCCCGCAGGCAATCGTCATCGATGGCGTGGGAGTACGCGCTGGAATCCGCCGAAGTGCGCGTTTCGGCTGGAACAACAAGGCCCGTGTCGCGGCGTATCTCGTCGTCGTCATCGGTCTCTTCGGGATGCTCGGGTTCGTTTCGGTCCTCTTCCAATTCCTCGGCGTCAGTCGGGTTCTCGGAATCGTTCTCGCGTTCGGCCTGTTTCCGACCCTCAGCCTCCTGAAAACGGCGCTCTATCTCGACGATTCGCCGCTCGAACCCGAACCACGCGGGTCGATTCGGGGCGCATTCGGCCGTGGACTCACCGAGCTTACGTCGTTCGTATTCGGTCGGTTCGAACTCGTCCTTATCGCGAGCGGTCTCTTCGCGGGCGGAATCGTCGGCGGCTGGGTGACGACAAGTCCGTTTGCGCTCACCACCCTTCAGACAGATGTTTCAAAAAACGTGTTCGGGTCGGTCCCCTTCGGAGCGTTCGTCACGTTGACGGTCAACAATTGGTTAGTCGCCATCTCAGCGGCGTTTGCCGGGCTCGTATTCGGTATCCCAGCCGTCGTCACGCTTCTGTTCAACGGTCTCATCGTCGGCGGTGTCGTCGGGTTGCTTCCCGACACGACGCTTGCAATCGCCCTCATCGCACCACACGGGATCATCGAAATACCCGCGTTAGCGGTCGCGGGCGCGCTCGGCCTTCACCTCGGCGGCGTCTCATGGTCGTACGTTCGCGGCTCCACGGGAGCACCTGGTCTCGCAGCGGAACTCGTTCGGGCGTACTACATCCTGCTGGGACTACTCCCGGTGTTCATCGTCGCGGCGTTTATCGAGGCGTTCCTAACGTGGTGGGTGGCCACCTCGTTCGTATAAAGACGAAGTCGGATCGGAGTCGAAAACAAGTCAGCGGTGAGCCGGAACGAAGTAGAAAGTCGGCGCACCCCTACTGAGCGATCTCGGCGAACTCGTTCGTGTCGTCGTCGGTTCCGGCGATGATGAGTTGGTCGTCTCGTCGAATCGTGAACTCAGGACCGAGGTCGGTGATAACATCGCCGTTTCGTTCGACTGCGATAACGGTACATCCCGTTCGTGAACGGATTGCTGCATCCTTGAGGTCCTGTCCCGAGAGTCGAGGTGCGGTCGTTCGAACGATTTCGACCTGTTTGTCCGGCGAAATGACTTCCTCCTCGTCTAAGATCGTCGAAGCGAGCATCCGACCACTAACAGTTTCGAGCGCGAGAACGTAATCGGCACCTGCACTGTACAGTTTGCCGATGTTGTCGGTCTCGTTCGCCCGTGCGACGATTTCGACACCGGGTGCGAGTTCGCGCGCGACGAGGGTCGCAAAGATCGTCGTCGTATCGTCACCGAGTGCGAGAATGAGTGCGTTCGCGTGCTCGACACCAGCCTCGCGTAAAACCCCCTCGTCAGTTACGTCGCCGACGACGTTAACGCCGGGCTTATCTTCGATATCGACGACGACAGTACCCATAGCTGTCGATTGCATCTCCTCTTCTACCGTCGAGCCGACCTCCCCGTATCCCGCGACGATGACCGACCTGCGAGCGGACCCGTGTCCGTCCGAGAGCGTCATCTCCTTTAGCCGTTCCAGTTGTTTCTCCCGGCCTGCAACGAGCAGGATCGTGCTCTCGTCCAAGGTGGTGTCCGGAGATGGCGAACTCTGAAACTCCCCACGCCGCCAGAGACCGATGATACTCGCTCCGGTTCGCTCCCGAATACCGCTCTCCGCGAGTTTTGCGCCTGCGACCTTGCTCCCGTCTTGGATGGACAGCTCGACGATTTCGAAATCCTCACCGATAGTGACCGTTTCGCCGAGGTCGGTCGTCACTGACGCGGTCACTTTTTCGGCGAGACTGTGACCGAGAAGACGCCGTGGCGAAAACACTTGATCCGCGCCGGCGTATTTAAGGTAGTTCGTCAGGTCGGCATCTTCGACGAGACTGATAACTTGTACGTCGTTCGAAACTTCCCGAACAGCGAGCGCGATACTGGCGTTCTGTTCGTCGGTCGCGTCCGCGATGATGGTGTCCGCACTGCCTACGTGTACTTTTTCCAGAACCTCCGCCGATTCCGGGTCACCGTGAACGACGTTGACGTTCGCCTCGTACAGGTCGAGTGCTTCCTCACGGTCGCTGACGACGACGACGTAGTTTCGATCCCACGACCGAAGTTCGTCGATGAGCGTCTCCGCCCGCGGCGAGTAACCACAGATGACGACGTGACCGTCCAATTCGTCCATCGACGTGGGTGGACTCGCACGTATCGCTTCCTGAATCCATGGGGCCACGAACAGGGGTAAAGCCATGAAGATGAGCACGACGCCCGTCATCTGCATGATGATGACGAGAATCTGCATCTCCATCGAATCCCAGTAGATCGAGTCCGTCCCGTATCCGGTCGTGGTAAACGTCTCGATGACGATACCGAACGCTTCGAGAAAGCTCCGGTCAACGCCTTCGAACGTCTGCATCGCCCACGAGTAGACGAACGTGTACACGACGAGAACCGTGATGAATGCAGCAATATAGAGCAGCGCTCGCCGTCGTTGTCGTTTCATCCTCGTTTTTCCTCTGTCATCCTGTCGTCTTTATTCTGCCGTCCGCGAGCAATCTCGAAAAGAACGTCGGTAGGAGTGTCGAGCACATTCAGTCCCGCTCGGCCGTCCCGGACTCAAAAGGTGAGCAATATTTATAGTTCGTTGTAATTCTCGATGAGTCGGATTTGGGATTCTAGCTCCGACATCGCCCGTTCCGGGGAGAGGACGCCGGAATACGCGGAGAAGACGTTCTGGGCGATCTTCTCCGACTCCTGGACCCACGCGATCGTTACAGGGCGTGGTATCGCGTTTTCGCCCGCGACGCGAAGCGAATCCAAATACCGTCCCATCACCGGCACCTGTTTCGCCCGCGAGGAGTCAAAGAGCGTCCGGTTTGGCGGTAACAACCCCAAATTCCGAAGGAGAGTCAGCTGAAACGACTCCTGCGTCATCGCTTCGAGCACCTGTAGTGTCTCGTCTAACTTGTTCGTGTTTGGGTTGACGGCGACGTGCCATCCCCCGAGCGAGGCAGTCGGTCCACCTGTTCCGGGGTATTTCGCCTGTTGTGCGGTTACGGCATACGGAATCGGCATGACACCCAAGTCGGTACCGAACGCGCTATCGGCACCGGCACTGAGGATCGCGTACGGCCAATTTCGGTGCATCACTGCATCACCGTTGAGAAACGGTGCGAGGGATGTATCCTCTATCCAGGATAAAACCGCTCGAGGTACGATTTCGCCCGCGTATCCGTCGAGAGCCGATTCGTCGTCCTGGCCGTACAGGAACGTCCGAATCATTCGAATCGAATCCACCGTGGGTTGTGAATTCACCGTAACCGGGCGCTTTCCGACTGGTCCGAAGAGATATTTTCGGCCACCGAAATACGCACCGCCCCAACTCGTCATGAATTCGTTGAAGTCACAACACGGGAGACCCTCGTATTGGCTTCCTTGGAACGTAAATCCATACGGAACGTCCGCATTTCGGTCGAGTACGTTCCGTGTCACCCTGGAAAACCGCTTCCATTCGATCGTATCCGTCGCCCAGTCCTCCCCGTCGGGGTCGTACCCTGCCTCTTCGACCAGGTCTTTTCGATACAGGATCGTCGGAAAGTCGGGGTAGAGTGGCACAGCGTAGAGATCACCGCTTGGTCCCTCGGCCGTCGATAAGCTCGTTCGGAAATACGTCGACTCGATCCGTCGTAACAGTTCCTCAGGAAGGTGTTCAGTTAGGTTGAGCAGTTGTCGCTGGATGATGAAGTCGAGCGTCCACCCGCTATCGGTCATGAGGAGGTCCGGCTCGGACAGATTGGCCGACAGCCACCGCGTGTACTGTTGTTGAACCTCGTTCGTTTCTGCCGGCCCGGGGATGATTTCGAGCGAGATGTTTCGATCTAACCCAGCCTCCCAAAGCGCGTGCTGAAACGTCTCCGTGAGTTCCCAGAAATCACTGTTCGAGGCCCACTGAACCGTCGTCCCGCCCCGAGCACGATCGATGGATGTGTAGCCACCGACCGCGCCGATTCCACCGAGTGCACCCGCCCGTCGAGCGAATTCCCGCCGCGTCACGGTGGATGTCGGACTATCGTCACAGATTGTGTCACGTGATCCCATTTGTGTTCCCCCATGACAGAGTACTCTCGGAGCAAGCATCAATGAGAGGGTGGTCGTCCCCAGCAGCAGCGACCCGCTCTCTCGAAATGCTACCGTTTTGGAACGTTCGACGTTCGGACGGTCGATTGAACACGTTCCGGTTCGTTGGTTCGGCTATGAGCATCTGTCGCGGTGCAATCGTGGACGTGGACGGAACACTCGTTCGGGGTGACGACCTCCTGCCCGGAGCGAAGGACGGAGTAAACACGCTTCGCGAAAACGAAATCGACCTCCTCTTCTTTTCGAACAATCCGACACGTCCCCCCGAACACTACGTCGAGCGACTCGGTGCGCACGATATCGGAATCGATGCCGAACAGGTACTTACCTCGGCACTTGTCACGGCGGAGTTCCTCGAAACCGAATACGAGGAGCGCGACCTGTTCGTCGTCGGCGAGCCGTATCTTCGCGACCTCCTGTGCGAACGCGGGTTCACGGTTCGGGACGACCCCGACGTAGGGGAGGTCGTCGTCGGCTCTATCGACCGCGAGTTCGATTACGAGGAACTCACTCGCGCGCTCTGGGCGCTCGAAGATGGGTCCCCGTTCGTCGGCACTGACCCGGACGTGACGATTCCAACCCCCGAACGTCTCGTTCCGGGTTCCGGAGCGATCATTAACGCCATCGCAGGTGTCGCCGGGAGAGACCCCGACCACGTACTGGGCAAGCCAGCACCGGAAGCAGGAGCAGCTGCGCTTGAACGCCTGGGGGTTCAGGCGGAAGACTGCCTCGTCATCGGCGACCGACTGGATACGGACATCGCGCTCGGCGAACACATCGGCGCGACGACCGTGCTCGTCCACTCGGGAGTGGCGACACCGGACGATCTCGAAGATTCCGAGATTCGACCGGACTATATCCTCGACTCTGTTGGGCAGATAGGGGAAGTGCTCGGGGACCGAGTTTGATGTATGAAAACGGCCATCGTCTGGTTTCGGAACGACCTTCGTTTCCGTGACAACCACGCGTTGACAGTTGCGAGCGAAAGCGAGCAACTGCTCTGTGTGTTCTGTTTCGACCCTCGGTCGTTCAGTTCACGCGAGTATGGCGGGAAGCGATCGTTTCGCTACGAGAAAACCGGGCACCACCGCGCGCGATTCATTCGGGAGAGCGTTGAGGACCTTCGAACTTCACTCCGCGAGATGGGGTCGGAATTGGTCGTCCGTCACGGAACGCCGGAATCGGTCGTACCGACGCTGGCCGCCGAAATCGACGCGAGCGCGGTGTATTTCCACACCTATCCGACGGTAGAGGAAATCGCCGTCGAACGAGCTGTAGCCGATCGGGCGAGCGAGGCGACACCAGGCATCGAGATCGAATCGTTTCCGGGACACACGCTCTACCACCCCGATGACTTGCCGGTCGCAGTCAACGAAATCGAGGACACGTTTACGGCCTTTCGAAAGGGGGTCGAGGGTTCGAACGCGGCGGTTCGACCGACGGTCGAACCGCCGACACTTCCACCGAGCCCGACGTTTCCCTCGGGGGGCCTCGAAACGGGCACGATCCCGACGCTTACCGACCTCGGTGTCGATAGTTCGACGCCGGACGAGCGCGCGGTCCTCGATTTCGAGGGCGGGGAGACGGCGGGACTCGATCGACTCGAACGGTACGTCTGGGAACGCGACCGCCTTAGGGAATATAAGAAAACACGGAACGGACTGTTGGGTTCGGACTATTCCTCGAAACTATCGCCGTGGCTCAATTTGGGCTGTTTGTCCCCCCGGACGGTGTACGAAGCCGTCAAACGGTACGAACGTGAACGAGTCGAAAACGAATCGACCTACTGGCTCTTCTTCGAGCTACTATGGCGGGATTTCTTTCAGTTTCAGTTCGCAAAACACGGGAGCAAGCTGTTCGAGCAGGGGGGGATTCGACGGCGGGATATCGACTGGAGGGATGATCGAGAAGGCGGCGACGAAGATGCGGAAAGCGCGCTCGAACGATGGAAGCGCGGTGGAACCGGGATTCCGTTCGTGGATGCGAACATGCGAGAACTGAACGAATCGGGTTTCATGTCGAATCGCGGTCGCCAGAACGTCGCCAGCTTTCTTGCGAACGACCTCGGAATCGATTGGCGAAGGGGCGCGGCGTATTTCGAAACCCACCTCGTAGATTACGATCCGGCCAGCAACTACGGCAACTGGGCGTACATCGCGGGTGTCGGAAACGATTCGCGGAACCGTTCGTTCGATATCGTCTGGCAGGCGGAACGGTACGACCCCGACGCAGCATACGTCAAATACTGGCTACCGGAACTGGACGGCATCCCGCCTGAACAAGCACATGAACCGTGGAATCTCAGCCCCGCCGAGCAGAATCGGTACGGGGTCGTTATCGGTGAGGACTATCCGAAACCGATCGTTCGGCCGTCGGAGAAGACCGATTAGAGCGTTTCACGCTCGGCCATTTCACGAACCGTTCGTGCCCGTTCACGGATCGCATCGATTTCGTCCTCGTCCTTTCGGTCGAGGTTGCTGTAGACCAGTGCCATTCGGTGATTATCTCGCAGTTGTCCCTCGTTTTCGACGAGGAAATCCCAGTAAAGGGCGTTGAACGGACAGGCATCCGGTCCAGTCGTCTCGTTGACGTTGTATCGACAATTCCCACAAAAGTCGCTCATTCGGTCGATATATCGTCCGCTGGACGCGTAGGGTTTGGTCGAGAGTGCGTCCGTCGCGAAGACACCCATCCCGACGACGTTCGGCGTCGTCACCCAATGGTAGGCATCGACGTAGGCGAAGTGAAACCATCGATTGAGTTCCCGTGGACTGGCCCCGATGAGAAGTGCGAAATTCGAGAGAACCATCAATCGTTCGATGTGATGACTGTAACCACGTTTCCACACGCGGTCAACTGCGATGGATAGACAGTTCATCTCGGTGTCGCCGAAGTAGTACAGGGGCGACAGTTCTCGGTGCGCTTCGAGCTGATTTGCGGCCGCCATCTCGTCCATTCGTCGGCGATAGACGTGTCGCATGAACTCCCGCCAGCCGAGCACCTGCCTGACGAAGCCTTCAACGCTGTTGAGAGGCGCTTCGTCGCTCTCGTAGGCCGCGATAGCCCGTTCGATGAGTTCACGGGGATGGAGTAATCCGAGGTTGACCGACGAGGAAAGGATGGAGTGGTTCAGCGCCCACTCAGACCCTACCATCGCGTCCTGATACGGCCCGAAATCGGCGAGTCGGTGCTGGATAAACTGGTCGAGCGCGTCGAGCGTCCCTTCCCGTGTGACTGGCCAGTGGAATTCGTCAGCGGTGCCCCACGTCTCGAACTCCCGTTCGACCCACGCCAGCGTCTCACGGGTCAGTTCGTCGGGGTCGAACGATGGCGGGTCGGGGAACTCGTACTCCGGCGGCGGCGATTCACGATTCGCATCGTCGTAGTTCCACTCGCCACCCTCCGGGTCGTCCCCGTCCATCAGATAACCGGTTTGCATGCGTATCCATCGATAAAACTGTTCGTGGCGGAATCGGGTGGTATCCTCACCGGCCCACTCGTCGAACGCCTGCGGTGAAACGAGAAACAGGTCGTTCGGCACGAGTTCGAGCGTTCCGCCCGCTTCCGTGGCTATTTCTCGCAGTCGGTTTCCAGCACCGTGACTGGCCGGTTCCATCAGTCGCAGTTCGTCGCCGGGAAACACCTCGAAGTGTGCTTTCAGTGCTTCGAGAAAAGTCTCCGACTGCCGGTAGACGACTTCCCGTCCATCGTTCCGGCGTTCATCCCTGAAGTGGCGCATCGCGCTGAACAGCAGTGTGAGTTTCTGCGGGTGGTATGGCATTCGTCGGGCGAAGTCGTGTGCTTCCACGAGAAGGATTCGCTCATCCCCGGCGTTCGTGAGTGGCCCGGTCGCTGTCGTCAGTTGGTCGCCGAGTACCCAGACGGTCATAGGTGTGAGTCGGGAGGCAGTGCCAAAAGTTCATCTCCCAACGAATGATCTCGTCGACACCACCAGACAGTTATTCCCACCCCCGTCGTTTCTCACCTATGGGCCTTTACGACGAAATCGCGGATCTCCCGCTCGAAATCGAAGCATGCGAGTTCGAAACACACGAACGAGACACCTCCAGCGATTTCACGCGCGTTACGACTGAAATCGTCCTGCAGGGTGCTGGCGAAACCGGCCGGGGCGAAGACGTAACCTACGAGGCGGACGATCAGTACGCACTGGCAGACGCGACGTTCGATCTGTCCGGTAAATACACGCTCGATGAGTTTTCGGCGACGCTGAGCGACCTCGATTTGTTTCCCGCTGGACCGTCCCGCGACGACTTCCGCCAGTACAGACGGTGGGGGTTCGAGAGTTCAGCACTGGATTTGGCGCTTCGACAGGCAGGCACCGATCTCCCGACCGTTCTCGGACGAACTGCCCTTCCAGTGGAGTTCGTGGTGAGCACGCGATTGGGTGACCCTCCGAGTGCTGAGCGCGTTCGACGGTGGTTGGATATCGATCCTCACCTATCGTTCAAGCTCGACGCCACGCCTGAGTGGTCATCCGAACTCGTCTCGGAACTGGCCGCCACCGGTAACGTTCGAATCGTCGATCTGAAATCACAGTACGAAGATGCAGCCGTCGGACAATCGGCTGAACCGGACCTGTATTGTCGTGTTCGGGACGGCCTTCCCGACGTAGTTATCGAAGACCCGGCGTACACCAACGAAACCGCACCGATTCTCGACTCTGCTCGGAACAGAATTTCGTGGGACGTCCCGATTACAAGCGTCGAAAGTGTCGAGTCGCTTCCGTTCGAGCCGAAGTGGTTGAACATCAAGCCATCGCGCTTCGGAAGCGTCGAGTCGCTGTTCGACACGCTCGAATACTGTGATCGTCACGAAATACGACTGTATGGTGGTGGCCAGTTCGAACTGAGCGTCGGCCGTGAACAGATCCAACTGCTCGCGTCGTTGTTCTACCCGAATTCGCCGAACGACGTCGCGCCACGCGGATACAACGACCCCGAGCCAACGGACGGTCTTCCGACGAGTCCGTTGGACGCTCCCACTGTCGAAGGGTTTCGGCGACCGTAGGTTACTCCAGCAGAATCCGAAAACACGCACCGCCGTCCGTTCCGTCACGAACGGAAATCGACCACCCGTGGGCCTCGGCGGTTCCTTTCACGATGGACAGACCCAGTCCCGATCCACTATCCGTGGTCGTATGGAAAGCGGTCGCGGCCTCGTTCGGACAGTGTGATCCCGTCCCACCTCGGAAACACGTAGGCACTGACGACGCAATCGACGTTCCACTCCTCGATACCGTTGAGAACATCCTGTACGTCGTCGACAGTATGGATCGTTAGTCCTGGTACATTGCGTTCCAAATCGGCAGGAACAACACCCGTGTCTGCGGCGGGTCGATTGGTAGCACCCAAATATTCGTTTTCATACTATCGCCTTTCTTTACGATAGGTATTTATTCCTAAAAACTAATATTATTTGTTCTGTTCACTAATTGCTAGAAGAGTGACGCAATGAGTGATGAACGGAACCGTCGAATCGCTATTTTCCGCGTGTGATTCAGTTGCGCTACCGTTCCGTGCTCCAAAGGAATCCAAGTGAGATAGCTTTCTAGATAGCTTCTGAGAAATCTATTCAGATATATAATCGTGTGAGCACGTTACTCTCCGGGGTGGCGTAGCTTTTTGCCACCCGCAAGCGAGATTCTCGATATGGAGTACACGACGCTCGGCGATACGGGTATGGAGGTAAGTCGCATCTGCCTCGGCTGTATGAGCTTCGGGTCGAGTGACTGGCGCGAGTGGGTGCTAGACGAGAAAGAGAGTATGCCGATCATCGAACGAGCCATCGAGCTCGGTATCAACTTCTTCGACACGGCGAACATGTACTCACGCGGCGAAAGTGAACGAATCCTCGGAAAGGCGCTGGATGGTCGGCGCGACGAGATGGTGGTAGCCACGAAGGGCTACTTCCAGATGAACGAGAACGACCCGAACTCGGGAGGGCTCTCACGGAAGGCTATCGAACAGGAACTCGACAACTCCCGCTCCCGACTCGGCATGGATACGATCGACCTCTATCAGACTCACCGGTGGGACGAGAGGACGCCCATAGACGTTACCCTACGGGCACTCGACGATGCGGTTCGACGGGAAAAAGTTCGCTACTTCGGCGCGAGTTCGATGTGGACACACCAGTTCGCCGAGGCCCTTCACACGAGTGAGCGACTCGGCCTCGACCGATTCGTGACGATGCAAAATCATTACAATCTGGTGTACCGCGAGGAAGAACGCGAGATGCTTCCTTTCTGTAAAAAAGAGGGGATCGGTGTCATTCCGTGGAGTCCCCTCGCACGTGGCTATCTCACCCGGCCACACGAAGCGTTCGAGGATACGACTCGAGGACAATCCGACGATTACGCACACCAGCATCCCTACGCGGATAACGGCGGCGCGGAAATCAACGAACGAGTGCAGGAACTTGCCGCCCAAAAAGGCGTGACGATGGCGCAAATTTCGCTCGCGTGGCTCTTCCACAAACAATGGGTGGACGCGCCGATCGTCGGGACGACTAGCGTTGAACATCTAGAAGACGCTGTCGAAGCGCTCGATATCGACCTCTCGTCCGGCGATTTAGCGTATCTCGAAGAGCCGTACTCAGCAGTTCACGTGTCGGGCCACGAGTGAGATACCGACCACCCCATCAGGGGACGATAGTGTCACGTGAGTGCCACAGCCTTGAAAGGGCTGAAGAGCGACACCGTTCTGTGGGGTATCATGGGTAAGTTCTCCGATCACATATCACGACGACGTTTACTCGCAGGGGGGACAGTACTTCTCACCGGGACGATGGCTTCGGTTGTTGCAAAACAGACGGAAAGTTCCAGCGGTGACGAATCACAATCCTCGATCGGAAGTCAATCACGTACCGAAAACCAGTCACAGTCATCGACCGGAAACCGGCTCTTGGTAAAGAATCCGACCGACAATCCACAACTGTTCACGCTTTCCGTTTCGAGTCAGCCGATTTCGGCGTACCGTATAACCGACAAGAACGGGAAAACGGAAACGGTAAAGGACGAGGGCGAAATCGACGTTCAGGACATGGTCGACGACGTAGTCGGGGACGAGGACGAAAATACGGGGAAGGAGGAACGCGATGACGGCGAATTCCAGTTTACGATGCAGGCGACGCGAATTCGCCCAAAGGATAACGTCGTTTTCGACCAGGCGTACACCCTCGAACCGGGTTCAGAACACGTGTTTCAGTTCCGAAACGTCCCAGAAAGGGGGGAACTGCTCTACACGCTACAACCGAAAGCGACGGGAGCGACGACAGTTATCGAGACCTGGGGAACCATCGGCTGTAGTTCCCAGTTCGAGGTGTATCTCAGTCCGTCCGAAACACGGAGTTCGTGCGGCGGCCAACTCTCCGAGTTCGACGGGGTCGGTTCGGCGAAACAACATACGGTCCGGTTGTAGGAACTGAACGTCACTCCCGTTTTGATCGCTGCACGATCGAGGAGCAAGGAGTACCGGAAATCCCTGCTTTTGCCCCTACGACTAACTCCGTTCCGAGCGAACACCGTCCATGTCCTTCGAGTCCGACCGAGTTACGACCGTTACGTTCGACTCCTACAGCACGCTGGTCGATGTCGATGCCGCGGAAAAAGCGCTCGCCGAGCGCGTCGAAGATCCGGAACCCGTCTCCGATCTCTGGCGTGCACGGTCGCTCGAATACACGTTCGTCGCCAACCACACCGATTCGTACCAACCGTTTTATGAGATGAACCGGGATGCGCTTCAGTACGCTCTCTCCGCCCACGATGCCGACATTACCGCGGACGAGCGCGACGAAATCCTCGCCGTCTATCACGAACTCGATGTATTCGACGACGTGCGAGACGGAATCGAGCGACTCCGCGACGGTGGCTACGACTGCTACGTCGTCTCCAATGGAAACCCGGAAATGTTGGATTCGATGGTCGAACACGCCGACATCGGCGACCTCCTCGTAGACACCATCAGCGCCGACGAAGTGGAGACGTTCAAACCCGACACGGAGATCTACCGCCATGCTGCGGGACGAACCGGGACCCCGATCGAGGAAATCGCACATATCACCGCCGGATGGTTCGACGTACAGGGTTCGAAACACGCCGGAATGCAGGGCGTGTGGTTGGACAGAAAAGGAAAGCCGTGGGAGCCATTCGGCGACGAGCCGGACCTCGTTATCGAATCGATTTACGACTTAGCCGACGAGTTAGGGGTGTAGAAGTCGATTGCAGCGAGCACCACTTATCGACGTGTTGGTTACCGGACACCAAACCTAGGTACAGCCATTCCAACCCACCAAATCGACCGGTTCGACGACGAACGAGTCTCTCGGGAAATGGGCGGACACCCTACTTAGACGTGTTCGTCCAAGAACTCGGCGATGCGTTCGAATTCCTCGATCAAGTTCTCGCGTGAGGTCGTGTGGTGACCCTCGTCTTCGAAAATACAGGTTTCGACCGGAACGCCTCGGTCTCGAACCTTTTCGGCGATCTGCTCGGCTTCACCGACCGGCACACGGGGGTCGTTTGCACCGTGCTGAATAAACAGCGGACAGGCGATTCGGTCGACCTTGTGAATCGGGCTGATGGATTCGAGATGTTCGGGAT
The DNA here is from genome assembly GCF_026248685.1 of Haladaptatus caseinilyticus. Lineage (NCBI taxonomy): Archaea > Methanobacteriati > Methanobacteriota > Halobacteria > Halobacteriales > Haladaptataceae > Haladaptatus > Haladaptatus caseinilyticus. The sequence goes on along the minus strand of NZ_CP111037.1, from coordinate 100,296 downwards.
CGTCCAACGAGCCGTACTCCCGTGCACGATGGGAGCGCCGCCACTCGCCGGTGTTTTCGAGGAACGTTTCGAAGTCGGCGATGCCGACGAAATCGACCGCCGCGGCCCAGAGGTCAGGATACTCCGTTATTGCCGCGAGAACCATAAATCCGCCATAGGAGCGCCCGTAGGCGACGATACGGGTAGAATCGACGGCTTCGTGGTCGTGGAGCCACTCGACTGCCGATTCGATATCCGCAACCGAATCCATTCGTTTTTCGACGTCATCGAGGTGCGTGTATTCCGTGCCGTACCCTGACGACCCGCGAACGTTCGGTTCGAAGATCGCGTATCCCTGTTGGAGGAAGTATTGTTTCGTTGGATAGAACCACGGCCGTCGTTGATGCTCCGGACCCCCGTGGATGTCGACGATGACGGGGACCGTTCCGGACGAGCCGTCCGATTCGACGTTCTCGGGAAGCGTCCAGTAGGCCGGAATCTCCCGCCCGTCGAACGTCTCGTATCGAATCGTTTCCGGTTCGAAGAGGCTCTCACGGGGTATGCCGAGTGTTCCGGAGTTCGTCCATCGCTCCGAGTCTCCCGTCCCCAGGTCGAACGTAACGACGCTTCTCGGGTCATCGCTCCGGCTGAGTGAGAGGACACACTGCTCGCCATCCGGTCCCAAACCGAGGTCGTACACGACACCTTCAGGGAGGTCCGGTTCAGCCAATGACTCGATATCATCGCCTACGAGAGTGCCAGCTTGGACGTCGGAGTAGCCATCGACGTTTCGACTCCAGACGATACGGTCCGTTCCCACGTGCAGCGTGAACCCTTCGACGTTCCAGTTGTCACCCGACTGTATCGTCTCGTGCGTTCCGTCGTCGAGGTCGATTCGGACGATGTCTGCCGTATCGGAACCGTAGTTCGTCACGCAGTAGAGTCCGTCATCGGGGCCGAATTGCACGTTTCCGTACCGTGTTTCAGTGTCGTCGCTCAACCTTCGGTGGTCACCCGTTTCGGGGTCGAGCAGGAACAGGTCGTAGTCGAAGCTGGCGTGTGCTTTCGAAAGCACGATACCGGGTTCCCCCCACGTTTCGATACCGAGGAAACCACCCGTACCCTCGTGGACGAGTGTTGGCTCCAACTCGTCCCGAGTCTGTACATACACGTCGAAGGTATCGCGTTCACGACGATTCGCCGTGAACGCGAACTGATCGCCGTCAGGACTCCATCCGCCCCACAGGTGTATCGATCCAGGGTCGTCAGTTAGTGGAGTTTCGGTACCGTCTCGCAGGTTGTACCGGAATAGCTGATCGTGTTCGTTGCTTCCTTCGTCCATGCCGAAAATCACCTCCGGACGGGATGGCGAAGCCGAGACGAACGAAACTCGTTCGTCGTACGCGGTGAGTCGAGTCGGATACGTGTTCGGTGCGTCGAGGGACCAGACCTGCGGCGTTCCGGTCGTATCGGTGAGATAGACGATTTCGCCGTCGACCGAAATCGTCGGCGACTCGGCGCTATCGATGCTCAGATAGCGTGCGACAGAGTACCGTGGTGATGACATGGTACGGTCGAAGAACGGAGACGGCAAAAGGATTCGGCTGGGGTGCGTGTTTCCCCGGTTTTCGCCCCATTTCTGTCGTACCGAGTATGCACCTCGCCGTCAGAGTTCGAGCGCCATTTCCGACGGTTCTCGATAGAGACTTACTGTTCCCAAACACTTTCGTAGCGTTTGCTGGCATTCGGTGCCGGAAGCTACGCCACCTTATTTGATCAAGCTTTGAAGCGGTATTTTTTAGAAAGGCAAGACGATTAGGGTGAATGGCCGAACTAATAAATGAGTTTTTGATGTGGCTGGTTTCTAATCGGTTGATTTACGCGATTTTCCGGGAGTATCCGTTCGCAGACCGACGTTCGAATTACCGTTCCATTAACCACAACGACCGAAAACATCGTGTCCCTAGTTCCATCCATGAACATCGCTCAAAACCTCGTGGATGCTGCGACGTTCCTCGGCGACATGACGTGGAAAACGTGGTGGGCGCTAGTACTCGGATTTACCATCGCGGGGGCAGTGCAGGCGTTCGTCAGCGAGGACCGTATGACCGACGTGCTCGGCGGAAGGGGTCTACGTGAGATCGGGCTCGGCAGCCTCTTCGGGTTTCTCTCGTCGAGTTGCTCGTTCGGAGCCGTCGCCACGGCGAAATCACTATTCAAGAAGGGAGCTTCGCCGGAATCGTCCTTCGCCGGGTTTCAGTTCGCCAGCACAAACCTTGTCATCGAAATCGGACTCGTGATGTGGATTTTGCTCGGCTGGCAGTTCGTCGCCGCCGACGTATTCGGCGGTATCCTGATGATCCTTCTGCTGGCGGGCATTACGAAGTACATCGTCCCCGATTCGTGGTTCGAAGCCGCGCGCGACCACGCTCGCTCGGGCGACGAGGAAAACGGAACCGTCCGTGACCCGGTGTGTGGAATGGAAGTCGACCCGAACGACGACGATAGCGTGTACATCGAGACGGACGATGGAACGGCGTATTTCTGCTCGGAGTCGTGCAAAGAGACCTTCGTAAATCAGCAGAAACCCGCGACGTGGAGGGAGAAACTGTTCACCGTCTCGGGATGGAAAAACGCCTTCAGAAATGCCATCGGGGAGTGGGAAATGTTGTGGGACGATCTCGTCGCAGGATTCATTATCGCCTCGCTTCTCGCCGCGTTCGTACCACGATCGTGGTGGGCACAGCTATTCACGCTCGCACCCGAAGGGACTGTCGCGTGGGTCGTACTCGGGTCAGCGATCGGCGTCCTCGTCGGCGTCCTTACGTTCGTCTGTTCAGTGGCGAACGTTCCCTTCGCACTAGTGCTATGGTCGTCCGGAATCCCGTTTGGAGGCGTGATGTCGTTCATCTACGCTGACCTAATCGTTCCCCACATCGTCGACATGTATCGCAAATACTACGGCAAACGTCTGGCAGCGGTACTGTTCCTCTCCATCTTCGCGGTCGCCACTCTAACGGGCATCGTGACTCACTATGCATGGGGTGCAGTCGGTCTGATTCCGAAACGAGCGGGGACTGGTGGATCAGTTCCTCATACATACACGACGGTTCTCAACGTGGTCTTCACTGCCGTCTTCGTCGCACAAATGTACGTGACGTACTTCGAATCGAGCGGGGGCCAGGAAGAATCAGCCGCTCACGCGGACTGAACGGAGCTTTAATCGCACGCTCGTACTCCTACGGTGGCGAGAAATCGTATTCCGATCCTGCGTTGCTACCACCTTTCTCGTCGAAACGGGTAGTAAGTGGGCAAGTGTTCCCCCGAACCGTATCGTTTGATTTCAGCGATATCATCCGACAGGGGTTCAATGGAATCATACTCGGAATTCTGTACTGAAAATAAAGTAACTGAGCGAAATCGCATTGTGAAACCTCAATTACTAACTTCCCGTCTCTTGTACTGGGAATCGATGACGTATTACGACAAGCTACACGTCGAGGGCGAATTCGAGGAGGTCATCGGCAAAACCACGGATGCCCTGAGCGACGAAGGTTTCGGCATCCTGAGCGACATCGACGTGAGCAACGCGTTCGAGAAAAAGCTTGGTATCGAGGATTATCCCGAGTACCGGATTCTCGGCGCGTGTAACCCACCGCTCGCGAAACAGGGGCTGGACACGGAGCGAGATCTCGGCGTGCTGCTTCCCTGCAACGTCGTCATCTACGAAACGGATGACAGTGTCGTCGTCAGCGCAGTGGACCCAGAAGCCATGCTCTCGGTCGTGGACAATCCGGAAATGGAAGACATCGCGTCGGATGTTCGGACCCGGTTCGACCGCGTCCTCGAAACGCTTGCTGATAAATAGTAATTCCACGGTACCGCAAGAGACACGAGGGAAGAGGAGTTGGGAGGTGTGGAGGGAAGAGGGGAAATGTCCCCAAAGATAACAATAATACTTCCTTATATATGAGAGTGTCCAATATTCTAACGGGGGTTAAGTATGGCAGAGAGTGAGAGTATAGACACAAAAAGTGCAGGAGAGAACGCAGGGGACGTCCTTTCGGACGAGTCACGGCGAACATTTATGAAAAAGGGTGCACTCGCGACGGGTGCGCTCGCGCTGGGTCTCGGCAGTGCCGGAACCGCTACCGCACAACGGAGGGAGAACGTGTTGGTGTACACGTACGCGTATCACCCGAACGTTCCGTTCCGCATCACGAACGCACTCGAGGCATCGACAGTCGTTCGATTGCTTCGGCGACCGGGCGGTGGCGACGTGGCAGAAATCAGTCAGCCGGACGAATACAGTGGCTGGGTCATCCGGTACGACCTCGGCGGTCCGAACGCCGCGCTCACGGCACTGATGTTCGCACGTGACGCGAACTTCAGCCGGGGTGAACGATACCGATTCTCGGGGGACGCGACCATCTTCAGTAGCGAACTCAACCTACTGAGTACTACGGCACGGCGCACCTTCTGAGAACGACGGAAGTGGGAAGTCCACTCTCGTCCGCCCGTTGTGGACGGACGAGGCGGACGTTTTTCGACATCGTTCATTCTAACGAGCGGGCGAAACGGATGGCGAACGAGCTGATTTCATCCCAGTCAGTGTACTCGTAATCCCGTGTCGTGTCCGTACCTCCACCCTCTTGCCTCGCGATTTGTTTCATCACGAACCGCTTGATCCAGCCATATCGACTGTATGTAAGCGCGCCGGGAACGGTCATCGTCTCGTCCGGATGCCACCCCGTTGTCGCGAGAAACTCGTCAACCAGCCCTTGTGCCGTAGCCTGTGACTCGTCGGTCCCCGCTGCGGCCGTGAGACTGACCGAGAAAAACGCCGAGGGGAGTTCGTTCAACTCCGCTGCGTGTTCCCGAACGAATCGAGTCAGGTACCGTTGATGTTTTCCCATGTGAATCGACGCACCGACGATGACGGCGTCGTAGTCGCGAAGTCGAAACTCCTCGGAGACGTGTCGTCCGTGAACCAACGTCGTGTAGTGGTCTTCCGATTCGAGCACGTCCGCAATCCGCTCGGCAATCGTGGCTGTCTGCCCCTCAGATGTACCGAAAACAACGAGCACTCGTGCCATCATCCACCCTCCACGAATCGGGTTTTTGCGCTCTCTCTCATCAGTATTCTCTCCCCCAGCAAACGTTAGACACCGACAACCAAAACGACCATCGCTCGGACAGTCGGTGGAAACCAACGAGGTCACTGATAGCCGAGCGCCTCTAACCGATTCGTCACGTCGGACGGCAGTTCGACCGACTCGCTTCGCCCGTCGGTCTCGATATCGTCGATTCGATTTTCAACCGCATCGTGGAGGCGACCAGCGAACTCCGACCCCTCGTGTTCGTCCCAGCTGTTCTCCTGTTCGGTCGGATCGCGGCGTCGGTCGTACAACTCGCGGTTCCCCGATTCCGTATGGTAAATGTACGACCAGTCAGCGGTTCGTGCACTCACGAGAAGTTCACCGTCCTTCAACCGACGTGGAATCGGCTGTTGTGTTACGTGGGTGCCACGTACCGCTACGGAAGTAACCGGCACTCGATCAGAGGCGTCGCCGAGCAAACTGCCGCTCGAAAAGTCGTGTTCGACGCCCATCGTGTCACAGATGGTGGCCGGAATCGAGTCGAGACCGACCGCACACTCGACTGTATCCTCGTTTCCACGCTTGGATTTCGGCCCGTCGTCCGGGGTTCGGACGATGAGTGGCACGTGAACTAATTCCTCGTAGAGTTTCGGATAATGGGCGAGATGGCCGTGTTCCATGAACTCCTCGCCGTGGTCACCTGTAAGAACGATGCAAGCGTCGTCGCGTACTCCTCGTCGGTCGAGTGCCGATAGCACCCGACCAACGCTGGCGTCTACCTGCCTGCTTGCGGCCCGATAGAGCGATTCGAGATCGGCGAGGGAATCGTCACTCACTTCACGACCCAACCCTGCCCTCGCATGTGCTCGAAGCATTTTGAGCGAGCCGACCTTCGTGCCAGTCTCGTCGCGGACAAACTTCGGGGCAGGGACGTACGGCGTATGAACGTCCATGTAATGGACCCAGAGGAAGAACGGCGGTTCAGCCTCTTCGACGAAGTCGATAGCTCGGTGCTCCACGTCGAGCATTCGAGAAACGTTTCGCGCCCCACCCCTTTTTCCGAACAGTCGCCGAATCGGTGAGGCAGCGACTTGGAGCCACGCTTGAACGGTCGGATGGGCCGTGAGATACTTGCTGTAGAGGCTGTCCCCCGTTCCGGAGGTGAACGATTCGAAGTCATCGAATCCGCGGTCGTATCCCCAGTGTTCGGTCAGGAAGCCGTTCGCACCGTTGAATCCCGCGGTCGATACTCCGGCATCGGACAGCGTCTCGGCTAGCGTCGGCGCATCGGCGACACCGATATCCCCCGAATCGTTGAACACCTGTTCGGCACCGAGAATCGACGGGAACGAAAACGGCGTCCAGTTCCCCTGAGCGAACGCGTGTTCGAAGACGGTCCCTCGTTCACCCAGCGCAGAAACGACGCCATCCGTTGGAAGGGCGTCGGAACGAAGCGAATCGACGGTGAACAGGACAGTCACGGCCGTGTCGTTTGCACTCATGCTTTCGGTCGCGGTGGCTCCGCTACTTGAGAGTCCGTCACGAAGATAAAATGTTTTTCGAGCAAAATATCAGTCGTTCTGGGGAGAACTCAATAGCACTCGTGAGTTCGTGCTACCGGTGGGTTCGTTCCCTTCAGCGACGCCGACCGTGAAGCGACGGAAGGGAAAGTCGTTCGATGAGGCCCAACTGACCGAAAACGAGAATGACCAGCGAGACGACAACGCCGCCAAAAAAGACGACGATGACGAGCGGCCTGCTGCTGATGAACGGAAGCGAGGAGACCGAAGCTGACAAAAGCACACACCCGAACGCTAGCCACTTCTGCCCCTGACGATAGCGGACGATTCCGGTAACGACGCCAACGAACAGGAACACCCCGAGTACGATATCGAAACTGGCGAGTCCCATGACCGCGAGCACCGGAAGGACGCTCATCGCAACGAAGCCCACGTCGTCGATCTCGTCCATCATTCACCAACAGCGACACGTACAGGACGTATAACCGTTCCCCTGCTCTCCCCCGGCGTGGCCGAGAACCGCACTATAGGACCGCGGTACCGCCATCCGGAATGACGACCTGCTAATACGGATAGTCCATCTGTGTCTTGATTTCGTCACGGATCGACTCGTCGGTCAATTCGGCACAGAGCCACAGACCGAGGTCGATACCGGACGTAACACCGCCCGCCGTCACGACCCGTCCGTCCCGAACGACGCGTTCTTCGACAACCTCACAGTACTCGGCTAGTCGATCGTAGGCGTCGGGGTGCGTGGTCGCGCGTTTTCCCTCCAGAAATCCCGCGGCCCCGAGGGGGAGCGACCCCGTGCAGACCGAGGCGATCCACTCCGCATCCGCGGTCGCCAACCACGAGGTGAACTCGTCGTTCTCGGCTAGGTCACGGGCGACGAATCCGCCCGGCACCACCAGCATGTCGTACCCCGAGAGTGGTTCGTCCACGACGTCGGGAACGATTTCGAGGCCCGCATTCGCGGTGACGCGGTCGGTTCGGGCGCAAACGTCCCACGACACGTCGTTCCGAAATCCCATCGTATCGAGCCGAGTTAGTGGATCGTAGATGCCGACGAAATCGAGCACGGTCATGCCGTCGTATGCGACGAACGCAATATGCATGGAACCGAGTTGGCGGGGGGACTGCTTGATTGTTCGTGTGGCAGTCGATCTAGTGTGTCTCTTCGACCCGGCGCGGAACCTCGATTTCTTCCACGCGCTCGATGGTGCCGTCCAGAATGTGAACGATACGTTCCGCGTGTTCCGCGATATTGCGCTCGTGAGTCACCATCAAAACGGTGTGGCCGTCGTCGTTGAGTTCCTCGAAGAGACCCATGATCTGTTGGCCCGTCTCGCTGTCGAGGTTGCCGGTCGGTTCGTCGGCCAGAATAATCGCAGGGTCGTTCGCCAGCGCGCGAGCGATGGCGACACGTTGGCGTTGCCCACCCGACAGTTCGTTCGGACGGTGGTCGCCCCTCCCGCGAAGCCCGACTTTGTAGAGCAGGTCGTCGGCGCGTTCCTGTCGTTCAGAGCGGGAAATCCCCTGAAAAACGAGGGGAAGCGCGATGTTCTCGCGAGCAGTCAATCGCGGCATCAAGTTGAAGGTCTGGAAAACGAAGCCAATCTCCTCTCCACGAACGTCCGTCCGTTCGCCATCGGAGAGTCCCGTCACTTTTCGCCCGTTGACGTGAACCATCCCCTCCGTCGGGGTGTCGAGACAGCCGATGAGATTGAGGAGGGTACTTTTTCCCGACCCACTCGGTCCCATGACTGCGGTGTACGAGCCCCGTGGAATCGACAACGAGACGCCGTCCAGCGCGTGAACCGGTTCTCCGAGGTGGTACGTCCTCCGAACGTCGGTCAGCGTCACGGCGTCTCTCGGCCCCTCGTCGGACTCCGTCACCGAGTGGCTGGCGGCCATATCCACTGATACCATCCCCATCGTCTAAACCCTGCCCCATCTCACGGGAAGCGGATGGCGGAAAATAACATCATCTATCGAAACATTCACCGGGAGGAGACAGTTGTGGGATACTCTTTCCGGCAGAGCATGCCAGACATCCCCTCTCTTATTACCCGTCGAAACCCTTCCCAGAGTCATGAAAATCGATAGCCAACGACTCAGGAACGATATCGAAACGAACGCCGAGTTCGGCGCGCTCGATGTAGACGGTCACGGACGAACCGTTCTCACTGGAACCGAAGCAAATCGCCAAGTACGTGAGTACTTCGTCGAGCGACTCGAAGACGCCGGACTGGATGTGCGAGTGGACGCGGTCGGCACCATCGTCGGGCGGTGGACGCCCGAAACTGCGGCCCCGGATGCGGACGCCGTCGCGGCAGGGAGCCACCTCGATTCGGTTCCGGAGGGAGGTGTCTTCGATGGGCCACTCGGCGTCTACGCCGCACTGGAAGCGGTACGGGCGATGCAGGATGCGGGTATCGAACCGAGTCGACCGGTCGAAGTTGTCTCCTTCACCGAGGAGGAAGGTCAACGATTCGCCGACGGACTGCTCGGGTCGTCGGTCGCAGTTGGCGAGCGATCGGTCGAGGAGGCCCTCGCGCTGCAGGACGGGCAGACAACGCTGGAAGATGCGCTCGAAACGATGGGATTCCGTGGCGAAGGGAGGATCGACGCAAGCGAGTGGGATTCGTGGCTCGAACTCCACGTCGAACAGAGTAAACGCCTCGAACGCGCCGACTTGCCGGTCGGCGTCGTAACGACGATTACCGGGATCACACACTGCCATGTAGAAGTCTTCGGGGAGGCGAATCACGCCGGGGCGACTCCAATGGACGAACGAACCGATGCGCTCGTCGCCGCGAGCGAGTTCGTACAGGATGTGGAACGAGGTGCCGACGAGATCGGAGAGACGACGGTCGGCACGGTCGGTAAACTAGACGTTCGTCCGAACGCGACAAACGTCGTTCCCGGAGCGGTCGAAATGGGTGTCGATATTCGAGACGTTTCCTATGATGCGATGAATGAACTTGTCTCGCTGGCGCAGGATTCGCTGGACCGTCTCGAGTCGGAGCGAGGTGTGGAAACCGGATTCGTCCGGGAGTTCGATGTCGAACCGATAGTGATGAGCGACCGCTGTCGGCGAGCAGTGCACGATGCAGGTGACGAAGCCGATATCGAACTTCTCGACCTTCATTCCGGGGCCGCCCACGACACGATGCATATCGCGAAAGAAACCGATACGGCGATGCTTTTCGCCCGGTCGCGAGACGGGATCTCACACAATCCCGCCGAATGGACTGAATGGGACGACTGTGCCGCAGCGACACGGATACTCGCTGGCGCGCTTGCGTCGTTGGCCCGCTAAGTTCGTTTCTGCCGTTTTGCGACGTCATATCCGGTCAGCTGGCGAAGTTCCTCTTCGGAAAGGCCGTTCCCACCGGCGTCCATTTCGTCGATTCCGACGCCACTGGTAACGATTCCCCGGAACGCTTCTTCGAGCGTTAGATCGATATCCACGAGTTGATCGTCGGGGACGTTGACGACGAACCCACCCATGACTGGATTTGGAGCCATCGGGAGAAAGACGGTCGTCATGGAGCCTTCACCGACCGCTCTTTCGATTCCCTCCGGGGTTTCCGCCGTTACGAACGCGAACGTGTAGGCTCCGTCAGTGGGAAATTCGAGGAGTTTGACGTCACGAAAGTGGTCGGCATCGCTCTCTATCATGGCATCGCCCATCCGTCGAAAGCTCCGGTAGACGGTGCCGAGCCCCGGTACGCGGCTGATGGCTTCGTCGAAGTTGTCGATTGCACGCTCGCCCATCGGCGAATGTGCGATGAATCCGATAACCAAAATCAGCGCGGAAACGGTTGCCGCAGTAACGCCACCCAGAACGTAAATCGAAGAGAGGGAAACGAACTCGAGCAGCGGTCGAAGGATGTCCGCAACGAAAGTGAGCAGGACAACGAGAACGTACACAGTGATGAGCAGCGGAACGACGACGGTCACGCCGGTGAGTGCCGCTTCACGTAAAACTTCTAGTGGAGACAGATTTTCGGAATCGTCCATCATACGGTGAACTCTGACGCGCCATAAAGAGCGTACCGCCTGCACATTCCAGTAGAGACAAAATAGCACACATCCGCCAGCAGAGTCATTCCCCCGAGGTGCCTAGAGAGTGGTATGAGTACTATCGCCATCGTGGGAATTCCAGCCTCAGGGTTCGCACTGCAGACGACACTCGAGCGAGTTCCGGAAGTCGAGTTCGAAGTCGAGCGCGTCGTCGCCACCGAACCCGAACGGGTCATGCCATACATCTGGGCGTCGGCGGAGCCGGACCAGTTCGAAGCGCTCCAAGCGGCGCTCGAAGACGACCCGACGACGGACAACGTCGAACTGCTCGTGGATTTGGAGGAAGAAAGGCTGTACCGGATGTCGTGGGTTGGCAGAACTAAGTTCGCGATTCACATCCTCGTCGAGGAGAGTGGCACCATCATCGATGCGAACGGGAAGGACGATGGCTGGCAACTCAGGATTCTGTTCCCCGACCGGGACTCGCTGTCGGCGACGTACGAGTTCTGCGAAGAGAACGATATCCCCCTCGAAATCGAGCAGATATATCAGATAGACGAATCACCACGGCGGGGGCAGTACGGACTCACCGAAGAACAGTACGAAACGCTCATGGCCGCGCTCGAAGCGGGCTACTACGACATCCCGCGGGAAATATCGGGTGAAGAGCTGTCCGACAGCCTCGGAATCTCACATCAGGCGCTATCGGAGCGTCTCCGTCGAGCGTATAAAAACCTGATTTCGAACGCGCTCGTCGTCGGCGAAAACGAACTACGGTAGTCACGGCGTAGAGTCCCCACGGTCTTGGTCGTCCGGTTTTGCCCCCGTCCGATCACCTCCGTGGCCCGGTGGTATCGGTCCGTCCGGCGACTGAGCTTCCTCGTTCACCGTTGATACATCGGTTGCAGACGACGTACCGGGGAGAATGTTCGGAAATACCTTCCACAGGAATTGGACGGCGATGACCATTATCAGTGGTCCGAGGAAGATACCGTACCAGCCAAAGATCGGTGGGCCGAGGAGATATGCGAACATGATAAGTCCGGTGTGGAACATCCGACCGGAGAGGTACGGTCGCACGTACGTTCGGATGACGTTGTCGAACACGAACGCCATAAATGCGTAAAAGAGAATAGGGAACCAAAGCCGGGTCAGGTTGGTTTCGATCGCAATGATAGCGAGATAGAGGACGACGGTCAAGTACACGATGGAGCGCCCAACAAGCGGAATGAGGGTTGCGAGTCCGGTTGCAACGGCGACGAGCATGGTCTGTGGAATCGCCATCCTCGGCGGCGAGATGAGATTAAAGCCGTTGTAAATTATCGCGGAGACGACGATGATGACGAAGATAGTCAGTGTGTAACCGAAGAAGACCGAGTTCAATCCGCGGTCAACCGCATCCAGATACTCGTACGTCGTGGTCTCCTCGTCGGCAACCGTCCTCCGGAACCAGTCCGCGATACTGCTCTCGTCCCGGATCAGGAAGAAAACAAAAACGAGCGCGAGAAACAGGTTGTACACCTGTGTCGCAAACGTCCCGACGAAGCCACCGAACTGACTGAGCAGGTTTTGCACCGACGGTTCGCGCAGGAGTTGTGTGGCGGAATCGTACAACTGCGTCGGTTCGGTCGGTATCGTTTTGATATCGAGGCCCGGGAAAAGCGTTCGAGCGAGTTGCTCGATATCTTCTGGTCGTATCGTCGAGAGCTGTCCGAAAGAGATGACGACGATAGCGCCGAGTAATCCAACGAAGGGCAAAATGATGAGAGCCAGCGTGAGAAGCGACGCGAGACTAGCGGACAATCCCCGACGTTGAAGCCATCGAGAAATCGGCCGAGCGACGTAGTACAGGAACAGCCCGAATACCACCCATCCGAGGTACGTATCGAGCGAGACGACGAGGACGATGGCGATGGCGATTCCAAATAGCCACCATCCAATCGCGATACCGTCAGAGTCCCGTTCACTCCAAATTTTCACCCTCTCCCCTCGCTATCGGTCTAGACGGTTGAGAAGTTGATAATTCGTTCGGGAGGGAATGTCAGCTGCGGTCAACGAACGCATCCGGAACGGATGGTGGAAACGAACCGCCGAATTCATAGTTCGAGGACGTCCGCACGCTCCCTACCGAGTGGTCGTGGTATCGGGGAGGAAGAAGAAATCGAGAGACGAACGGGAAAATTTGAGCGGATGATGATACCTACGCGATCGATGAGTCCACATCCTTTGCCGGAGTGAGATACCCCATCCCCCAGTCTCGCATCGAGGTGATAACTGGACGGAGCGACTCGCCGTGGCCAGTAAGCGAGTATTCGACACGGACCGGTTTCTGATTGACGATCTCACGCGAAACGAGCTGTTTGGTTTCGAGATCTTCGAGACTATCGGAGAGTACTTTGCTGGAGATACCATCCACGGCCCGCTTCAGTTCGTTGAACCCACTTGGACCGTATTCGAGCAGACGGTGTATGATTACTGGGTGCCATTTCTTCCCGATAAGTGTGGTCGTGGAGGTAATTGGACACCACTCCTCCCCCTCACACCAAATTTCGAGTTGATTCAATTGCTCGGTCATCCTTACTTCGTTACTAGAGCCCCGACGAGTATAGGGTTACCGCTAGTAACTAGGTTTTGGATAGTAATCCGATACGTCGGCACGAAGGACACTACCGATTGCGAAACGACGATTACTCTCCTAATTCCAACAGTATCCGCGCCAAACAAGCGGAGGAAGGAGCGATTCCGGGGCAGTGTGAACGCGTCCTCAGTATGTGATGACTTCGTAATCGTCTCCGACCAACTGTCGAATACTCGGGTGACCCTCGAACTTGCCGACCACTTCAACCTCACTCTCCGCCGCTTCCTCCTCCACTTCAAAGGCACCGGCACAGTACTCACAGACACTGACGTGCGCTTCGAGGGACGCGTACAACACGTGTTCGGGGTGGTCCTCGTCGGCAAGTTCGTCTACCCAATGGGTACCGGCACCGTCGAAGATTATTCTAACTCGTCACCGGCCTCTTGGAACTCCTTTGCGGCCTGCAGTGCGTTGGTCAACCGGCCCAATCCGCGTGCGATTCAGTCGCGGCCAGAACAACGATTGCGGCTTTCGCCATACATACCCATTCGACTACTGCGCATAGATTCCCTCGAAATCGGTTGTGCTGTCCGGTGACTCAGTTTCGAACACCTCCTTTCATCGGAATCGAGACATCGGCCAGGCAATGGTTAGTTGAAAGTACGAACGGTCTACTCCAACCGTCCATCCAACAACTGAACGGACGATGTATCTGTTCGAAAATCGAGGAGAACGCAATCGACCACTTGGAGCAACGCTTTTCCGGGTAATTTTCGGCGAGCGCGGTGATGGGGAGCACATGGAATCAGGACGGCCACTGCACGATAAAACCGGCCCATCGATTCGGGTGAGACGGTTCGACTTCGTGCCCAAGCGTCGGGATGGCGGGAAGAGGTACCGAGTGCGACTGATGCATCGCGAGTACCGATAATCGTTGGAATCTGGATAGCTTTCTGTCGTAGCAACCTTTGCTCCGCAAAATTCGTCGTCTCGCGACGAGGCTTGGATTTGGCATCAGTAGAGCAACAACGACGGACACGAACCCGGTACGGAGTGATTACGAATCGACCGCTCGCCCGCACGTCGCTCATACTCTTGCAGTAAAAAGACGTGAATCGAATTCGGAGTTCGATGAATCGAAATACACACAAAAACGGAGCCAACTCACGCAACGACCGATACTCCTGTGATCGCTGTTTAGACGACGCCATTATCAGAGTCATTCGGACGGCGATAGACGGTTCCTCGCATCCGATCCAAAAGCCCTCGCCTTCCGCCTCTGCTCTGTGTCAGGACTGCTTGGCACGGTTTCGCGCGGACCCGAACGTGTCGTTCAAAACGCTGTTCGAGGACGAGTCTCCCGCTTCGAACCAGTATATCAAGGTCGAGCGACTGTCGTGATTCGAACGGCGAAGACTTTTTTACAGAAAAATCAGCGTCAGACAATGGACTGACGCAGTTTAAATACGGACCCAGTCGAACGCGTACACGATGGAGAAACGTACTCGTCGGTCGAGGGAGTCGTTAGCACAGTGCTACGGGTCATCACGAGTACCGTTTCCGGCACGCCCGCGGGTAGGAATCGATCAGTTGTCAGCAAGCTTCGTCGCGCTGTCTCCCGTTCATTACGAGCATGGAGATATGCGACGGGATTATGGGTGGACCAAAGCCCTCCTCACCAGCCTCCTCGCCGTCGGTGCGATGGGACTCAGCGTCCGTGTATTGCTGACTGGGTTGTTCGTGACGTTCGTAACCTCGGAAGTTCTTTTCGTGGTTCTGTTTAACCTCAGCGTGACTGCTCTGGTGGGTCGGTTGCTCCTTTCGTCGATTACACTCCATCCACGTGACCGTCGTCAGCGGGGAATGCGGAACGGCCAGTCGCGCCCAACGCAAAGACGAACCCTCCATCGAAGCACCCACCAGTCGAAGACGGGTATCGACCGCCTGTAATGGGGAGGAGGGATACGGAATGGACTTGTTCGTCCTTTCAACTACGCCTTGGTAAGCGTCTCGAACGTCGCCGGGTTCTCCCAGAGTTCACCCAACGTCACGGCCGCCAAATATCGGGTCGGTGCAGCGACCCACTCGGTCGTGATGCTGGAATCGACCGCCGGTGCAGTCGGTTCGAACCACCACGCCACATATCGACCGTCGGTGAGTTTCGCGGTCGGATACATCTGACCGTTTACCGAAACATCGACGCGAGAGTCGGATTCGACTAGTGGGGCGTCCTCTGGTGAATCCGCGACCAACACCTCTATCCGAACACATTGGCCGCTCATACAGCCTCACCGTCGACTGTCGCGTTTGTGTTGGTGGTTCCGTAGATGGATGCGACAGTCACGAATGCCATATCACGATCCAACAGCGGGCATCTACAAGAAGTTCAGTCAGGCGGGTGTCTGACGATGTCGTCCATAACACGTTGTTATGAATATCCCGGAGAGAATCGATCACTGACGGATTTCGGCGGCAGTATCCGATAGCAACCACTGCTCGTCGCTTTCGTCCGGATTTCGAAGCTCTATCCACCCGGTCTCGCAAACCACCATCTCGCAGGTTGGCTTTCCAGCCATCAGACACCCTCACAGAGACGGCGGGTGGTCGTTTCGGAGCGGTTCCCTGTTCCGTATGGGGTGTGATTCGGAGCAGACATGGTCGTTTCTTCAGAAGGAATGACGCTCGAAACCCACTTTGGTATGACTAGCCTTCCCTGGAGTAGTCACCACCTACGCGTCGATATTCGGAGATGTGGCCACCATTTGAAGTTGGATTGATAAATGAACAATGTACGAATGAGGGCAACACTCCCGTTTCCGCAGTTGCGATTTTTCTCATCGATTTCGGTCGGGGACGGTACCGGGTCGGGTAACACGTTCGGCTCTGTTCATTTTGCGTACTACTGAAAATGCCACGTCCTTCGTCCAGCGATACTACTTCGGAAATGAGCGTCGCTATTTTCGAATGCCGGTTCGGCATCGGCGTGAGAACGACGGAATCGCCATCATCTTTATTCTCGTCCTCATCGTCTTCCGTGTCTATGAGGATGGGGA
Organism: Haladaptatus caseinilyticus; assembly: GCF_026248685.1. NCBI lineage: Archaea > Methanobacteriati > Methanobacteriota > Halobacteria > Halobacteriales > Haladaptataceae > Haladaptatus > Haladaptatus caseinilyticus. The sequence goes on along the minus strand of NZ_CP111037.1, from coordinate 84,038 downwards.
ACGGTAAAATGGGGGACAGAACGGGTGAAACAAAAGGATCCACCGAAACGGGAGAAGCAGGCGTCAAAATGGTCGCACTCTGGATTCTGGTTACGATCACGTTGTTCATTATAACAAGACGACGAGGGACGAGTTCATCAACATAGACGGAATGGTTCGAACAGGTGGACGGTACATCGGACCTGACCGCATACCCCGAGTATTAACCGTATCGGAGTCGTTTTGTGCCGTATGACTGAGATCCTACCGGAAGAGACGAAGCGATTCGTTCGTGCCGCACTGCCCGAGCCGGACGAGACGCTGAAAGCGATGGAAGAGCGTGGCCAAGGGTTCCCGACCGTCGGACGCGAAGTCGGTCAGTTCCTTCGGTTTCTCGCCTCCGTTACGAATGCGGAGCGTATCTTCGAATTCGGGTCGGGATTCGGCTACTCGGCGTATTGGTTCGCCGAGGCACTTCCCGATGACGGCGAAATCGTCCTTACGGAGTACGACGCGAGCGAACTTCGGGAAGCCCGTGCGTTTCTCGAAACGGCCGGATTCGCCGACCGTGCCGTTTTCGAGAATGGCGACGCCATGGATGCCATCGAACGACACGATGGACCGTTCGATGTCGTTCTCATCGACCACAACAAGGACGGCTACCCCGAGGCCTTGGAAGCCGTGCGCGACAAGGTCGCATCGGGCGGCGTCATCGTTGCTGACAATGCGATGGTCAGTGGAATACAGGAGTTCGACTTGATTCTCGACGCACTCGAAGGGAACGACCCGGAGATGGACGAAGATAGTCGCGGTATCGCGGAGTATCTAGTAGCGATGCGGGAAGACGAGGAGTTCGAAACGTCGGTAGTCCCGCTCGGAGAAGGAATCGCCGTGAGTTGTCGGCGATAGAATTATTCGGGGGCCGAAAGTCTTTTTCGTTGAGGTATGTATTACTCATAGCAGAACCGACAGGAGAGCAACTTTGAGCAGTGGGATCAACGTCAACCCTAAGTCGAGTCCGAACCGGACGGAGATACGTCTCGATTCCTTGCTTCAACTACTGGACGGGAACGACTCGTTAGCCATCCTTTGTCACAACGACCCCGACCCCGACTGTATCAGTAGCGCGCTCGCCCTCTCGACGGTCGCGGAACACGTCGGTGTCGAGGACGTTACCCTGTATTACGGTGGAGAAATCACTCATCAACAGAACCGTGCGATGGTCAACGCCCTCGACATCGAACTGTACCGATTGACCGAGAACTGCCTGCGTTCATCGTCCCTACTCGCGTTCGTCGATCATGCAAAACCCGGTGTCAACAACTCCGTCCCGGAAGGGACGATGCCGGATATCGTCATCGATCACCACTCAGTCACGGGAATCGATGCCAAGTACGTCGACCACAGGGCCGAAGTCGGCGCGACAGCGTCCATCCTAACCGAGTATCTCGCGTTTCTCGACATCGAACTCGACAAGCGACTCGCAACGGCGTTGTTGTTCGGGATTCGCCGGGAGACACTCGCATTCACGCGTAGTGCCACGGGAGCGGAGTACACGAGTGCTCGATTCCTGCATCCACACGCGGATATCAATCTGCTCCGTCGGTTGTCCGATTCTCTGTTCACGCACGAAACGCTCGATTCCATCGGAGAGACGATTCAAAACCGCGCGGTTCGAGGATCGTATCTGGTCACCCACACTGGACGAACGGACGAACGGGATACTCTCCCACAGGCCGCGGATTACCTCCTCAATTTGGAGGGGATCACCACGACACTCGTGTTCGGAATCATCGATGGGACCGTCCATCTGAGCGCGAGAACTCGCGACCCACGAGTCCACATCGGCGAGGTGATGACCGCGGCGTTCGGCGGGGTCGGGAGCGCGGGCGGCCACCGCGATATGGCCGGTGGAGTCGTCCCACTCGGCGTGTTTGGGGAATTGGACGACTGTGACACCGAACTCATCGACCTGCTTACCGACACGCTCACCGAACGGTTTTTCGCCAACACTACGTCTAGCTGACACGCGCCAGGGTGTGCCGGACACCACCTTCCCGGTCTCCGTATCGAGATTACGAAAAAATGAGCGCGAACCCGGCAGCGACGAGTGAACCACCGAGCGCAAGTTTCAAACGGGATGGGTCGATGAAATGAGCGACCCGCCACCCGACGACGACGCCTGCCAGTTCGGGAACACCGATGGCGACGGCCAACGGAATCGACACAGCACCCTCCATCAGGTATGTCGAGGCGGCAAACGCAGAAAGGAACACAGACTGCACTTGCGCGGCTGCCAGTGCGTCGAGCATCGAAACGCCGAGGACGACGAGGACAGGAACGGCGATGACGGGCCCGCCGACGCCGAGCAGTCCACCCAAGAAACCGATACAGAAGCCGAGAACGCCGAAAACGAGGATTCCGAGTGTCGAATCTGTTCGAAACGACCATTTTGAATCCAGACCCCGTTGCTCCCGATAGACGATACTCGTTCCAACCAGCATGGTAAATCCGGTCAACATGATTCCGAATAGGCCATCAGAAAGGACCGTGTTGGCGAACGCCCCGGCAATAGCGCCGACTACGCTCGGAAGCGTTACGAGGGCTGCGAGCCGTCTCCCCGACGTAGAGCGTAGTTCACCGGACTGAAGGTACGTAAGACTTCCAAGCACACCCGTGAAAACAAAGGTCGTCATCGCAGTTCCTGCGACGACCGACGACGAAACGTCCGTCAGTGCGAACAGGGCGACCGTGATGAAAATACCACCTGGTCCGACGGCCGTGATTCCGATACCGGACAGAAACGCAATGACGACCAGGACCGCCAGCGTTGTCGGGTCGGGAAGCATTCGTCTCAGTCGTTAGAGACCGCCCGAGGTCAGTGCGTCGATGAATCCAGGGAGCGACGTCACGGCGAGATACGCCGAGAGGAGGACGAGCAGGAAGTTCACCGCTGTCAGCGCCATCCCGTTTCGGTGTTCTCCCATCGTGTTCCGGTCATTTACCGCCCAGAACAACAAGATCGCCGTGATTGGCAAACCGACGATGGCGTTGTACGCCGGAAACAAGAGTATCATGTCGATAACACTCAGTCCCGCGAACTGGTGTACAAGTGGGGAGAGGCTTCCGATACCGACGCCGACCGCGTAGATGATCTTGAACTCGCGGGTCGCGCTATCGGCGACTCGTCCGCGTGCGTTCTGGAGGAGATAGGCAGGCGTCCACATTATCGGCACGATACTGTTGAACGCCGCCGCGAGGGTTCCGAGGAGAAAGACGATCATCGCCCACTCGCCGAACACGTCGGCAAGCGCTCGGCCCGGCGTGATGAACGTCTCCAGTTCGGTGTACCCAGCAGGACGCAGAACCGCCGCGGCGACGACCACGATCGCCACTGTCGTCAGGCCACCAACGAGATAGCCGATTCCGAGGTCACGACGCATCTCAGAGACGCCTTCCTCACCGACCCAACCCTTTTTGTCCACGAGGTTCGATTCGAGGAAGAAGTTCGGCCACAGCGCGGTCGTCCCGATGATAGCGGCCGCGAGCGTCAACGCTCCACCGACGGGAACTGAGGGAACGAATCCGCCCGCGACGTCCGCCATCGAGGGACTGCTCACGCCTGCGACACCCATGTAAATGACGAGCAAAGCGAGCATCATGGCAGTCATGATGCGCTCCACCCCGTCGTAGTTCAGCACGCCGATGAGGATGGCGAGGAGTCCCGTCACCAGCGCGAGGGGCTGCCAACCGACCGCACCACCGAGGAGTATCGAGACACCTTTTCCGACCGCTGCGGTGAGTTCGAGGGTCCACGCGACACAGCCGATGGATAGAACGGCGGCGATCACCGTCGCACCGGTCGGACCGATTTTTCGACGGACGAACGCCATGAGCGGTTCGCCGAAGATCCCCAGCCGTGCACTCATATCCTGTGCCATGAATCCCAGCAGAACCGCCCCGACGACGGCCCAAAGGAGGCCATATCCGTACCGAACACCGGCGGAACTGGCGATGAATACAGAACCGGAGCCGAAGTAGCTCGCCACCATCACGAACCCGAGTCCGTACTTCTGGAAAAACCCAGTCGTTGCGTCGCGGAACCGACTTCCATAGGAACTCTTCGTTTCCCGACCTGGCTTCGTTTCCATTGATAGTTGCCTCATCACACGTCATCGGTTACTCTCGTGTGCCTGTCTGTGCAAGCCGCTTTTATGCGCGAGAGTAATTGTAAAAACGTTGTGGCAGTTCTGGAGACACCACTGACTTCGGTGTGGAGTGCGGGAACGTTCGAAGAAACGGTGTCAGTTCAACCGTCGGAACATCACGGCGCATACTCGCACCGACTGCCGGGTTGCGGTTCGACGTGCGGTTTCGCCATCAAATCCGAAAATCGCGCACCGTCCAACCACTCGAGGAGGGAGACGAGTTGTTCCGTCGCCGCCTCGAAGATTTTTTCACCTTTCTCGGGTGTCGCGTCGGTCTGGTCGCCGAGCACCCCGTTTTCCGTGTTGTCGATCGCGTCGTAGTAGTTGCGTGCACCGTGAATCGTAAAGTTTCCGTCACGGAGGTCGGCCAAACCACCGTCCCGCGCGTTCGCGAGTTGATCCGTTCGGACCAACTCGCCCGCGATGTGCATGATCATCGCCGTCTCCTTTGGCCCACCGTGGGGGCCGTTGTATTCAAACAGATCACTCACGAGGTCGGGAATCGACTCATCCCACATCCATTCGACGGCGAAGGCGACTTCGTCCTCGCGAAGTCGCCGACCGACCTCACGGAGGTGCTGCATGTTGCCGCCATGGGCGTTGACGTACACGACGCGGTCGATACCGTGATATGTGAGGTTCCGTGTGAAGCTTTCAACGTACTCTCGGAACGCCCGTGCATCGACCCACATCGTTCCGTGGAACTGCTTGTGATGGGGACTGACGCCGACGTTTATCGTCGGCGTGCAGAGGTAGCCCGTTCGGTCCGCGGCCTCCCGTGCTAGCGCTTCCGCGATGAGGTGATCGGTCGCGAGCGGCAGATGCGGACCGTGCTGTTCGGTCGAACCCAGCGGCACGACTGCGACGGATTCTTCGGCGACGTAGTCGCCCAGTTCCGGCCACGTCTTGTCGGCGAGGTACATGCTAAACTAACCGTGGGGAGGGAGCATAAAATTCCGCTCTCGTCCACGAACGGAACGAGTTCGGTCGCACGGAGGCACCGGATTCGCATCAGTGAACTGCCCCGGGGAGGTTGTCCGCGACGTACTGCTCGACTTTCGGCCGAGCCTCCTCGCGTTTCCGATGATGTTCCCGGAGGAACGTTTCGAGCCGTTCCTTGGCAATCGCTTTCAGTTCGCCCGAAAGCATCGCCCCGGATTCGTACTCGGTGCGAATCCGGTTCAGTTCGTCGTCGTCCTCGACGAGATGGTACGCGAGCAGTTCGAACACCATGTCTTCCTCGACGTCGGCGCCCTTTTCGCGGTGTTCCTCGATACTGACCCGGCCGCCGGTTTTCGCCTCGTCGATTTTTCGTTTCGCGTCCGGAATCGAATCGGTGAGGGCGATGTAGCTTTTCGGGTCGGACGAACTCATCTTCCCACCCTGCAATCCCCGCATGAACCGGTGGTACGTACTCGCAGGCTTTCGATACGATGTATCTCGATATCGAGACGCAACGTCTCGCGTCAGCCTGACGTGCGGGTCTTGGTCAATTCCGACCGGAACGACGGTCGGTTTTGGGCCGCCGTGTTCGGTCGATTGCGGACGAAGGATGTCGGCGTATTGGGTCAGCGCCGACGCCATCTTTCCGGGATCGGCATTGCCGTACGTCGCTTCGAACTCGTTTTGTGTGACGTGCCGAGCGAACAGCTTGCTCCGGACGTGATGGTCGTTACCCGCTTGCGACTGGAAGTAGAAGTCCGTCGCGTCGAGGTTCAGTCCTAGCGCGACGTAGTTCAGCAGATACTCCTCTATCACGAGTTCGCGAGCGTCTTCGAGCGACACGTCCCGCGTGGTGTAGGATTCGATGTCCGCCGCGCAAAGGGTGACTTGTGCGCCCATCTCCTGGAACATGAGCACCTGCTCGACCACGCCGAGGTGGCCGAAGTGGAAGACACCCGAGGGCATGATGCCGGTCATCATGGCGAACGGATCGCTTTCGTCGCGGGCATCAAGCACGGTGTCGAGGTCCCGGTGCCCGAAAACGATGCCTCGTCGAACGAGGCGGTTATCGGGCAACCGGTCCGCAAGCTCCGCAACCGGTTCGATACCGAACTGCGCCATCGTCGCCTCGTAGTCTGTAATTTCGACGTCGCCCCACGGATCGATTTCAGGCATGGCTCTCCTCCCGGGTTGTGAGTATCACTATCGGTACAGCAGAAGTCGCTTCAGTGTGCCGTGGTCGGCCAAAATCGACCACCGGCAGTGGCAGATGGATACATGCCAGTTTCCATTCCGTCGGTAGCGCGGAAAAACGTTTCGTCCACGCAACAGCGAGTCGGGAGTCGTTCGAGTCTAAACCCCTGCAGTTCGGCCGGTCAATCCGGCCGAACTGCACATACCATTCGGCGACGGAGGATGCGTATGGACTCCGGGGAAGCGTCCCTCGAACCGGCGAACATCGTCGCCGCGATTCGAGACGCGCCAGCACCGGTCGTGAACACGCGGTATCTCGCGGACGAGTTCGACGTATCGCTTGATGCGATGTTCGACCGACTTCACGAACTGGTCGAGGACGGCGTTCTCGAACACACGGAGGCACGGAACCGAGGTCATCTGTGGTGGCTCTCGGTCGAAACCGAACTGGGGGAGTAAAATCAGCCTTTCGGCGGACTTGTCGGAACAGACTGAGCCACACGTTCTCGCGCACCTCAAACGCCGACTCTTTTCGGACGAGGGGATGTTCTTTCACGCTGGAATCCTCCCCGAGCGAGGTGCTGAATCGTCGATCATCGACCCGAAAACCGATACGAGGATGCCCCGCAATCCATCATAATCGAAGTTGCTATCGGCGCACGAATCGAGCGCCGATTTCGGGTTACTGTCCCGTCGCGTTCCGATTTCATCTGCGACGAAAGACGAACGTCGCGAATGAGACGAGGCCAAGCACGGTACAGAGAACTCCAGCAGTCCAGAATCCGATCAGTTCGGCGATGAGACGAAAGATCGGGGCGATCAGCAGAATGAGAATGAGATACTGCCGTCGCCTGATTCGGTACATTTGGCTTCGGAGAGCGGACTCGTCCATACAGAATTGAATAGAAATCTGATACAAAATCGTTCCCCTCGATGAGATATCACGGCTTACTGAAACCGGCAGATAGATCGTGAAGGCGACGATTGCATTGAGCAGTTGAGTTCGGTATCGATCAGTCACGATGATAGCGATAGCCCGCCGACACCCATCACTCGACGAGTATTTCGAGCTGACGGTCGTCTTCTATTCCGGGTCGGGCAACATCGTGTACAATCCCAGCGCGACAGCCGACAACCCCGCTAACACGAGAAACGCGAAGTCAAACCGGTTCGCGTCGGCGAAATAGCCGACGAACGTCGAACCGGTCGAACCGACCAGAAAAAACCCGGTTCGGAGGAATCCCCACGCGGAGCCCTCGATATGTTCGGGGAGCGCCCGAACGACGTATGCGTTATTCACGGGTGCAATCGCCATCCGAGTGCCGAGGATGGAGACGACGACCGCGAGAACTGCCGTTCCCGACGCGAGCGTGAGGGCCACTGGCGTTACGACACCGATCGCAGTGACGGCGAGAAGGACGGGTTTGACACCGATTCGGTCCGCGGCACCGCCCGCGACGACCTGTGAAACCGCACCCGCGATGAACATGACGCCGAACAACAGGGCAGCGGTTTGCTGGCTCATTCCCTTGGTTTGGAGATACGTCGGCAGAAACGCCGTCAACCCCTGAAAGACAAACAGGAGGAGCGCCATAGCGACGACCGCGAGGAAAATCGAGCGGTCGGAGAGCGTTCGTACGATGTCGCGGAGCATGCGACGGTCGAAGAGTGTCGTGTCGGCGGGTTCGGAATCGAGGCTTCCACCATCCGTCGATTCGGCGTATCCGCCAGCGGTCGTTCCCGAGCGTTCGGGAACGACCCGCCACGCCAACGCTGCGACGACGAAAAACGGAATCGAGAGTCCGGCAAGGATGTATCGCCATCCGACCTCCCCGACGATCGTAGTCGCCACGTTCGGAAGGACTGCGGAACCGATGCTCCCGACGGCGAGCGTGACGCCGAACGCCGCGCCGGCGTTTCGCGTATAGGTGCGCGAGAGAACAGTTCCCCGACTCGGGCCGTACAGTCCGGACCCGAGCCCGAACGCCGTACTTCCAGCGAAGAAAACGACGAACACCGGTGAGAGTCCGATCAGACACAGGCTCACCCCTGATAGACAGAGGCTCGTCGTTAGGAGCGTTCGCTCGCCGATCCGGTCGATAAGAATACCGGCCGGAAACTGCATCAGGGCGTATCCAACCCAGAGGGTCGTAATGGCGAGTCCAGCGGTGGCGTTGGTGACCTCGAACGTCGTTTTTATTTGGGGCAGTAGCGCTGGAACGAGAAATCGCAGGCCGAGGGTGAACGCCCAGCCAAGCGCCACAGCGATGAGAATCCAGCCGCGGCCGTCGCCGCGAAGCCCACGAACCGCGTTTTGGAGACGAACAGTGAGCGAACGAGGACTGGACGACATCGGATGACTCGAAGGTCGTCTGGCGGGAGGTTAAACGAGTGGGTGGCGACCAATGTCACCGGTTCCCTCCAGTCACACAGAGAGGTCGGTGTTCCGAAGCCGTTGGGCATTGACCGCCACGATAACCGTACTCGCCGACATAAAAACCGCTCCGACCGCCGGTGAGAGCAGGACGCCGATGGGTGCGAGGAGACCGGCCGCCAGTGGAAGCGCGAACACGTTGTAGCCGGTCGCCCAGACGAGGTTTTCCTGCATCTTGCGATAGCTCGCACGGCTCAGTCGGACGAGTTTTACCACGTCGAGGGGGTCGTTTTCCACGAGCACGATATCCGCCGACTCGATCGCGACGTCGGTACCGCTTCCGATAGCGATTCCGACATCGGCGCGCGTCAACGCAGGAGCGTCGTTGACGCCATCGCCGACCATGGCAACCAGTTTGCCCTGCTCCTGAAGCTCCATGACCGTCTCGTCTTTCTCCTCGGGAAGTACTTCGGCGAAGTAGGTGTCGATGTCGAGTTCGTCAGCGACGAATCGAGCGACTGGCTCGCTATCGCCGGTCAGCATGGCAACTTCGATGTCCATCGCGTGAAGGGCGTCGATCGCCCGCTCGCTCGCCTCGCGGATGACGTCGGCCAGTGCGAACGCGGCGACGATTTCGTCGTCGGAAACGAGGTACACGACCGTGTGACCCTTCGAGCCGGATTCCCGGGCGAATTCCGAGATGGCAGTCGGAGGGGTCACATCGAACGATTCCAGCAGGTTCGGTCCACCGACGAGCAGTTCACTACCCTCGACCGTCGCTCGAACGCCGCGACCCTTGATGGCTTCGAACTCGGTGACTTCGGGCAGTTCGACGCCGGTTTCGTCCGCTTTTTGTCGAATCGCCCGCGCGATGACGTGTTCCGAGTCGCCCTCGACGCTAGCTGTGAGAGCGAGTGCGCGGTCGTCGTCCCAGTCGTCTACGGTTTCGATGCCCACGACACCCTGTTCGCCGCGCGTGAGCGTCCCTGTCTTGTCGAACATGATGGTATCGAGGTGTCTTGCATCCTCCATCGCGATTCGGTCGCGGACGAGGACGCCGTTTCCCGCCGCCATCGAGGTGTTGATGGAGACGACCAGCGGAACGGCCAAGCCGAGCGCGTGTGGACAGGCGATGACGAGAACGGTGACGACTCGCTCGACGACCGCGATGTCGAAACCGGTTGCGAGAATCCATGCGACCGCGGTGATCGTGGCAACGGCGAGCGCGACGTAGAACAGCCATCCCGCGGCTCTGTCGGCAAGTACCTGCGTTCGGGACCGACTCCCTTGTGCATCCTCGACCAGGCGCATGATCCCGGCCAATGTCGTCTCGTCACCAGTCGCGGCCACGCGAACGCGCAGGCTTCCATCGCCGGAGTTGATGGTACCGGCGATGACCTCGTCGCCAGCGTCCTTATCAACGGGACGTGATTCTCCGGTAATCATCGACTCGTCGGCGGTCGAATCGCCGTCTTCGACGACGCCATCCGCCGGAATGCTCGCACCGGGTCGGACGAGTATTCGGTCACCGTCGCGGAGGGTGGTGGTCGGAACCGCCTCGGTCGTCCCATCGTCGGCGATTCGTTCGGCGGTATCGGGCATCAGTTTCGCCAGTTCGTCCAACGCACCGGAGGCTTGTCGGACACTTCGCATCTCCAGCCAGTGACCGAGAAGCATGATGTCGATGAGCGTCACCAGTTCCCAGAAGAAACTCATCGTCCCGGGAAGGAAGAGAAACGCCGCGAGGCTGTAGACGAACGCGACGGTGATGGCGAGCGAAATGAGCATCATCATCGCTGGTTCGCGATTTTTCGCCTCCACGCGAGCCATACCGAGAAACGGAACCCCACCATAGGCAAAGACGATGACCGCGAAAACCGGCGTTACCCACGTGCTACCGGGAAACCGAACCGCGGTATATCCGAGCGTTGACTGGACGAACGGGCTGAAATAGAGGACCGGAACCGAGAGAGCCAAACAAATCCAAAACCGTCGTCGAAACATCGATTCGTGTCCGTGGTGGTCCACGCTGGCACGAGTCCCCCCGAAGTCATCCTCGCGCTCCGTCACCGTTCGTTTCACGCTCTCGTGCCCCTCTTCGTGTGTGTCTATCATCGTTCCCCCACTAACACGGTTGTACGCGAGGTGCCGACTTGACTCTGTTCCATACAGTGATATATTTTAACACCAGAGCCGAGAGCGGGCGCACAGTGTGAGAAAAAAGGAATCGCGGGGAGCTAAGATCACTAACCACGGAGGACTCGGTTTTACTGATACTCCGTTTTGTAAAGATGTGGCCGACATCGTTTTACGTCAGTTTGGTATTTGCTGTACCAATGGTCCCCTCTAAGAATCCAACAGACGCTTCGAGGCCTCGAAACGTTCTCGTCGTCTGTCTCGATACGGTACGAGCGGATTTCTTTGCCGAATACGCGAAACGTCTCCAACGGCTTGCGGACGTGTCGTTCACGCAGTGTCGTGCGGCGAGTTCGTGGACCGTTCCGAGCCACGCGAGCTTGTTTACGGGGAAACTCCCCTCGGAACACGGGGTCCATACCCATAATCGGCGATTCGATAGCATCGACCGCGAGGAAACGTTTCTCACCGACCTCGACGGGTATACTACGTTCGGCGTGAGCGCGAACGCCTTCGTTAGTCCGACCTACGGGTTCGATTCGTGGCTGGACGAACTATCCACCATCGAACCGAAACATCGCTATCCGGAAGCGACCAGTCTTAACGAAGTCGGGCAACGAACCGACGCGACAGGTGGAACGAAGTACATCGAATATCTCAAACGAGCCGTGAAGCACGACCATCCGGTGTTGAGCCTGAAAAACACCGCCTTCGGCTTTCTTCACGAGACGACGAAAACAGGACCGATTCGGAAACAGGTCGATGACGGTGCATCGGCCGTGGTTCGATCTGCAGAGCAGCATATCGAGGATGCGTCGGTGCCGTTCTTCGGGTTTTGTAACCTCATGGACGCCCACACACCGCTACACCCCTGCCAATGGTTCGACTCCTCACTCCAGCAAGTGCCGAACTCGTGGAGTTCCAGTCAATACGACGTTTGGGAGCTGATGGACGAATCGGAACGCCACGACGAATACTGGCATCTCCGCGAGCAAGTGTACGGTGCAACCATCGAGTATATGGACCGCGTGCTCACGGATTTCGCTCATCGCGTTCTCGACTCGGCACCGAATACGACCATCGTCGTCACGGCCGACCACGGGGAAAACCACGGTCGCGAGGCCGACGACTTCCTCGCAAATCACAAAAGTAGTCTCTCAGAGGGACTACTTCACGTCCCGTTGTTGCTCATCAACCCACCGGATGGATACGAAAGCGTCGAGGACGAATACGTCTCTCATCTCGACCTCGGTGACCTCGTTCTCGGACTGGCGAACGGGGAGACACCGGACGTGTTCCGCGACCGACTGCCCGCCGAACTGGTCGGTATGAGTGCCGGACCGGAACCGCCGTCAAACCAGGAATATTGGGACCGCATGATTCGGTGTGTATACGACGGTGCGACGAAGACGGTCTGGGATTCGCTCGAAAACCGCACCGAATACGAACTCGACCGTGACCGACTATCCTGGCAGGAAAAAGTGGAAACGGACGAAGGAACTCCGACAGGCGAGTCCGAGTTCTTCGACACGACGATCGGGGAGGCAAAGACGGCAGCGAAGGACGAAAAGACCGACGAGGCGGCAGTCGATTCGGCAACCGAGTCGCGCCTCAAGGAACTGGGATATCTGTAATCGGCACCAGTTTGACTCACGCATGTTCCGACCGGCGGTGTTCATCCCGAACGGTTACCTACTCGGATTTTCCGCCGTTGTGCGAAACAGACGCACACACGCGGGACGCGAAAGCGCAAGAGATAATCAGCTCTAATCGTATAGCACCAATCTAAGATAATGGCTGACCAATCGTCGGACTCATCGCTCAAATCCGTTTCTCGCGGTGCGTCTTTTTTCATGGCCGGGAAGGGTCTCGACAACGGACTTCGATTCGTCCTGAATTGGGTGCTCGTCCGGGGACTCGGTGGCCTGTTGTTCAGTGTGTACACCCTTGGGTTGGTCGTATTGACGTTCGCACAGGTGTTCACCAATCTCGGGACGAATCAGGCCATCATGAAATTCATTCCCAAATACGATGGCAATCCGCTGAAACGCCGTCGGATGTTGGGTCTCTCCTATCTGACCTCGCTGGTTGCCGGTGTCGCCGTCGGCGTAATCATCTTTGTCGCCGCCCCGTGGATTTCGCAGTACGCTGACCCAGAGTATCAAAAACAGTTCGTGGATGTACTGCGTGTCTTCGCGTTTCTCCTCCCCCTCGACACGCTCATTAGCTGTTTCGGGAGTCTCTTCAAGAGTCTCGAAATGCCGGAGTATCAGGTGTTCATCCGGAACATCCTGACGCCGCTCTTTCGCGTCATCGGCGTCAGCATCGCGCTTCTCCTCGGATTGGCCCTTCTAGAGACGGTCGTCGCCACCGTCGTCGCTGCTGTCATCGTGTTCTGTATCGCTATCTGGTTGGTGGTTACGAAGGCCGACCTCAAACCGAAATTCGGCGCATCGCGCGACGAACTCATCGAGTTCTACGACTTCTCGCTGCCGCTCACCGCCAGCCATACCGGACAGGTGCTCGCGAGCAAAGTGGACCTGCTGATGGTCGGATTTCTCGCGGGGGCATATATTAGTACGCCGGACGCCGTCGGTATCTACAAAATCGCCGTCGTCCTCGCCGGAATACTGCTCCTCCCGCTGAGCGCGTTCAGTCAACTGTTTCCGCCCATCGCATCCCGGTTGTACAACAACGGGGAGATGAAGGACCTCGAAACGTTGTACCGTCGAATTACCCGATGGACGTTCACGCTGGGATTGTTTCCGGCAATCGGTGCCGTCATCTACGCGCACGAACTGCTCGTCCTGTTCAGCGAATCGTTCGCTCAGCAGGGGGTAATGGTTCTGCTGTTGTTGGTCGTCGCCCAACTGGCGAACGCGAGCGTCGGTCCGTCGGGCTACGTGCTGATGATGACCGATCATCACTATCTCGCACTCGTCAATCAGTGGGTACTCGGCGTCTGTAACGTCATCATGAACTATCTGTTCATCAAGGAGTTCGGGCTCATCGGCGCCGCGCTCGCGTCGGCGACGGTCATCGTCGCCATCAACGTCCTCCGGATTTACGAGGTCTGGTATACCGAAGGGCTCTTTCCCTACTCCCGACGGTACATCAAACCCGTGTTCGCCGGGGCAGTCTCGGCCGTCGTGATGTTCGGCACGAAAACGATACTCACGGGCTACGTTTCGGGGATCGGATCCGACGCGATCGTCGCGCTCGTGCAAGGTGCAATCGGTGGTGTCGTTGGACTCGCCGCGTTCGCCGGAATGCTGTACTTGCTCGGTATCGAGCAGGAAGACCGCGACTTCTTCGCGGAGAACCTCCCAACGTAAAAGAAGGTCGATTACCTCGGATTCCTCGCCTCGTCAACCGTTTTTACGACGGCCCGGTCGCTCAACTGTGGTTTGGGGGAGGACAGCGGCCTGCCCATCCTGCTGTAGAGCCGAGAGGGGACGAACGAGCGCACGGGAAAGATGCGAAACCGGATACGACACGAATCCCGACCATTCTCACTGTTCGAAAGTGTCGGAGGCGAGTGTGTTGGCGACGTTCGACAGATATCTCGCACCCCAAAGTGCGACCACGACGCCGCCGAGTGTATCGAACACCAAATCCAGCATCGTGTTTTCGAGGGAGTACTGTGCGAGCACGTTCTGGGTTCCCGTCATCGACGCAATGCCGTCGAGTCCGAACTCCAGCAGTTCCCAAAGAACGCCGAAGGCGAGCGTAAAGAGGAGGATGAAAACGAACATGAACTTCTTCGGGAGATAGATGGAGTCCGCGTGGACGTCGAGAGCGCGAACGACGGTATATCCCGCCGCCGCGACGAGCGAGGACGAAAGTGCGTGGGTCAGCTGGTCCCACAATCCGATGGATTGGTAGAGGCCGACCGTGCCGATTGCGTGGAGAAACACCGGGACGACGATCCAGAGCGTCAGTCGCGTATCCATTGGAAGGCCATAGTTTCGTTCGAGCAGGGCGGGGAGTTCTGTCAGCGCGAGGGCAACTGCCGTGTTGACGATGATACCGACGTTTACCTCGTAAAGGCCATAGAGCAGCACGCCGACGAGGACGAGCTGAAACCCTCGAACGACCTGACGCTGGCGCGTCTCGGACAGCCCCCATCCCTCGGTCGCACCGACGGCGGTCGTTTCCGCCCCTCGCTTGCGTCCGTCGTCGGAACCAAACCCGAAGCGCGCTGTATCGATGCGCCGAAAATACGCCGCGAACAGCAGTCCGGCAACGACCCCCGCACCGGTCGCCGCGAACAGGGACCACATCACGGCGTTGAGCCCCGGGAGGTTCTGCATCCCGAAAAATCGGTCGCCGGCCCACTGGACGACCGCCCACACTCCCGCGCTCGCCATGGTCGCGACGGCGACGAACAGCACGGCGAAGAACGGCGAGAGTTCGACCGCCGTGAAGGCGTCGAACTCGACGGCCAGCACCAGCGCGAGTCCGGCCACGGCGACGAACGTCGCAACCGAGCGTGGAAGCAACGACCCGAGCGGGACGCTGAGAAGGCCAATCGCGACCGCAAGGAGCGATTCCCACGGAACCATCGCCGTCGGGCGGCGGAAAACGAGCGCGGGAACCGACGCGATGAGAATCGACGCGACGCCGAATACGGCCCACAGGTAATCGCCGCGGAGCGTGCTGACGAGGACTGTGACCCCCATCGCCGCCACGAGAAACCACGCGACCAGTGCGTTTCGGTTCCGTTGCGTGGTTTCCCCGTTGGTTGTTTCCGTTCCGAGCATGAAGGGGGTACGTTCGGCAAGGGGTAAAATGTGCAGTGTGAGATGGGGCGTTCGGTTGCCCACGTCCGTGGCTACGCTTCAATGAAAGCGAAAAACCGTCATCGAGGGGAAGAACTACGTCGATTTCGACGCCGATACCGTCACTCTCGGAACAAGCGAGGATGAGCACGGAGCGGGACGGGAAATGGTCGCGATAGCGGAACAACGCACGGGGACAGAACGATAACCTTCCTCACCAGTAGTAACACACGAGATGACGAACCGTATCACGGTGTCGCTGGACGACGACGCACAGACGGCACTCGACAACCTCGTCGGACAGGCCGACAAGCCCCAGAGCGAACTCGTCAGGCAGGCACTCACCTTCTACGCCGCGAACTACGACGCGGCGACGGCGGATGCCGGTGAAAACCTCGAGGCGTATCATCAGATGCTATCGAGCGGCGAACACGTTCTGCTCGACGTGGATTTCCTTCACTGCTTTCTGGACTACGTCGAAAACGAAACGGGCGAACCGAACCCCGACTTCCTGGAACAGGCGGACAAGGTCTCCGAGTATCACGCCCGAGAGTACGAACATCGATTCGATACCCTCGGCGAACTCCTCGATTGGCTGTCGCTGTGCGGGTTTTTGACCGTTCGTGCGACGCGAGGGAACACCTACCACGTGGTGTTTCCGACCGAATCGGTGAAGTGGTTCATGATGCGATTCATCGAATTGAGTACGGCCAGACTGCCGTTCGAACTCGAGATCGAGGAAGGCGTTTCGAAGGTGCTCATCACGGAGGTTCGGGAGGATTGATGCAGAAATAAACGAAGGGGTAATAGGGTGCGTCGTATGAGTGGTTCTTACGATTTCATACTCGTTCATACGATCGTCACTCCCCATAGACAGCAGTACACACCGTTCTTAGGGGGGATTTAAGTTCAAATCGTGGGTTGAGACAGCATAGCACGACAAGAACCATGAACATTATAGATAGGCTACAATCCATCGGGCCGGGCGCGATGGTCGCGGCGGCATTCATCGGCCCCGGAACGGTAACGACTGCGAGCGTGACGGGTGCGAAGTTCGGTTACGCCCTCGTCTGGACCATCGTGTTCTCCATCATCGCCACCATCGTCCTCCAGGAGATGAGCGCCCGCTTGGGCGTCGTCTCGCGCAGAGGTCTCGGCGAAGCGCTCAAAGAACAGTTCGACAACCCCGCACTCTCCACGATCAGCATCGCGCTCGTCGTGAGCGCGATCGGCATCGGGACGGCGGCCTACGAAACCGGGAACATCCTCGGCGGGGCCGCCGGACTCGAAGGCGTCACGGGAATCAGCGCGAACATCTGGGGTCCATTGATGGGCCTCTGTGCTGGCGCGCTGTTGTGGACCGGGCGCTACAAACTCATCGAGAAAGCGCTCGTTTTCCTCGTCGGACTCATGGCCGTCTCGTTCGTCATCGACGCGATAATCATCGGTCCCGACCTCGGTTCCCTGGCGATGGGATTCGTCCCGAGCGTCCCCGAAGGCTCGACCTTCCTCATCACGGGCCTCATCGGAACCACCGTCGTCGGCTACAACCTCTTCTTACATGCCGGTAGCGTCCAAGAGCGGTGGGCCGGGCCGGACGAACTGGGCGAATCGCGCGCCGACACGATACTCTCAATTCTCATCGGGGGAGCCATCACCATCGCCATCCTCGTCACCGCGGCGGCGGCGTTCCCGGTCGGTACCCAAATCAGCGACGTGAGCCAGATGGCGGAACAGATAGAACCGCTCGCCGGACCACAAGCGACCTTCCTGTTCGGGATCGGTCTCTTCGCCGCCGGGTTCACGAGCGCGACCACGGCACCGCTGGCCGGTGCGTACGCCACGGCTGGTGCGCTCGGCTGGGACACCGACCTCAAATCGACGAAGTTCCGCGCCGTCTGGGGGTCCATCCTACTCATCGGTATCGTCTTCTCCGGGCTCGGCTACAGTCCCGTGCAGGCGATCGTCTTCGCACAAGTCGCGAACGGTATCCTTCTTCCCATCGTGGCCCTCTTCCTCATCTACGTGATGAACGACCGCGATATCCTCGGAAAGTACGTAAACAGCACCGCACAGAACGTCGTCGGCGTGGTCGTCACGCTCATCGTCGTTTGGCTCGGTCTTCGCTCGCTCTACGGCGTCGCACAGAGTTTGGGGGTACTCTGAATGGGCGGCGATACACGCGTCGGTGTCGATGTGGGGGGCACCTTCACAGACGTGGTTCTCCTCATGCCCGACGACGAGCTCGTGACGGCGAAAGTCCCGAGCACGGACGACCAGAGCGTCGGCGTCATCTCCGGCATCGAAAAAGCCTGCGAGGAGGCCGGAATCGACCCGAGCGACGTGGACGTGTTCACCCACGCGATGACGGTTTCCGTCAACGCGCTGCTCGAAGAGAACGGCGCGGAGACGGCCCTCGTGACCACGGAGGGATTCCGCGACGTGCTCGAAATCGGGCGGCAGGCCCGACCGGACCTCTACGACGTGAACGTGGACAAACCCGCACCGCTCGTTCCGCGACGGCGCAGGTTCGAAGTGGAGGAGCGAACCGCGATCGTCGGCGTCCGAGTCGCCCCGGACGAGGACGAGATCCGCGAAATCGCACGTAACGTTCGCGACTGCGACGCGGAAAGCGTCGCAGTCGCGCTTCTGCACGCCTATCAACATCCAGAGAACGAGCAGATCGTTACCGAAATCCTCCGCGAGGAACTCGACGTTCCGGTCTCCGCGTCACACGAAGTGCTCGCGGAGTTTCGCGAATACGAGCGTACATCGACGACGGTCGTCGATGCCTACGTCACGCCAGCGATCGACGCCTACATCGGTCGGTTGGAGGAGCGTGCGGAAACCCTCGGCGTACCCGTCCCACGAATCATGCAAGCCAACGGCGGCATCGCCCCGGCCAGCACCGTGCGCGAACATGCCGTGACCACGACGATGTCCGGCCCCGCCGCGGGCGTCGTCGGCGCGGCGGAAACCGCCACCGGGGACCTCGACGGACTGGTCACGTTCGACATGGGTGGCACGTCGAGCGACGTGAGCCTCGTTCGTGACGGCGAGGTCGAACGAACGACGAACGCGGAGATCAACGGCCGACCCATCAAAACCCCGATGGTGGACGTGAACACAGTCGGAGCAGGTGGCGGGTCGATCGCGTGGGTTGACGCCGGAGGCGCGCTCCGAGTCGGACCGCAGTCGTCCGGGGCGAACCCCGGCCCGGCCTGTTACGGACGGGGCGGAACGAAGCCCACGGTCACTGACGCGAACGTCGTCCTCGGCTACATCGGCGGGAGTTCGGCGCTCGGCGGCGAACTCGAACTCGACGTGGAAGCGGCCCACGATGCCCTCTCCCGACTGGCCGACGAAGCCGGACTCGATAGCGCGCTCGACGCCGCACGCGGCGTCTTCCGGGTCGCCAACGCGAATATGACGCGAGCGATTCGGTCCGTCACGGTCGAACGAGGCCACGACCCCCGCGGATTCGGCCTCGTCGCGTTCGGCGGCGCAGGACCGATGCACGCCGCCGCGCTGGCGGAGGGGTTGGATATGGACTCAGTCGTCGTCCCGCACGCCTGCGGGGTCCTGTCGGCTTACGGCCTGCTCGCCGCCGCCGAAAAACACGACTCGGTTCGAACCCTCCGAAGCCACCTCTCGGGAATCACACTGGAGTCGATCGAAACGACGTACGACGGCCTTACGGAGGACGTGCTGGCGGACGTGGAGAATCCGAACGATGCCATCGTTCGTCGCGCCGCGGACCTTCGATACGTGGGCCAGAGCTTCGAACTCACCGTTCCGGTCGGCGAATCGTTCGACGCGGAGGCCGTCGCTGGTCGCTTCGCCGAGGCGCACGAGAACACGTACGGCTACACGATGGACGACCCAATAGAACTCGTGAACCTCCGCGCGACGGCAGTCGTCGAGCGCGAATCGTTGTCTGTCTCCTATCGGACCGCGGGCGGTGCGAGAAAGGGAACCCGCGAGGTCTTCTTCGGCGAGCAGTTCCACGAGGCCCCCGTGTTCGACCGCGTCGGGCTCGACGAGGGGCAGACGGTCGAGGGACCCGCTATCCTCGAACAGAACGAGAGCACCGTCGTCGTTCCCCCAGCATGGAGTGGCACGGTACAGGTGGATGGAACCCTCACGCTCTCCGGAGGTGACGACGAATGAGCGACGAAAACCACACCGGTTTCGAGGACGACATCGACCCTGTGACGCTCGAGATCATGCGCAATCAGTTCGAGAGCGTCGCGGAGGAGATGGGACAAGTGCTCATCACTTCGTCGTACTCGCCGAACATCAAGGAGCGACGGGACTGCTCGACCGCGTTGTTCGATGCCGAGGGCAGACTCGTCGCGCAGGCGGAACACATTCCGGTTCACCTCGGCGCGATGCCCGCGGCAGTGACGACGGTACTACGATACGACCCTCAACCGGGCGACGTGTTCGTGCTGAACGACCCGTTCGAGGGTGGCACGCACCTCCCCGACGTAACGATGGTTTCCCCCATCACCATCGACGATGAAATCCTTGGCTACGCCGTCTCCCGGGCACACCACGCCGACGTCGGCGGGATGACCCCCGGAAGCATGCCCGCCGGGGCGCGTGAGATATATCAGGAGGGAATCCGACTGCCGCCGGTCAGACTCGTGAACGGCGGGGAGGTAAACGACGACGTGATGAACCTCCTGCTCGCGAACGTCCGGAACCCCGGCGAGCGCAGGGCGGACATCCGTGCACAAATCGCGGCCAACGAACGGGCGGAGAACCGACTCGGCGACCTCGTGAGCGAACACGGACACGAACGCGTCGTCGCCGCTTTCGACGCCGTGATGGAGTATTCACACGACCGCATCAGCGCCGAACTGGCCGACCTTCCGGATGGAACCTACACCGCACGAGACGTGATGGAAGGCGACGGGGTCGTCGATGACGAGATACCCATCGAGGTGACGGTGACGGTCGATGGCGAGCGAATCGAGGTCGATTTCGCCGGGACCGCAGAACAAGTGGCCGGAAACGTGAACGCGCCGCTCGCGGTCGCGAAAAGCGCAGTCTACTTCGTCATTCGGTGTGTGACAGACCCCGAAATTCCACCGAATCAAGGCTGTTACGACCCGATTTCCGTGTCGGTTCCGGATGGATCGCTGTTGAACCCGCGACCTCCTGCAGCGGTCGTCGGGGGGAACGTCGAAACCAGCCAACGGGTGACGGACGTAGTGTTCACCGCGTTCGCGGAGGCCGCCCCGGACCGGGTCCCGGCACAGGGACAGGGGACGATGAACAACCTCACCATCGGGAGCCGAGACGGTGGCGAGGACGGCTTTACCTACTACGAGACCATCGCGGGCGGGTTCGGCGGACGACCGACGAAGGACGGAATGGACGGCGTACAAGTCGGGATGACGAACACGTTGAACACGCCGGTCGAGGCCCTCGAAGCCGAGTACCCGCTGTTCGTGGAGGAGTACGGACTCCGCGAAGACAGCGGCGGACGCGGCAAGCATCGGGGTGGTCTCGGCGTCGTTCGCTCGGTTACTGTCGAAGCGGACGCAACGGTGTCGCTGCTGACGGAGCGACGCCGTGTCGCGCCGCGAGGAATCGCGGGGGGCGACGACGGCGAACCGGGCGAGAACCGAATCGCGGGGACGGTCGTTCCGGCGAAGACGACGCGCGACGTGCCCGCCGGAACGACGATTACGGTCGCCACACCTGGTGGTGGCGGCCACGGACTCGCGGACGAACGTGACCCCGAGGAGATCGAACGTGACCGCGCCGACGGGAAGATGGAGTGGGACGAATGAGGAAGGATTCGAAAACGGAGTGTCGCTGATGTTCGGTTGGCGCGCTCGTCTCGGCGTTATCGTTCCGTCCTCGAACACGACGGTCGAAGGCGAGTTCGAGCAGACGATATCCGACGGGGCGAGTCTGCACGCGGCACGGATGCCGCTCGAATCGGTTACCGTCGAAGAACTGGATTCGATGGCGGACGACGCCGTTTCCTGTGCAGACCGACTGTCCCACGCAAACGTCGATGTCGTCGCCTACGCCTGTACGACCGGAAGCCTCCTACACGGGAAGGGCTTCGACAGCGACCTCGAAGCGTCGCTGTCGGAAACAGCGGGTGTTCCCGCCGTGGCTACCGCACTGTCGGTCAAGCGCGCGTTGCGGGCACTCGGTGCCGAGCGAATTGTGGTCGTCACCCCCTACACCGACGAACTGAACGACCGGGAGGAGTCGTATCTGGACGAGACCGGCTTCGATGTGGTCGAATTGGACGGTCGAGGGATCGAAGCAAACACGGGAATCGGGTCGCTAAGGCCGGAGGACGCCTATCGACAGGTTCGAGCGGTCGTTTCGGCACTGGACGTTGATTCGGATTCGGCGACTGATTCCGAATCAGTCGCCGAATCCGTGGACGCCGTCTTCGTCTCCTGTACGAACTACCGGACGTTTCCGGCGATAGAACCGCTGGAAAGCGACCTCGGGATTCCGGTCGTGACGAGTAATCAGGCGACGCTCTGGGACGCGCTTCGAGCGGCCGAGGTTGCAGATGAGATTCCGGGACAGTTGGGAGACCACGACCGTGCCTGAGTTCGAATCCGTTTATCGCGGCGGGCGCAGTCTATAGTAGCGCCGGTTGAGTTCGAACATATATCCTTCCCGCATCGCCTTGAGCACCGCGTAGGTGATGATCCCACCGATGAACGGAAGCAACATCGTGAGGTCGAAGAGCAGGTGCGAGTCGATGGGGACGAGATTCTGCACCGAGTAGGCGCTGATCATGATGGCGAAGATGACGCCGAACACGCCGACTGCGGCCCAAAACGGCTCTTCGACCGGTCGCCGGGCGCTCCCCTTGTTCAAGAACGGAACCAGCGCGATGACGCCGACCACGACGATGTTCGCGATGACGCCGAACGTTCGGTCGGCCATGAGTTTGTCGTCGCCGAGGATGGCGAGTTCAGGGTTCAGCGGGCCGAGTTTCAGCAGCCCGAACGACCAGTACAGATACCAGTCGGGCAGGATTATCAGCGGCGTCGAACTCGGGTCCGCCGGTTCGCCGAGGTGGGGCGGAAGCGTCGCCGAGAGGAGCAGTATCATTCCGACGAAGAAGCTCACGATCGAGAGATTGCGAATCATCTCGTGTGGCCACATCGGGAACGCCAGTACGTCACGCTCGATGTAGCTGGATTCCTGTCGAAGCTGTTCGTCTTCGTAGCGAGCGCGTTCGAAGTACTCGTACGTCAGTCGAGCGAGCCCCTGTGTCCGTTGTTTTCGTTCGAGCCACGTCGGCGTCTCATCGTCCGGAGGAACGATGAGCGAACCGTCCGTCCGTAGCTCCTTGTCCGTGTCGTTCTGAGAGCCCATGCTAACATCCCCCATTCATTCCGTACTAGATTGGAATCACCCTTCGAGTATGAACCTTTTCGAGGGATACTTCCTCCGCCATAGCTATCTCAACCTCATCAGTTCTGACCGAAAGCGCACGGGTGTGGGCTGGCTATCGAGAACTGACGACCGCGACTGAACACGGTGCGTTTTTCAGCACGTACTCGACCGGATAGCCGAAGAACGCGCGCCGTGAGAGGGACCGGAGTTCACTCCCGAGCACGATGAGGTCGGCCTCGTTCGCCGCCGCTCGTTCGATTATTGTGCGCTCCGGTTGCTCGCTCACGAGGACGTCGGTCAACACCTCCGCGCCGAGCTGTTGGCCGAGTGTCGCCTCCCTGTCGACGATTTCCGCGCCGATATCGACCGCATCGGACACGTCCGCTTCGCCGACGAACAGTTCACGGAGCCGCCGAAGGTCGACGACGTGAACGATTTCTACGAGCGCGTTGCAGTCGAGTGCGATTTCGAAGGCGATTTCGGCCGCGTGACGACTGTACTCGGTTCCGACCGTCGGAACGAGGATTCGTCGGATCGGAACCGGATCGAGCGGCCGGCGCTCGTTCTGGATGTTCGCATTCACGGCCATGATCGGGGTCGGCGTGGCTCGAAGCACGTCCTCGATACCCAGTTCGAACAGTGGTCGTCCGCTCCCGTCACGTCCGCCCCTCGCTTCACCTCCGGTTCCCATTCCCAACGCGAGGAGGTCGTACCCGCGGTGAAGTTCCCCGACGACGGCTTCACTTACCGGCCCTCGCGTGCGGCGGATCTGGGTACTGGTCGCCGATTCCGGAAGCGACAGCTGTCGAGTCGTGAGGTCGAGACAGCTCTCCGCGACGGTGTCCTCCCCCACATCGGCGGATGGGGTGTCACCGCCGTTACTTCGAGTTCGGGGCGTATCGAAGCCGTACGTCGAAAACAACGCGCGTATTCGTTCGTAGAAGGACGTCTGTTTGGGTTCGCTCCTGACGACGTACATGCTCGTTACTTCGAGGTCCCGATTTCGACCGAGATGACCGAGCAGCTGCGCCGCGAGTTGCGCGTGGACGCTACAGCGCGTCGGAAGGAGGACGCGCTGTAGCGTCCCGAGGAAACTCCGTTCCTCCCGCTCTCGGTGCCGCAATCGTCTCGTTTCCTCCTCGGAGAGTTCGACGTGATCGAGAGCGAAACGGAGCATCGGCGGTGCCGACAACGACGTGACGATTGCGATGACGACGATTATCGTGTACATCGTCCCGTTCAGTACACCGAGGCTGAGACCCACCGTCGCGACGATTATCTCCAGCGCGCCCCGGGCGTTCAATCCCGCACCGATGGCGATCCCCTCCCAGTTCGACAGTCCGACGCGGCGCGCGCCGATGAACGCGCCGCTGAACTTGCCGATGGTGGCGATCCCCAACACCAGGCTTCCGACGAGTAACACCGAGGGATCGGCTAGCGCCGTCAGATCGACGCGAAGCCCTGCCATGGCGAAAAATATCGGCGCGAAGATTCCGAGCGTGACGACCTCGAATACGTGGCGCACTTCCTGGTCGAAGCGTTTGACCCGACCGACGAGAACGCCGACGACGAACGCGCCGAGTACCGCTTCCAGTCCGAGTGCGTGCGTGAGCGTCCCCACGCCGAGCGCCAAAATCATGACCGTCGTGACGAGCGCGAGGTCGCTATTGAACGTGCTATCGACCCACCGAATGAGACGTTCGACGGATCGGAGACCGATGGTGAACGCCAGCAGGAGGAAAACGGCGAGGAAGAAGATACTCGTCCCCGCGGCCGTTATTACGGTTTCCCCCTGGCCGCGCGCGAGCCCGGCGACAACGGCGAGGAGGATCCACCCGACAGTGTCGTCTATCATCCCCGACGTGATGATCAGTTGGCTGATTTCCCGTTCGATGATGCCGAGGTCGAGAAGGATTTTCGCGATGACCGGAATCGCCGAGATGCTGAGTGCGGTGGCGATGAAGAGGCTGAACACGAATCGGTCACCTTCCGCCGCAAGAAACGTGGATGGAAGCACCCACGCGACACCGAACCCGAGAACGAATGGGACGACGATGCTCGTGCTGGCAATCGAGGTCGCACGACCGATACGACTGGCGATGAGGTCAAGGTCGGTCTCGAAGCCGGTGATGACAAGCAGCATAAGCAAACCGAGCCACGAAACGGCTTCGAGCAGATGATACTGAGACGGATGCGGCGGAAAGAGTGAGATGAAAAGCCCCGGCGCGAGCGTTCCCAGTATCGACGGCCCGAGGACGATACCAGCGAGGAGTTCGCCCAGCACCGACGGATAGTCGAAATATCTCACGGTCTCGCCGAGAACGCGGGCGGTAAACAGGAGAACGAATAGCTGTCCGAACAGAAAGAGCAACTGCTCACCGGAAAGCGGCGGGACGACGCTACCCGTATCGGTAGGATACACTGACACGTTCTCCCCAGTCCCCGTTCAACTACGGAGTTAAAATACCCTTGCCCGGAACGGCATCCCTTCCCGACGAATTGCAAATCGAACCGCGTCGTGACTCAGTCGCGCACGTACAGGGTCAATCCGAGGAGACAGGCCAGTAAAACGACGATGACGAGTCGCGTGTTCGTGATGTGTGCCATTTCCGTAATCGTACTCACGAACGTCGTGAGCATCGTGATGACCGTGAGCAGTTCCTTGAGCAGATGTGTCGTGTTCGTCATGGTGGAAGGCTGAGTGTGTCGTGGGAAATTCTCGAACTGGTCGGAGACGGCCGACGAAAATATCGGCCGAGATGACAGGCGTTTCTGACTCGGGGTGATCGCACAGTAGCGTTCGTGTGACGCACTGATGTATGGACGCCCAGGGCTTATGATGACCACCGACCGTTCTCGTTTCCGAACGGTCGAAACCGGATTAGATATCGGCTAAGTAGGTCGGCGTCCCCAACGTTGGCGCTCGGAACGGAGGAAACCGACGGGTCAAACTCCGAACCGACAGTGAACGAAATGAATGGTTACGACCTTGCTAACCTATCACCAGCATTGTGAAAACGGCCGGGAAATCCACAGTGGTGGACATCACCGAAACGAGCGGGTCGAATCGATGGCCGAATCGTGCCCCTTCGCCCCACACAAACCGTTGGACGAAGCCTCCGGAGAGGAATAGTTTGTTGACCCCTCGGTTCGAAGAAAGGGTATGAGCAGACGAGTTGGTCGCCGTCAGTTTCTCGCAGGAATCGGTGCGAGTGCTGGCGGATTTCCCACTATCGCGGGAAGCACATCGACGTTCGGAACCTCCAGTCCGGATCGACACGGAAAAAAGCGCCGAACTGCGGTCAATCTCCCGCCGGATACCGACGCTCCGGTGGACGTTCGTGGCGCGATATACATCCCGGCACGAGCGTTCAACCGATACCAGATGTGGCGGGACTACGACCCGGCAGTTATCGAACGTGACTTGGGATATGCCGACAGTGTCAATCTGAACGCCATCCGGACGTGGATGAGTTACGAATACTGGCTCGAAAATCCGGTACGACACCGGGAAGCACTGGAACACTTTCTGGACACCGCCGACAGTTACGGGATGCGCGTCCTCCTCGGCCTGTTCGACAGCGTCGGGCGAGAACCAACCTACGAAAACCTCATCAACGAGGACCCGCGAACCGCAGTCCAGGCGTTCTCACCCTCGACGAGGACGATGGCGGAGAAAGCCCTGTGGGACAACCCGCGCGATTTCATCGTCTGGTTCATGGAGCGCTATCGCAACGACGAGCGACTGTTGGCCATCGAGCTGACCAACGAACCCGGGTGGAACCAGAAGGATGTCCGCTTCTTCCGTGAAATGTCGAAGACGCTCACGCTGTATCAGGGCGAACTGCCGCTGACCGTAGGGTCAACCAGTCTGGCGAACAACACCGACTATCTCGACTGGGGAATGGATATTCTTCAGTTCCACTACAACTTCGCGCGTTCGCCCGAGCTCTACGAGCGCGTGCTTCGACAGGCAAACCACATCCAAGACAAGATCGGTGCACCAGTATGGCTCTCGGAATGGCAGCGAATCCGGCCCGGCGATTCGTTCTTCGCCGAGGTGTCCGGCGAAGCCGCAGTTCCTGACTACGCATCGCTCGCGCCGACGATTCAACGATCGGGCATCGGGAACTTCTTCTGGTCGCTGATGATCAAACCGGCGTTTTCGCTCTACCTCCGCAAACACGGCGTACTCAACGGGCTGTTCCACGAGGATGGGGCCGTCTGGGATCTGGACGATGCGCGAAGCATCAAAGCCATGTCCGGGAAGCCGGACTACGAGGGTGAAGAACGGACGGAGTACCCCGACTGGGCCGAGGTCGTCAAGAAAAAGAAAACGATCGCACCGGGTGACGAACAACCAGAATAACCGTCCGACCCTACACCTCGCCCGTTCCGCGCGTGCTGTTCGCGGCGAAATTCTTGTGATACCGCGCCTTAGTGAGGTTCACCTGCTGGCTTCGATTATCCACAACGACGCCGAACAGGTTGCGAGCGACCCACGTGTTTTTCACGGTGACGTCGGTTCCGTTCCAGACCGTGATGCCGGTCGAACTCCGGGCCGTGCTCGCGTTCCGAATCGTCACATCCGAGGCGTTTCTGAGATGGATCGCGCGATTCCACTGTTCGACCCGAACGGAGTGAATCGTCACGTTTGATAGCCCTGATTCGTTGTTGACGAGAATTCCCGTGGTGTCAGTGACGCCTCGTCCTTTGATGGTGTGACCGGATCCGTTTATCAGAACGTCACTCGAATTTATCACGATGCAACTGCTCGCCAACCCGGTTGCACCGCCGAAGTCATCGGTGAGGGTATACTCCCCCGGTTGCGAAATTGTCCGACAGTGGGAGAGTGCATTCGCCTGGCCCGAGTTCGGTCCGGCTTGATTATCGTGCGGACCGAGTTCCACGAAATCGACGGCGAGAGTCAATACGACGAGAAGTATCAATGGGGCGACGAGGAGAAACTTTCGCCCGGCAGACGACGAGTCGATGGAGACCATTCCTACGTCTCCTATTTTGGGACTGCATATTAAATATCATTGCCATCGCCTGCTATCGAAAACTATTCAGCCTTTCAAAATTCAGGGAAAGACCACCAACCTCGGCACGTCATAAGCGGGCCGTTAGTCGGGGTTGCGGGCACAGATAGGGCCGATCTCACAACCGACCGATCCGATAACCAACCGTTCGAAGCAGCGTAAAAGGGCCTTCGAGAACGCGAGTGGACAGGCGAGAACGAGATGGGATCACCGGCGGTGAGCAGTCGCGAAGCGACTGCAAACCGTGAACAACCGAGGAAACACGCCACGAATCGGATGCCGCATCCTCGTCTTTCCGCTGGGTCGCCCCTCTCGTACTGGTTTACCCGGTTTCGACTCTGTGAGCTAGCCAGCGAACACATCCCACCAACCGTCGTGAGTGTTCGACGGCGCGACCACCTACCCGATGCTCCATCATCGACCATACAACAGCACTGCTTTATTATTTAAAAACTACACGAAGGCCAAACTGCTCACTGTACTGAAAATCGCGGGCGCTCACCACGGCACGAGCGGAATTTCGCTTCGTAATTTCCCTCCGAAAGCCGACCGTATGCATCAGAGACATAGTAATGACTGCTTGAAGCGGATGTGTCACCGTGCAACGTCGATACGCACGGCTCTCGATAAATAGCGAAACCCCACTGAGAGCGGACGCTCTCGATGGGGTAAATGAAGTATGAATGGAGGCGGCGAATCGGATTTCCCAGAGGCTCGCGCACTCCAGTACTGACCGAAACGCAGACAGGCTTAACTACCGTGTTCGGGATGGGTACGGGTGTGACCCTGTCGCTGTGGCCGCCTTAACGTCGACTCACGGAATCGAACCGTGATAATGATACCAATCGTCGATGGTTCGATGATGAACCGTATGATTACGTGCAATCCAGTTTGCGCCTGGACTCACATTTCGTGAATGTGAATTCCAATATGCGGTATGATTGTGTGGCGTTGACCGATTAGTACTCGCGGGCTGAACACCTCGTTGCCTCGGTGCGTACACCCCGAGCCTATCGAACTCGTCTTTTACGAGTGGTCTCGGTGGTATCTCTTTTCCAGGTGGGTTTCGAGCTTAGATGCGTTCAGCTCTTACCCCGTGGTGCGTGGCTGCCCGGCACGCGCTCTTTCGAACGACCGGTACACCAGTGGCACCCATTCGTAGTTCCTCTCGTACTATACGAACGTTCCCGTCAGATACCGTAACACCCCCAATAGATAGCAGCCGACCTGTCTCACGACGGTCTAAACCCAGCTCACGACCTCCTTTAATAGGCGAACAACCTCACCCTTGCCCGCTTCTGCACGGGCAGGATGGAGGGAACCGACATCGAGGTAGCAAGCCACCGGGTCGATATGTGCTCTTGCCGGTGACGACTCTGTTATCCCTAAGGTAGCTTTTCTGTCATCAATGGCCCGCATCAAGCAGGCTCATTGGTTCGCTAGACCACGCTTTCGCGTCAGCGTCCCTCGTTGTGTAGGACACTGTCAGACTTCCTTATGCTCTTGCGCTCTTTCCCGAGTCTCCGACTCGGGTGAGGAAATCTTGGGGCGCGCTCGATATCTTTTCGAGCGCGTACCGCCCCAGTCAAACTGCCTGGCTACCGGTGTCCTCCGCCAGGAGTGAGGGTCACAGTCACTACCGGGTAGTATTTCACTGATGCCTCGGTGGCCCGCTAGCGCGGGTACCTGTGTAATGGCTCCTACCTATGCTGCACAGTAGCGACCGTGTCCCAGCGACAGCCTGCAGTAAAGCTCTATAGGGTCTTCGCTTCCCCTTGGGGGTCTCCAGACTCCGCACTGGAACGTACAGTTCACCGGGCCCAACGTTGGGACAGTGACGCTCTCATTGATCCATTCATGCAAGCCGCTACTGAAGCGGCAAGGTACTACGCTACCTTAAGAGGGTCATAGTTACCCCCGCCGTTAACGGGTCCTTCGTCCCATTGTACTGGGTGTTCAGATACCCGCACTGGGCAGGATTCAGTGACCGTACGAGTCCTTGCGGATTTGCGGTCACCTATGTTGTTACTAGACAGTTGGAGCGTCCGAGTCACTGCGGCCTGCCCTTATACAGGGCAGGCATCCCTTATCGCGAACTTACGGGACTAACTTGCCGAATTCCCTAACGTCGGTTGATCCCGACAGACCTTGGCTTTCACCGCCAGAGTACCTGTGTCGGATCTCGGTACGATTAACACACTCGCCTTTTCACGGGCCCCGGGTACCACCAACTTTCGCTATCTCAACATTCTTCCGCTTCCTGCCATTACGGCTTCCACGGAGTTGGATGATTCGACCGGGCGAAAGCCCGGCTTGGTGTTTCCTGAGGCGTCGGCTTTGAATGGTGTTTAGCACTGGAATATTAACCAGTTTCCCTGTTGTCCCACTCGAATTGCGATGGGACTTAGGATCGGCTAACCCTCAGCTGATAAGCATTGCTGAGGAACCCTTACTCGTTAGGTCGTCGGGGTTCACACCCGACTAACGCTGCTACTATGGCCAGGATTTTCTAAACTGAACGGTCCATACGAATTCTCACCCGTACTTCCACCCATTCAGATTGCCAACCTACTGGATCACTCGGTAAAGAGTGCCGCCAGGTCTCGGTGATGCACTTGAGCCCCGATCATTTTCGGCGCCGCAAACCTCGGCCGGTAAGCTGTTACGCTATTCTTAGAGGGTAGCTGCTTCTAAGCTCACCTCCCGGCTGTTTAGGGCTTGCGACCACCTTCAATCGCACTTAGCGCATACTTGGGGACCTTAACCCAGCTCTGGGTTGTCTCCCTCACGGTACACAGGCTTACCCCGCGCACCGGATTCCTCGCGTCAGCGGCGTCCGTAGGTTTGGAGTTTGACAGGGAGGCCGACTCCTCTCGGAGGCGGCGTTCCCAATCGGTCGCTCTACCCCACGAACTACCTCAGCGAAGGTCATGCTTCGACATGTTTCGGTTGGAACCAGCTGTTGCCGGATTCGATGGGCCTTTCACCCCTACACATAGGTCACGAGAGGGTATTGTAGGACACCAACTCTAGCAGGCCTCCACGTGGCTTTCGCCACGCTTCGCCTTGCCCATGCGTAGATCATCCGGTTTCGGGTCGTACCCAATTGACTCCCCGCCCTTGAAGACGGTGACCCTCACACAAAGTGCTGCGGTCGTATTGGTTTCCCTGTGCCTGCCTCGATGCTCGAGTTAGGCTCGCCAATTTGGTACACTCCCTGGCTCGTTTTTCAAAACGTACGACAGAACATCGGCTCCCAACAGTTCCTACTGCGGGTTTGCACCCGGGTCGTTTTCTGTTGGGCCTTGTATGCCCTGTCGCTCCATCGCCACTTGATTTCAGGCCCTATTTCACCTCTCTTTTCGAGGTGCTTTTCAGCGTTCGCTCACGCTACTTGTTCGCTATCGGTCTCAAGACGTATTTAGTCTTCGCGGTCGATGCCCGCGATATTCACGAGGGATTTCCGACCCCCGCTACTCGGGAGCTGACGCACAACATAGTGGTCTATCGTACGGGATTGTCACCCTGTTTCATGCTCCGTTCCAGAAGACTTCTGATAGAGGTTCTGTTGCTGATTGTCAGTCCGTACACCACATTGCCCGAAGGCTTCGGTTTGGACTGTGTCGTGTTCACTCGCCGTTACTGGCGACATCGCGTTTGCTTTCTTTTCCTGCCGATACTGAGATGTTTCAGTTCTCGGCGTTCCCCATTGCGCGAAGCAATTGCGGTGGGGATTCCCATTCGGAAATCTACAGTTCTTAGTCTCCGTGCGACTCCCTGTAGCTTTTCGCAGCTTGGCACGTCCTTTGTCGGCGCTTGAGCCGAGCCATTCACCAAGTGGCACAGTAGCCACGTAATAATTGGATTGGATTCACTGTAATAACTCACGTAATGTGAGTCCAGTGGACGCCTGGATTGCACGTACATACGGTTGTCATTGCACGACACGGTGGTCGCCGAGTGCGTGCGTCGAACCCTTCCCAACCACGTTTTCACGGGTTGGTGCATCGGTTGTAGGGATTGATTCCTTTCGCCCCCTTATACTTAAGGGGCACGATTCGAACCAATCCACGGAACGGCCTTCTACGGGAGTCGAACCCGAGATCTGCTGCACAGCAGCAGTGCTCTCCAGTGAGCGAAGGCTACCCTCAACTGAGGGCGTGGAACCAGCCTTGGTAGTTCATAGGTGCCTCGTCGGTAGACGAGTCGCGTCTCGAAGTGAATTGCCATCCGTCAGTGAAAACTGACGGGTTAAGGTGGGTCGGGCCGTCGGCCCGATCCCGGTCTTTAGGAGGTGATCCAGCCGCAGATTCCCCTACGGCTACCTTGTTACGACTTAAGCCCCCTTGCGAAGCCCAGATTCGACCACCGCATGGTGGCCTCATCCGGACCTCACTCGGGTGCTTTGACGGGCGGTGTGTGCAAGGAGCAGGGACGTATTCACCGCGCTCTTCTGAAGCGCGATTACTACCGAATCCAGCTTCATGAGGGCGAGTTTCAGCCCTCAATCCGAACTACGATCGAGTTTAGGAGATTACCGTCCCCTTTCGGGGTTGGAACCCATTGTCTCGACCATTGTAGCCCGCGTGTAGCCCAGCACATTCGGGGCATGCTGACCTACCGTTGCCCGTTCCTTCCTCCGCT
Source organism: Haladaptatus caseinilyticus (assembly GCF_026248685.1). Taxonomy (NCBI): domain Archaea; kingdom Methanobacteriati; phylum Methanobacteriota; class Halobacteria; order Halobacteriales; family Haladaptataceae; genus Haladaptatus; species Haladaptatus caseinilyticus. Next base: position 51,346 of record NZ_CP111037.1, on the reverse strand, counting down.
TTAGCAGCGGCAGTCTCCGTAATGTACCCAGCCACCACAAGGGTGCTGCTGGCAATTACGGACGCGGATCTCGCTCGTTGCCTGACTTAACAGGATGCCTCACGGTACGAGCTGACGGCGGCCATGCACCTCCTCTCAAAAGCTCAAGTAAGCTCATCAAACTGACTGTCACAGCTATTGTCGGTGCTGGTGAGATGTCCGGCGTTGAGTCCAATTAAACCGCAGGCTCCTCCGGTTGTAGTGCTCCCCCGCCAATTCCTTTAAGTTTCATCCTTGCGGACGTACTTCCCAGGCGGCTCGCTTACGTCTTCACTGTGGCACAGCACAGGCTCGTAGCCTGTGCCACACCTAGCGAGCATCGTTTACAGCTAGGACTACCCGGGTATCTAATCCGGTTCGTGACCCTAGCTTTCGTCCCTCACCGTCGGGTCCGTCCTCCCAAGGTGCTTTCGCGATCGGTGGTCCGTCTAGGATTACAGGATTTCACTCCTACCCTAGACGTACCCCTTGGGTCTTCCGGCCCCAAGCCAACTGGTTTTCGCCGGACGCCTGCTCGTTGAGCGAGCAGATTTCCCGACGAACCTGTCTGGCAGGCTACGGACGCTTTAGGCCCAATAATATTGGCCATCACTCGAGCTGCCGGTATTACCGCGGCGGCTGGCACCGGTCTTGCCCAGCTCTTATTCGTGTACCACCTTACGATACACAAAAGCGAGGACTATATGCCCTCGCACTTGGAGTTCCCTTATCGCACTGTCGTGCAGTGTAAAGTTTTCGCGCCTGCTGCGCCCCGTAGGGCCTGGATTCTTGTCTCAGAATCCATCTCCGGGCTCTTGCTCTCACAACCCGTACCGATTATCGGCACGGTGGGCCGTTACCCCACCGTCTACCTAATCGGCCGCAATCACATCCTATAGCGCCGGAGCGTTTCCGGCTCCCGGTGTTCAAACCTGGGAGCGTTATCCAGTATTAGCCTCAGTTTCCCGAGGTTATGCTGGTCTATAGGGCAGTTTAATCACGTGTTACTGAGCTTTCCGCTACGAATCTAAATTCGTGCAACTAGCATGGCTAAATCGAACTCCAATAGCAATGGCCTCTGGCAGGATCAACCAGAATGCCGCTGGACGAATGTCCAGCATGTTAGGCGGAGACACTCTCAAAAGAGAGTGTATCACATATCACATCGTTCGAGACACCACATCGGTAAACCGACAAGGTGTCACCGAACTACCAAGGCTGACATCAGATCCCATCGTTTACGGCTGACCGCAGGGGTGGAATCCTCATTTCCTTCGGACTTGATGGGAGGAGAAGAAGGGTATTAAACCCTTCGAACCTCCATCGTCCGAGATTGCGGGACGAGTTGAACGCCCCGCAGATCGCGTCGTATCTTTCTTCGCGTTCTTATCCGAAGCCCCTTTCATACTTAAGGGCGTCGGATTTCGCTCGCCCCCGGCGACTGATCGCCGAGGGCGCGTTCACATCCTTTCCGAGTGCCCCGTATTACTTAAAGGCACCGGATCGAGTGTGTTTCGTTCGTCCCAAACCGAGGGACGCCGTCTACATCACATCCGAGTGCCCCCATACACTTAAGGGCATTGGATTGGGTTTCTTTCGCCCGAATCCCGTTTCCAGCCCATATAAAGGGCATGGGATTTCGGGCGGCCACTCGGTGGAAGACCACCGTGCGGCGTTCGCATTTGTACGAATGGCAGGGTTACATTTAAGGCCGTCGAATGAGTTGCTCTTTGGCAAGACTCGACACGACATGCAGTAATCGTCGATTTCCGATGAGTAATTCGACGTTACCGCGTGCGTGCGCGTGCGAGAGTATGGCCATGAACTTCATTGTGAAAAGTTGGATGATATCGACGGAGGATTTTAATGACGAATGGTAGTCATTTAGACACGACCTATCGCCCAACGGAAAGCGAACCAGCGACGAGTGGAGGACGAGGGGTTGTAGTATCATCGCGTAACCTGATTCGAACCCGAACCAATATATGGATTCACTGGAAAGCTGTAACCAGAGAATCCGAATGTCCACGGAATCAGCTGAAAAAGGCGTCTGCTGTGTCGTCGAATCGTTCGAACAAATCGGGTCACAGTGGCGACTTGTCGTCCTCCACGACCTTCAAGAGGGGGAAAAACGGTTCAACGAACTCAAGCGCTCTACGGGAGCGAGTTCTCGAACGCTTTCGCGCGTATTGGATGACCTCGGCGAGATGGGGTTCGTCAGCCGGAGAACCGAAGCCGACGCGCCGATTGCGACCTACTACAGTTTGAGCGAGAAGGGACACTCCCTGAGTCCGGTGTTCGAAGAGATCGAAAACTGGGCCGAAGAGTGGCTTTAGCTCCGTGAGATTCGTGCGGGGTTGCAGGATTTTAATGAACCAAGGGAAACCCAGCTTCCGCAAGCGATAACTATTCGGCTCATCCGACCCGAGAACCGACTATGACAACCGGCGTCGTCGTGCTCAACTTCGGAGAACCGGCGGAACCGACGCGACAAAACGTTCTCGACTATCTAGAGCGCATTTTTATGAACAACGCCGATTTGGAAGGCGATACTACCGAAGAAGAGGCACTCGACCGCTCCCAGCAACTCGCCGAACGACGTGCTCCAGGACTCATCGAGGAGTACGAGGAAATCGGTGGGTCCCCGCTTGATCCACAGGCGAAAGCACAAGCGGACGCACTACAGACCGAATTCGACGAGCGAAATCTCGATGCGAAAACCTACGTCGGCATGCAGTTTACCGAACCATTCATCGCCAATGCGGTTGCGCAGGCACACGAGGACGACGTTGACCAAATCGTCGGGCTGCCGGTGTATCCTCTCTGTGGTGCGTCGACGACGGTCGCCTCACTGGAGGAGTTGACCGACGCAGTCGCCGAATTGAACTGGGACGTACCGGTGCACGAGATAACTGGCTGGCACAAACATCCGACGTACAACCGAATTCGGGCGAGCAATATTCAGCAGTATGCCGACGAACAGGGGCTCGATTTGGCGGACGAAGACACGGAATTGGTCTTCTCGGCACACGGAACACCGACCCACTACCTCGACGAAGGGAGTCGCTACGACGTCTACGTCGATGAGTTTTGCGACGTGATGGCCAGCGAACTTGGCGTCGAATCGTACTCGATCGGCTTCCAAAACCACGGCAACCGAAAGATTCCGTGGACCGAACCCGAAGTCGAGGACGTGGTCACCGAAATCGACGCCGAGCGCGTCGTAATCGAACCAATCAGTTTCATGCACGAGCAGAGCGAGACGCTGTCGGAGTTGGACGACGAGCTCCGAGAAGAGGCCGAAGAAGTCAGTCTCGACTTCTATCGGGTCCCGGTACCCCACGACGACAAGCGGTTTTCAGACGTGCTCGCTGACCTCGTGGAGCCGTTCGTCGCGGATTTCGACCCGTCCTACTATCAGTTCCGCCAGTGTCACTGCAAAGACACCCCGGGCGCGATGTGCCTAAACGCCCCGTTCAACCGATGACGATCGGAATCGTCGGCGCGGGTATCACTGGACTCGCACTCGCCCACCACCTCGAAAAGGCGGATATGGAGTACGTCGTCATCGAAGCCGATTCGGAACCCGGCGGCGTCATTCGGAGCGGGCGAGTCGATGGCTGTCTGCTAGAATGGGGGCCACAACGACTTCGCAGAACCGACCCGGTTGACGAACTCATTACCGACCTCGGAATGGACGACGAAGTTATCGAAGCCGGAGAGACGAAACTATTCGTCTACGCCGACGGAAAGCTTCGGCGAGCACCGTTTTCCATCGAGGAGTTCGGCCAAACCGACTTGCTCTCGTGGCGTGGCAAACTCGACGTGCTGAAAGAACCACAGACTGAACCGGCGGACTCGAACGAAACCGCCGCAGAGTTGTTCACCCGAAAGTTCGGCGATGAAGCCTACCGAAACCTCATCGGCCCGTTATTCGGCGGTATTTACGGGTCGGAACCGGAACGAATGCCCGTCAAGCATGCGCTCTCCGGCGTTATGCTGATGGAGCAAAAATACGGCGACCTGCTCACCCCCGTTCTCAAGCGGGCGATGTCCGGGGGAACTTCGGCGCCAGCGATTTCGTTCGACGAGGGTGTTCAGCGGCTACCCGAAGCCCTCTGCGACGCACATTCGAAACGTGTCCATCTCGGAACCGCCGTCACCGAAATCCGAAATTCCAGTGGCGGTTACGTCCTTGAAACCGAATCAACGCTCGAATCCGATTCCAGATCGGAATCCTGGACGGTCGAAGTCGATGAAGTCGTCCTCACCACCACCGCGGAGGTCAGTGCCGATCTCCTCGAACCCCTCACCGAATCCGCAAACGTACTCACTCGCCTCAACTACAATCCGCTCGCGCTGGTCCACCTCCGTGCCGACTGCGACCGTGAGGGATTCGGTTACCAGGTTCGTCATGACGAAGGGCTCGACACCCTTGGCGTTTCGTGGAACGCGAGCATGTTCGACAGAGACGGGGTGTATACGGTTTTCCTCGGAGGGATGAAAAACCCCGAACTGGTCGAGGAAAACAACGAGACGCTGGGGAAAATCGCTCGAAGCGAGTTCAACGACGTGATGAACGCGGACGCGGATGTGTTGAGTGTTAGCCGTCTCGACCGTGGATTTCCAGCCTACGACACCTCGTGGGACGCGCTGGAGGAGTTCGAGACGCCGGACGACATCCACCTCGCCACGAACTACACCGCCAGAATGGGCGTCCCGAGTCGGATTCGGGAAGCCAAGGGATTGGCAACGGTGCTAGCTGAGTCGATAGGTGTGAGAAAGTAGCGATCAGTTACCACCGTATCGCTCGACTTCTTTTGCCGCCTCGACGAACGCTTTCGCGTTCTTGACGGGCGTGTTTCGATCGATACCGTGTCCAAGGTTCAGGATGTGTCCCGAATCGCCAGCCTTCTCGATAACCTCGTGAGTTTTTTCGCGAACGAACTCGGGATTTCCGAGCAGATAGGAAGGGTCGAGATTACCCTGAACGGGCATATCGCCCAGGGTTTCCCGAGCGTCGGCCATGTCCACCGTCCAGTCGAGTCCCACGACGTCGGCACCCGATTCCTGCAACAAATCCAGTTTGCCGCCCGGATGGCGCGCGAAAACGATAGAGGGCACATCGATGGCATCGAAGATGCGCTGGTGGAGTGGCAGGACGAACTCGCGGTAGTCGTCGGGCGTCAAGACACCTGCCCACGTATCGAAGACCTGCACCACATCCGCGCCGTGTTCGACTTGATATTCGACGTACTCACGAACCACGTCGGTGAACGCTTCCAACAGGTCGCGGAAGGCGTCGGGGTGGTTCGCCCGAAACCGGCGGATCGGTTTTCGCGACGTCGGTTCATCGCCGACGGCGTAGGAAGCGAGGGTATAGGGGCCACCCGCGAAACCGATGATGCTGGTCCGGTCGCCGATACTGTCCTGTAGGCGGGTGAGCAGTTTTCCGACGTAGTCGATTTCGGTCGCCACGTCGCCGGATTCCGTCGGCACATCGCTCGGGGTCATTACCGGATTCGAGACGACGGGGCCGACCCCGCTCTCGATGTGATACTCGAAACCAAGCGGTTCGAGGACGGTGAGGATGTCCGAGAACATAACCAATCCGTCCGGTTCGAACAGCTTCCACGGGAGAAGCGTGATTCGTTCAGCGACGTCCGGCGTCTTGATAGCCTCCTTGAAGGAGTACTGTTCGCGGATCTCGCGGTACTCGGGGATGTACCGGCCAGCCTGCCGCATCAACCAGACTGGCGGGCGTTCGGTGCGTTCGCCGCGTGCTGCACGAACCAACAGGTCACTCATGGCCGGAAATTAGCCGGATGGCGTCTAAGCGTTTCGACTCCGGGACACCACGTCGAGACGACAAAGCGAGTCGGGGGTCAGGCCGACGCGGAATATCCCGCGTTTTCCACGGTAGCGACGAGTTCGTCGATGTCAGCATCACCTTCGACGGTGGCCGTCCCTGCTTCGTGGTCGGCGATAGCCGTGGAAACGCCGGACAGGTCGGTAAGCGCATCGACGACGCTCTGCTCACAATGGCCGCAGTTCATGCCGTCTACGTGAATCGTGGTGGACATACACGGCGGTTGTTCGGCAGTACTTTTTTCGGTTTCGAAAGGTTCGATACCGGCAAAAAACTGAGGGTCGTTTTTTGTGGCGATAATTCAATTACTAAACGAGTGGAATTTGTTGTTCGGCTGAAGATACAGAGGCTAATCACGGATCAAATCGATATATCGAAAACTGTTTTTATACTACCACACCAACTAGGTGTAATGCGACAGCTCGACGATACCGATCGGGAGATAATTCGGTTGCTCGTAAAGGATGCCCGCCGCCCGTACAACGAAATCGCCGAGACGGTCGATCTGTCACCGCCGACGGTGTCCGACCGCGTCGAGCGACTCCAAGAATTAGGGGTCATCCGCCGGTTTACTGCGGAGTTGAACCACGATATCCTCACTGACGGTCTTTCGCTCCTCGTCACTGTCAACGCCAAACCGGGCCACGTCAGTGATATTCGGGAGTCTCTCGCGTCGTTCGATGGCGTCGAGCACGTCTTCGTTACAGCCGACGCCCACATCGTCTGCAAGGCGACCCTACACGAACGGGCCGTCGAAACACTTCTCTCGGACGCGATCGGTGAAGATGCGGTCCGCGAATACGACATACAGTTGCTCGTTGACGATGAATGGAACCCCCAACCGGGAACCATCGAGTTCGCACCCGACTGTGTAGAGTGTGGAAACACAGTCACGGAAGAGGGAGAGTCCACTCGGATCGATGGCGAACTCTACCACTTCTGTTGTTCGTCCTGTCGGGGACAGTTCGCCGACAGATACGAACGACTTCGAGAGGGCGCGACAAACTGACACCACGGCTACAACAATTCGTTTCAGCGAACCGTTTTGGTGCCGTGTGACGATTCATCACACATGGCAACGGACCAATCGTTCGTCCGCGTCGCCGACGCCGACGAACTCAGGGACGGAGGACGACTGCTGGTAAACCGAAACGGCCGGTCGTTAGCATTGTTCTATCACGAAGGGGAGTTTCGAGCGGTGGACAACCGCTGTCCGCACATGGGCTTTCCGCTGACCGAAGGGAGCGTCGAGGACGGAATCCTGACCTGCCACTGGCATCACGCCCGATTCGAACTCTCCTGTGGCAGTACGTTCGACCCATGGGCGGACGACGTACAGACGTTTCCGATCGAGGAACGTAACGGTGAAATCTACGTGAACCTCACGCCGAAACGGGACAGCCCGCCCGAACGGCATTGGAAGGAGCGACTCGAAACCGGGCTCGAGGAGAACCTGCGTCTCGTCGTGGCCAAGTCGGTCATCGGTCTGTCGAACGAGGGCGTTTCGGCATCCGAGCCGCTCCGAATCGGAGCCGAGTTCGGGACTCGCTATCGCGAGCAGGGATGGAGTTCGGGCTTGACGATTCACGCCTGCATGGCGAACGTTTTTCCCGACCTTCGGGATGACGATCGACCGCGGGCGCTCTATACCGGTCTCCGACACGTCGCCTCGGATTGCCAGGGCGAATCGCCGCGATTCGACCAACCATCGTTCGAGACGGAGGCGGTCTCGGCGAACCGCCTCCGACAGTGGTTCCGCGACTGCGCGGAAGTGCGTGACGACGATGGAGCGGAGCGCTGTCTCCAAACCGCTATATCGACCCTCGAACCCGAACAGGTCTCGGAGATGCTGTATGCCGCGGCAACCGACCACCTCTATCTCGACGCCGGACACAGCTTCGATTTCATCAACAAATCTCTCGAACTGCTGGACCACATCGGTTGGGAGCACGCCGAAACCGTCCTGCCGAGCGTCATCCCGCGACTCACCACCGCTCAACGGAGCGAAGAACTCTCCTCGTGGACACAACCCATCGATATCGCCGAGCTGTTGTTCGACAGTTACGACCAACTCGACGAGTTGGTCGAAGCGGGAGACGGTCGAACGTGGGACGAACCTGACGACTTCACCGAAACCCTGCTCTCCGACGACCCGCATGCGATCCTCGACACGTTGACCGACGCGATTCGTGGCGGAGCAACCTGTGAGGAGCTGGCGGACCGCGTGTCGTTCGCATCCGTGATGCGGGTCGCACAGTTCGGAACGGCGAACGAATTCAGCGACTGGAACACCGTCCACCACACCTTCACTTACAACAACGCCGTCCAACAGGCCGCGAAACGCGCGAGTTCAACAGCGCTCTATCGCGGCGTTCTCGCGGGCGCGATGAGCGTCTATCTCGACCGATTCCTGAACACACCGCCAACACCCCTCCCAAGCGTCGGATCCTCCGACGGCGACCCGGCAGACCTGCGTGAGGAACTGCTCGAAACGTTCGACGAGGAGGGCGAGGTCAACGCGGCTGGCGCCATCGTCGCGGAACACTTCGCGGCAGGCGGCGACCCAAAAAATTTGAAGGAAACGCTCGGACGCGCCCTGCTACGGGAAGATGCCGGGTTCCACACGCTCCAGAATCTTGAGGCGTCGTTCATGCAGTTCGACCTCCGCGAGGACGAAGACGAAGCACGACTGGCGCTCATCTCGCTCGCCCGCTACATGGCGGCCCACTTCCCGACCCGCAGGGAGGCGGAACAAACCTACGTCATCGCCGACCGACTGAATCGGGGCGAGAAGATTTACGAGGCGAACTGAAACGAGGTGGAAATCGCGTTCGTTCGTCGCTTTTTCCGAGTCGATGCACGTCGTATCGCCGTGTCGCCTGACGCCGAACCCACCGGTTTTGGCCACTAATACAACCATATTTTCATTAGTCCAAGTTGATTGGGTAAACTTTATACACCCACAGTCGGACACCACATATCACGGTTAGAACCCGGACGACGCCTCATCTGGGGTGACAGCACTGGAGGCCGCGTAGTGACAACTACGAACTACCCGGACTGCGGAAATCCCCCGGAGCTGAACTCCCATCGACTGAAAACCGCGACGAATCCATGAGCCAACGATCTACCACAACCACCGAGACCGTACGGTCGATTCTCGACCGAGCACGCACAGGCCACGAGACAATCCTCTCCGACGACGATCGCGACGACCTCCTTGCCGAAATCGAGCGGTCTCTCTACGAAGGTGCATCGACCGACGAGGTCTACCGAGCGATCTTGCAAACGCTCACCGCACGAATCGAGCGAGAACCGGCGTTCAAGCGCATCGCTGCGGGAGTCTTCCGACAGCGATACTACCGCGAAGTCACGGGGGAGGACCTGACGGGGTACGAACTGGACCGTGAGTACCGCGCAACCTTCGTCGCCAATCTCGAACGCGCGGTCGAACTCAGCCTCCTCGACGATCGACTGATCGAGCGATTCGACCTCGAAGGACTGGCTTCGTACCTCGAACCGGACCGCGACGAGAAGTTCGAATACATGGCGATGGAGACGCTCTATCAGCGATACTTCCTCAAAACCGAGGAGAATGGGGAACATCTCGAACTTCCTCAAGCGTTCTGGATGCGCATCGCCATGGGCTTGGCAATCGAAGAAGACGACCCACAGCGACGGGCGAAGGAGTTCTACGACGTCCTCTCGAAACTGGAGTTTACCCCTTCGACGCCGACGTTATTCCACAGCGGTTCGACTCACCCACAACTTTCCTCCTGCTATCTGACGACAGTGCAGGACGACCTCGAACATATCTTCGACTCGTTCAAACATCACGCGATGCTGTCGAAGTGGAGTGGGGGCCTTGGAAACGACTGGACAAACCTTCGAGCAGGCGGCGCGCTCATCGAATCGACCGGCGTCGAATCGACCGGCGTCGTCCCGTTCCTCAGGATCAGTAACGACGTGACGGCGGCGATCAATCGCTCCGGAAAACGCCGCGGTGCGTCCTGTGCCTATCTGGCTTGCTGGCACCTCGATTTCCCCGCTTTCATCGACCTGAAGCGGAATACCGGCGACGAGCGTCGTCGCACACCGGACATGAATACGGCGGCGTGGATTCCGGATTTGTTCATGAAACGGGTCGAGAACGGCGAGGAATGGACGCTGTTCAGCCCGGACGAGGTGCCTGACCTTCACGACCTTTCCGGTGAGGCGTTCGAGGAGCGATACCGCGAATACGAACAGCGAGCCGAGAACGGTGAATTCCGCCAGTACGAGCGAATAGACGCCCAAGACATGTGGCGAAAGATGCTCACCCGCCTGTTCGAGACGGGCCATCCGTGGCTGACGTTCAAGGACCCGTGTAACGTTCGCTCGCCGCAGGACCACGTCGGAACGGTTCACTCCTCGAACCTCTGTACGGAGATTACGCTGAACACGAGCGAGGACGAACACGCCGTCTGCAATCTGGGAAGCGTGAACTTCGCAACGCACGTCTCGGAAAGGGAGGGCACTGAACCCGATTCCGCGGGGAACGAGCGGTCGAACTCGACCGCGAGGCTCGATCGCGAACACCTCGCCGAAACGATCGAGACCGCGATGCGGATGCTGGACAACGTCGTCGACCTCTGCTTCTATCCCACCGACCAAGCCGAACAGTCGAACATGCAACACCGGCCGGTCGGACTCGGTACGATGGGATTCCACGACGCCCTGATGGAGTTAGGCGTACCGATGAACGCCGAGACGGCGGTCGAGAAGGCGAACCGCTGGCAGGAGTTCGTCTCCTATCACACGATTCTCAACTCCTCGAAACTCGCCAAAGAGCGCGGGTCCTACCCGTCGTACGAGGGGTCGAAGTGGGACCGAGGACTGCTGCCACAGGACACCGTAGACCTGCTCGAAGCGGAGCGGGGGCGGGAAATCCCGACCGACTGCGAGGAGACGCTCGATTGGTACGTCGTCCGCGAACACGTCGAAGAACACGGGATTCGAAATTCGAACATGATGGCCATCGCGCCGACAGCCACCGTTTCGACGATCAACGGGACGACGCCCTCCATCGAACCGCTGTACTCGAACCTGTACGTGAAGTCGAACATGTCGGGAGACTTTACCGTCATCAACGACGATCTGGTCGAAGACCTCGAAGCGGAGGGGTTGTGGGATGAGGAGATGGTGGACCGAATCAAGTATCACGACGGCTCGGTCCAGGAAATCGATGCGGTACCGGACGACCTTCAGGAATTGTACCGCGGCGCGTTCGAAATCGACCCGCGCCATCAACTCCGATTGACCGCACATCGTCAAACGTGGATAGACCAGTCCGTCTCCCACAACGTCTTTTTCCCATCGACCGACGGATCGCTCCTCGACGACGTGTACAAAACGGCGTGGCGATTGGGGCTGAAGACGACCTACTACCTCCGAACGCTCGGTGCCTCACAGATCGAGAAATCGACGCTGGACATGGCCGAATACGGAAAGAGCCAGCACCGCACCGACGTTCGATCCGGGACGACCGAAACTGATGGTGGACGTCGAGCCGACGAGGGCGAACTCTGTACCGTCTCCGACCCGACCTGCGACGCCTGTCAGTGACAGAACGAAACGAACCCCTATACGATCTATGCCACTCATCAACAACGACACGGAACACGACCCGAACAAGATACTGCCGATCGACTACGACTGGGCGCGCGAATACTACGAAGCCGGCGTCAACAACAACTGGGTTCCACAGGAAATCCCGATGCAGGACGATATTTCCCAGTGGAACGGAAGCGCTCTCTCCGAGGCCGAACGCCAGCTTATCGAGTGGAATCTCGGCTTCTTCTCGACTGCCGAGTCGCTCACCGCGAACAACATCGTGCTCGCTCTGTACGAATACGTGACCGCCCCCGAATGCAGGCAGTATCTCTTGCGACAGGCATACGAGGAGGCGATTCACACGGACACGTTCATCTACTGCTGTGACTCGCTCGGGTTCGAACCGGACTACCTCTACGGGATGTACGAACGGGTCCCCGCCATCCAGGAAAAAGACAAGTTCGTGGTCGATCTGACGCGTGTGATCGACCGGCCCGGTTTCACCATCGAGACGGAGGGGGATATCCGTGAGTTCGTCCGCGACCTCGTCGGTTTCTACGTCATCATGGAGGGCATTTTCTTCTACGCCGGGTTCGCCATGATGCTCGGCCTGAAGCGCCAGAACAAGATGGTCGGTATCGGCCAGCAGTTCGAGTACATCATGCGCGACGAGTCGCTCCACCTCGGGTTCGGTATCGACCTCATCAACGAGATCCGAGCCGAGAATCCCGGCGTCTGGACCGGCGAGTTCGGCGAGGAGGTCACCGAACTGATTACCGAGGCCGTCGAACTGGAGAAACTCTACGCGTACGAAGCGTGTCCGGACGAGATACTCGGCATGAGCGCCGAGCAGTTCGCCGAGTACGTCGAACACATCGCGGATCGCCGACTCGAACAGCTAGCCCTATCCAAGCAGTACGGAACGGACAATCCGTTCCCGTGGATGTCCGAACAAACCGACCTGAACAAGGAGAAAAACTTCTTCGAAACGCAGGTCACGGAGTATCAGAGCGGCGGGTCGCTCGACTGGTCATAATCCGACCAGTCGAACTGGGCTGACCGGTCGGTTTCAACGGATCGATCGCTTCGAATCGAAGAGGCGGTTTAAACGGACGATTCGAGTGAACCCAGTGATTCCCTTCGGTCGCGGCGACGGCGGAGTGCGTCGTTCCGGCGCGTCTCCTGCTCGTCGGTCGGACAGCGGACGTCCGGAACCGATGCGGGTTGTTCGTCCTCGTCCAGCGCGACCATGGTAAAGAACGACGTCGCCGTATCCTGTTTTTCGTTCTCGCTCGGCCGTTCCGCGCTGACGTTGACCAGCACGTCCATACTCGTGCGTCCGGTTTCGAAGACATATCCCTCGACGGTCACGATATCTCCGAGGTCGATCGGACCGAGGAAATCGACGTGGTCCATCGACGCCGTGACGACCTGCCGCCGGGAAAACCGGCGAGACGCGATGGCGGCACAGATATCCATCCAGTGGAGGACGGACCCACCGAGCGCCCGTCCGAGGTTGTTCGCGTCGTTCGGCATCAGGATTTCACTCATCACCGTATGTGAGTCCGAAAGTGGCGCAGTTTCACGCATTGACGACAGCTACACGACGGCCACAAATAAAACAACTGAATTTGCAATAAGGAAAGCTGACTTTCTAAAGTAGCCGTTCGACTTATCCTCGGAACGGTCGATTGGAAGACAGAACGATGAGGGGGAACACGATATGGGGGAACAGGATGGGAGGGAACGGAACGATTCTCGCGGGGGCACCGCTCGGAATCTGGTTGTTACTCGCGCCGTTCGCCGTCTATGAGGCGATGCTCGCGCCGAACTTCTGGAACGACATGGTCGTCGGAACCGTCGTTCTACTCCTCACAGCCTACGGCATCGTCTGTTCGTGGCGCAAACGGCGTGTGAGCATCGCGGCGGGCGGACTCCTTGGCTTGTTAGGCCTGTGGCAGGTAACACGTCCCTTCATCGTCCCGACTGCCGGGGCGCTTCCTCTCTGGGGCGACGCAGTCGTCGGCGTTCTGTTGGCGGCGCTCGGCGGGCGAGTTATGCGTGAGACGCGAACGACACCGAAGATGGAACAAGCGCGAACGAGTCGCCGATAGTATCGATAGCTCGCCGTGAGACGGGTTCGGATTCGGACGTGTCCGCCGATGCAGTGGTGACGCCCGCCGCCGACAATCCGGGCGCACCGCATCGTCGGAAGCTGTTTTTCACCTGACTCGAAAACGGACGGATGAGAGGAGCGAACCACAGCAGAAAAAGAATCATGGATTTTGTATTTAATAGAATCGCCGAATTGCGTAACTCACCGAATCATCCAAGGTTTCGAAGGACGATATATCTCGTTTCTAAAGGACAACGCGAATGAAGAAGCAACCCTTATGGAAAGGCAAGGAGCTATCCGTGACGGAAAAAACGCAACTCGAAATCCGCAGCATGAGTTGTGCGAACTGTTCAGGGGCGGTCACCGAGGCACTCCAATCGCTTGACGGTGTTCGGAAAGCGAACGTCAATTTCGCTACCGACGAAGGCACCGTCGAGTACGATCCCGAAGAGGTCTCAGTGACAGCAATCTACGCGGCCATCGAGGACGCGGGATACGACCCAGTTCGCGCGACGACGACAGTAGGGATCTCGGACATGTCATGTGCGAACTGCTCGGAGGCAGTCGAGAACGCACTCGAATCGGTTCCCGGCGTTATCAGCGCCGACGCTAATTTCGCCACCGACGAGGTCACTGTCGAGTACAATCCGACCGAGGCGAGCATCGGGGACTTCTATGCCGCCATCGAAAGCGCGGGATACACCCCGGTTCGGGAGGACGGAGGCGACGAACGAGCGGCCGACGCCCGACAGGACGCCCGCGACGCCGAGATTCGCAAGCAGTTCAGACTGACCTTGTTCGGGGCAGTACTCGCGATGCCCCTTCTCGCCGTCATGTTCGAACACCTCTTCTTCCCGGAACTACTCGGCGAAGAGATGTTCGGCGTCGATATTCGACTCGTTCAGTTCCTGCTGGCGACTCCCGTCCAGATTCTGCTCGGCAAGGAGTTCTACGAGAACTCCTATACAGCCCTCGTAAAGAACGGCACGGCGAACATGGACGTGCTCATCGCCCTGGGTTCGACTACGGCCTACGTCTACAGCGTCGCCGTCATGCTCTCGTTCATCCCCGGCGGGACCTACTTCGACAGCGCGGTGCTCATCCTCGTGTTCATCACGATGGGCAACTGGCTGGAAGCCCGGTCGAAAGGCAGGGCCAGCGATGCCCTCCGCGAACTGCTCGAACTGGAAGCGGATACTGCAACCGTCGTCGAAGACGGCGAGGAGCGCGAAGTTCCGCTGGAGGAAGTCGAAGTCGGAGACCGACTGCGAGTCCGTCCCGGCGAGAAGGTTCCGACCGACGGCGTCGTCGTGGACGGCGAAAGCGCGGTTGACGAGTCGATGGTAACTGGCGAATCGGTGCCGGTCGAAAAGCGAGACGGCGACGAAGTCATCGGCGCGACCATCAACGAAAACGGCCTTCTCATGGTTCGTGCGACGAAAGTCGGCGGCGAAACAGCGCTCCAGCAGATCGTCCGGATGGTGAAGGAAGCACAGGCCCGCCAACCGGAAATCCAGAACCTCGCCGACAGAATCAGCGCCTATTTCGTCCCGGCGGTCATCGCCAACGCGTTGTTCTGGGCCGTCGTCTGGTCTCTCTTCCCCGAATCCCTCGCCGGATTCGTGAACGCGCTTCCGCTCTGGAGTCCGGTCGCTGGAGGGCCGCAAGTCGCCGGGGGAAGCGTCTCGGGGTTCGAGTTCGCCATCGTCGTTTTCGCCAGCGCGGTGCTCATCGCCTGTCCCTGCGCGCTCGGGCTTGCGACACCGACGGCGACGATGGTCGGAACCGCGATCGGTGCACGAACCGGCGTCCTGTTCAAAGGTGGCGACGTGCTGGAACGTGTCAAGGACACCGACACGGTCGTTTTCGACAAGACCGGAACCCTCACCGAGGGCGAGATGCGCCTCACTGACATGGTTGCGCTCGAGCCCGAGACCGACGGCGGGACCGAAACGGTAGCAGGCGAATTTGAACCGGAAATCACGGAGGAGTTCGTCCTCGCCGTGGCGGCGAGCGCGGAGCACGGAAGCGAGCATCCGCTCGCCAGAGCCATCGTTGCGGGGGCGAAGGAGCGCAGTATCGACGTCGAGGAGCCCAGTTCGTTCGAAAACGTTCCCGGCCACGGGATTCGAGCGGAGACGAGTCACGGCGAAATCGTCGTCGGCAACCGGAAGCTCCTGCGTGAGGAGGGAATCGATCCACGTCCAGCGACGAACGTACTGGAACGACTCGAACGCGAGGGAAAAACGGCCATGCTCGTTTGCGTCGATGGCCGCCTCGTCGGCGTCGTCGCGGACGCCGACGAGGTGAAAGCGAGCGCCAAGGAGGCCGTGAACGACCTCCGAGCGCGTGGACTGGACGTGCTCATGCTGACGGGAGACAACGAACGAACCGCCCGCGCAGTCGCCGACCGGGTCGGTATCGACCCGGAGCGCGTGCGGGCCGAAGTCCTTCCGGACGAAAAGGCGGGCGTCGTCGAGGACGTGCAGTCGGACGGCAGGCGGGCGATGATGGTCGGCGACGGCGTGAACGACGCGCCAGCGCTCGCCGCGGCATCCGTCGGAACTGCCATCGGGAGCGGAACCGACGTGGCGATCGAGGCCGCGGACGTGACGCTCATGCGCGACGACCCGCGCGACGTGGTGAAAGCCATCCGTATCTCGGAGGGGACGCTCTCGAAAATCAAACAGAACCTCTTCTGGGCGCTCGGCTACAACACGGCGATGATTCCGCTGGCTTCGCTCGGACTTCTCCAACCGGCGCTCGCAGCCGCTGCGATGGCCTTCTCCAGCGTGAGCGTGCTGACGAACAGTTTGTTGTTCAAGAGATACGTTCCGGACCACGATTACGAACTCCTCGGATACCGCCGCTGAACAGCGAGAACGACGGAGGTATCTCGCCACATCGTCACCCGATTTTCGATGATTCTCGGCCGATGAAAACGGTCGCAGTAGTCGAACCAATTATGTATCGAGCCACAGAAATCCAAACCGAATGGTGCGGGACTTGGCAGATGACGCGCCCGAGTTACAGGAAATACTCGACGCTCTAGACGACCCCGCCTGCCGACGAATAATCATGGAGCTAAACGACCCGCAGACGGCGCGCGAACTCGCCGACGAAACGGATATCCCGCTCTCGACGCTCTACCGAAAGCTCGATATGCTGAGTGACGCATCACTCGTCACGGAGTTGACTGAAATTCGCGAAGACGGGCATCATACGTCCAGATACCAACTCGCGGTCGAATCGGTAAACATCTCGCTTACGGACGACCGGGACTTCGACGTGTCGATAGAGCGTCCGCCGGAAACGACCGACGAACGCCTCGAACGACTGTGGTCGGAGGTACGAAAAGAAACATGAACGTTGCACCCATCGTCATCGCCCTCAAAACGCTCACGCTCGCTCTCGGTGGAATAATAACGTATTTCGCGCTCAAAGCGTATCGACGTACCGGCTCGAAAGCACTTCGTTCGTTAGCGATCGGGTTCGGTATCGTCACCCTCGGTGCGTTCCTCGCGGGTATCGCGGACCAAGCGTTCCAAACCGACCGCGAACTCGTGCTCGTCATCGAAAGCGCGTTGACTGCTATCGGCTTCGCGGCAATCGCGTACTCACTCTACGCCGAGTGAAGGCTTATCCCGCTTCAGAGTGAGTTGTAATCGATGGATGAACTCCGCGGAGCGGACGAACCACCTGCGGAGCGACTCGACAAAACAGTTCGGAACGGTCTCCAACTGGTCACCGACGGCTTGTTCGACGGGAGAGAGATCAACGCACAACGAGCGTTCGACGCCGCTCTCGTTGGCGTGTTTCACGGACTCGTCGCCCGTTTTTCGGCGAGTCGAGGACGTGACGAACCACCGTTCGCCAACGGAGGGGCGCTGCGAGAACGGAGGAAACTGTTCGAGTCGCTGTCGCCGCAAACGGCGATGCGACTCGAAACCGCGCTCGATGAATTCGAGTACGACCGGCTATCGACACGTCATCTCGGAGATATCTACGAACGATTGCTCGACTGCGAACCGACCGTCACCGACGGTGAAGTTCGACTTTCGGAAGACGCGACACAACGAGCGTCGGTTGGCGCATACTACACGCCAGAACGCGTGGTGGAGTACGCCGTCTCACGAGCACTCGCGAGGAATCCGAACGCGACGGTGCTCGACCCAGCGATGGGAAGCGGCCATTTTCTAACCTGTGCCATCGACCGACTGGCAAAACTGCGCAACGAAGATACCGAGACGGCACGGCAAAACGTCGCTGAAAACTGCGTGTTCGGCGTCGATATCGACCCCCTTGCGGTCGAACTCGCCCGGTCGGCAGTGTGGCTCGAAACGGGCGTGTGGCCCGACGACAACCTTCGAGTCGGTGATTCACTCGTCAACGACACGAACTGGCCCGGTACCGGACGGTTCGACGCGGTGGTTGGCAATCCCCCGTATATCAGGAACCGGCACATTCCAGCAGGGACGAAAGAGAGCCTCAAATCCCAATACGAAACCGTAACCGGTGCGTTCGATCTCTACGTCCCGTTCGTAGAGCGCATGACCGAACTCGGCGGTCGGATTTCCTGCATCGTTCCGAACAAGTGGACGACGGCGCGATACGGGCGGACGCTCCGTGACCATCTCCTCGACCACCATCGATTGGAGGAACTGCTCGACGTATCGGCAGTGTCGGTGTTCGCGGACGCCAGCGTCTACCCACTCGTCGTCACCATCGAGTCGCAAACTGGACCGACCGAAACCATACGGGTTCGACAAGCAGAGACCCTCGCAGAACTCGGTGAGGGGAGCGACAAAGCGGATGAAACCCGTCTCTCGCGGTCGTTCGTGGACGAACTCGGCGACCGCGTGATTCCGGTCGGGATCGACCCGGCGTTCGTGCCGATTGCGGAGCGACTCCGGCGTGAAAACGACGAATTGCGTTCGCACGTCACTCAGACCGAGGGGATCCATACCGGAAACGTACGGGACAAACTCATCGTTGACGACCGGGGTCCGAACTGCGAACGACTCGTCAGTGGTGGTAACGTCGAACGGTACAGGCTCGATTGGGACGGAACGTGGATTCGGTTCGATCCGTCGCTCATCGGCGACGGCGAGTACGGAAGTCTGCGCGACCGGAGCGTGTTCGAGGACGAAAAGCTACTCCTGCGGGACATCAGCGAACGCCCCGTCGCAGTCTACGATGACGAGGGATATTACGCCCTGAACACGCTCTACAGCGTTCGTTCGAGTTCCGACCTCCCGCTTCGGTACCTCCTCACGGTTATCAACTCGACCGCCGCGACCTGCTGGTTTCAACAGGTGTACGGTGGAACCCACGTCAGTGGCGGCTACCTTCGATTCAAACCGATGTTTGCGACCCGACTGCCGATTCCGGATGGACGCAACGAATCCGATGCGCTGGCTGTGCTCGCGGACCGCATGCAAGAACTGCGGCGGAAACGGGAGGGTATCGAGATTCAACTGCCGGCCGGTAACGGCCCACAACTCGAGGACGTGACTCGGATCACCCATCCGGAGTCGGTACTGACCGAAACGACCGAAACGCGGGACGGACTTCGTCTCGGAACCGTGTCGATGGTCGAAAACGGCGACGAAGGGGAACTCGTGGTTCGCGCGACGGCACGGTATCGGCCTGGGGACGGGTCGGAAACCGATTCCTGGGGGTTCACCGAAACGGAACCGATTCCAGTACGTTCGTTCGATGGTGACGGGGAGTGGCGGGATTTACTCCGATGGTTCATCCCACGTGCAGTAAACCACGAGACGTTTACCGGACGGGCGACGAAAACGATCTCTCCTGCCGACCGACTCGAATCGATTTGCCTTCCCGAACCCGACGACGCTTGCGAATTTATCGAGACGAACCGACGGGCGGAGGAGTTAGAAGAGCGGATCGCTCGGACGGAATCCGCCATCGACAGATTGGTGTATCGCGCCTACGGTCTCTCGATGGACGAAATCGAGACGCTAGAGCGGCTGTCGAAATGATGTCGAGTTCGACGTACACAATTCATATAACACCCTAAAAAACATCCAAAAAACATCCCTCGAGAATTTTTATAAGTTATGAGGAACCTTTATCTGTGGAACCTTCGTAGAGCAATGCATGTTGCAGGTTGGGGGTGCTGGTGTGACGGCTGACATGCTGGTAGTGTTTGCTATCGTCTTCCTCGCGCTTGTTCTCTTCGCAACCGAACTCCTTCCTGTCGATGTCACCGCAATTTTGGTGATGGTGACACTAATTGTCCTCGAACCATGGACCGGCATCGACCCGACGACAGGGATTTCGGGGTTTTCCAACGAGGCAACCATCACCGTTCTGGCGATGCTCATCCTCAGTTCGGGTGTGAGTCAAACCGGGGTCGTCCAACTGCTCGGAAACCGATTGGCGAGTTTCGCCGGCAACGACCTCAGAAAGCAACTAATCGCAACGATTGGCGTCTCGGGACCGGCCTCCGGGTTCGTCAACAATACGCCGGTCGTTGCGATTTTGGTTCCGGTCATCACGGATCTCGCCCACGAGGGGGACACCTCGCCTTCGAAACTGCTGATTCCACTCTCGTATGCCTCGATGCTGGGCGGAATGCTGACGCTCATCGGCACTTCGACCAACATCCTCGCGAGCAACGTAGCGGGTCGACTGGCGGAAACGACTGCCGACCCGAGACTCCACGCCTTCTCGATGTTCGAGTTCACAAAACTCGGAGTCATCGTCCTCGTCACTGGAAGTCTCTACCTGCTGTTCGTCGGTCATCACCTCCTCCCGTCGCGTGTCCCCCCCGAAGAGGACTACATCGAGGAGTACGAGATAGAAAATTACCTGACAGAAGTGGAAGTAAACGAGGGGTCGCCGCTCGTCGGGAAGACCGTCAAGGAGGCCATCGACACGGCAATCTTCGACGTCGATATCATCCAAATCGTCCGCGATGACGAGACGTTCATCGAACCCATCGGCCAGAAAACGGTTCGGTCGGGCGACGTACTCAAAGTCCGAACCGATCGTTCGACGCTCCGTTCGCTCGTGACGTTGGACGACCTAACCCTGGTCGGAACGCCGACGGACGAATCCATCGACCCCGGCGAAAACCAGACGCTGGTCGAAGTCGTCATCCCTTCCAATTCCGAACTCGTCGGCGAGACACTTTCGAGTTCGACGTTCCGCGAACGATTCAACGCGACCGTCCTCGCGTTTCGAAGCCGGGGAGAACTCATTCGCGAGCGACTCGACCACGTGACGATTCGAGTCGGCGACACCCTCCTCATGCAGGCGTCCGCGGGCAGTATCGACCGCCTTGCCGCGAATCGGGACTTCATCGTCGCACACGAAGTCGCTGACCCGGACTACCGAACCGACAAGATTCCAGCCGCACTCGCTATCATCGCTGGGGTCGTTCTACTCGCCGCTCTCGGCATTTTTCCGATTCTCGTTACCGCTCTCGCGGGCGTCGTGGCGATGGTCGCAACCGGCGTACTCAAAGCCCACGAGCTGTACGACTCGGTCGAATGGAACGTGATCTTCCTCCTGGCAGGCGTCATTCCACTCGGTATCGCGCTCGAAGCGTCAGGTGGAGCCGAACTACTCGGTGGTCTCGTTGCCGCCAGCGCGGACTTTCTCCCAGTTATCGCCGTCCTCTGGGTGTTCTACATCGCCACCGGTCTCATCACCGAAGTTATCAGCAACAACGCCAGCGTCGTCCTCATGATTCCCGTCGCAATCGAGGCGGCGCTCCGTATCGACGCGAACCCCTTCGCGTTCGTCCTCGCGGTGACCTTCGCCGCCTCGACGTCGTTTCTCGGACCGGTCGGTTACCAGACGAACCTCTTCGTCTATGGGCCGGGGGGGTACAAGTTCACCGACTACTTCCGCATCGGGGCACCGCTCCAACTACTCTTGTCGGCCGTGACGGTTGTCGGGATCGCCATGTTTTGGCCGCTATAGCCGTGAATACCCGATTTCGACGCCGACTATGCAACCAAATTTTGGATGAAATAATTCGCGTAAGTTATTAGCCCTCCGGTCGCGTAGTTCCTGTATCGCTCGGTGACGCATCGTTCAGTGGCGTACGATTTCTGTTGCAGAGTCGAATTGTCGCGATGGCGGAGCAATGGAGCACCGAATCGACACGGCGACGAACCGCATCGGTCACCGGCTGGGGGATGGAAATGAAAATCGGAATCGAAGCAGAATACTGGGTAATCGATGAATCGGGCGAGTTAGTGACCGAAACGGACGACGCCTTGAACGATCTGTTCGATGTAAGCGAGTACGTCGTCCCGGAGTTCGTCATACCGCTGTTAGAGGTACAAACGCCGCCCGTTTCGAGCACGGAGGAGCTGCGACGGGAGCTCGGGTTGATTCTCCGACGCGTCCGTGACACGGGCGAAGAACGCGGACTGTCTCTCGTTCCGCTCGGGACGCCACTCGCCTCGGAGTCGCTCGATATTACGACCGAGCGCGGGCGACTGTTGGAGGAGATGTACGGCGAAGACATGGAATACGCGAAGAACTGTGCGGGGACACACGTCCACTTCGACAAGGGAAACGTGGTTCGACAGGTGAACCTGCTTACCGCACTCGACCCCGCACTCGCACTCGTCTGCTCCTCGCCGTACTACGACGGCAATCGGATGGCGTGCTCATCACGTGCGGCGGTATATCGCTACGAATCGCACGAGACGTTCGCTCGCTACCGTGACCTCTGGGAATACGTCGAAAGCGAAGCCCAGTGGGAAGAGCGCATCGATGAGGGATATCACGTCCTGCAACTGCTCGCACGGGAACGAGGTATCGACACGGAGACGTTCAGTCAGTACTTCGACCGTGAAAATGCCGTGTTAACACCTGTTCGACTGCGCCAGCAGTCGCCGACAGTGGAGTGGCGCGCTCCGGACACCGCACTTCCGAGTCAGATTCTCCGCCTCGTCGGTGAAGTGGCGAACCTGATGGAACAGACGGAGTACAAAGAAGTCGTCGTCGGGGAGGCCGGCGTCCGAACGAACGAAATCGGCATTCCACCGTTTTCCGAGCTGCACGAACTCAGCGAGGAGGCGATCAACGAAGGAGTCGGATCGCTGCGCGTGCAGGACTATCTGACGACGATGGGTTTCGACGTGACGCGTTACCACCCGATATCGGAGCGCATCGAACACGGATGGACGCTGCCGGACGGGGAAGCACGTCGAATCAGGCTCGAATACGCCGACCTGCTGAAGGAAGATATAGATGATTTGACGAGCGTGTAGAGACCTCAATTCGACCCAGAACGAAAGCCACTGACCACGTCCAGCCACGAAACGAAGACGAACGCCCCGATGAGCGCGGTCGTCGTTCCGCCGAACAGGGTCGCCATTCGCTCGGTTATATGTTCGGTCTCCGTGACGTCGATTCTGAAGACCTTTTCGTTGGCGACGACGAACGAGTTCCGGATTTTGTCAGGTGGCTCGTCGTCCATCTCGTACGACCCCTGTAGTTTCGCGCGCCCGAAGGCGAGTCGTGCCTCGCCGGAGAGATCGCCGTACGCCACCGACGAGGAGCGTACACCCGGTTCGTTTTCGTTCACCTGTTCCGTGGTGAGCGTGTACGTCGTGGAGCTTTGCTGCGGCTGGAGGAGCGCGTGGCCAGTCAGAACGAGACCAGAAACGAGCAGGAGCGTCGCGAGGAGTTGAATGATGAGTCCGTCGGACCGCATCTAATGTTCGTCTTCGTGCAGTGTGGCGACTTAAAGGGTTTCCATCTGTTCGGTGGAGAAAAACCGGATTCAGTCGAAAGATAACACGGGAGCCAAAATGGGATCGGACCGCTGGTCCTATCGATGGGACGGTAGTACGTCCTCTACCGGATAGAGGTCTTCACGAATCCCTGACCCATCACAGTCTTCGTTCGGGCATCGATACCGCCAGCCATCGTCGGTCGCCGTGTCCGCATCGAATCGCTCCCCACATTCGCGGCAGAACAGTCGGTCGATGTCAGTTGCGCGCTCCCGACTTGCAAGTTCAGGCTGCATACTCCTACCTTCATAGTCCGTAATCAAAGAACCTACGTTTTTTGGCCAACTCGGGTGACACCCATGACACCGGGTTACCTCGGAGTTAGCGAGCGGTTTAGTGGTTGGCCCACATTTTCCGATCCATGGGAAAACAGACCTTGACGAGCCTATGTGAGTTACCACCGAGTGCGAAGCTCGTGTTCAAAGTGTTGGAGTACAGTGGTGCTCACACGCAGAAGGAAATCGTCCAACGGTCACGATTGTCGGCACGGACGGTCAGGAGCGCGCTGGAAAACCTGACCGAAGTCGGTGCCGTCAGGGAAGAGGTGTACATCCCGGATGCCCGCCAGCGTCTCTACCGATTGGACGACACCCGCGACTGGGAGCAGGTGAACTGTCTAGAAGAAGCACCGGTCTGATTCCGTGATCGAGAGTTCGATCGACGAATCGCTCTACGCTCGTTCTCCGACCGTGTAGTGCCAGGTCGCTCCGCGGTCAGCACGTACGGACCGGTTCCGGTGAGCGTGAGCCAATCGTCAGCACAAATTAGGGTATCGCAGCCACCTCGTTTTGTACGGATGATCGGTTAGACGAAGAGGTCGCGGGTCATCACGAAAAATCCACGACTTCGATTCCAGACGTGCCGTAGTCGCTCATCGCGGCGAGTCGGGCGGGGACCCCGTCGAGGGAAACCGTCTTCGTCACCAGTTTTCCGGGCGAAAGCACGTCCCGCTCGAGCATTCGTAGCAGTTCGCCGTATCGCGACGGCGGCATCCCACGGGATCCGAGGAACGTAATTTCGCGCATCGTCATCGCGTCGGTCGGAAGCGAAACTTCACCCCGCTCCTCGTCGGTCGTCAGGCCGAGTTGAACGTGCTGGCCGCGCTGGCGGAGGCAGTCGATGGAGTTTCGGCAGGTTTCCGCGATTCCCAACGCGTCGACTGAGATGTGTGCCCCACCGACACGAGTGTGAATCGAAGTCGAGATATCCTCCGACTCGGCACGTATCGTCTCGTCCGCGCCGAGCTCGCGGGCGACTTCCAGTTTGTCGTCGTCCAGATCGACCGCGATGACGTTCGCACCGAGGGCGTCCGCGACGTGAATTGCCGAGAGTCCGACGCCGCCACACCCATGTACCGCGACCCAATCGCCGGGCGTCAGGTCGGCGCGATGAGCGAGCGCGTGGTAGGCGGTCACAAACCGACAGCCGAGTCCAGCCATCGCGATCGAGGAAACGTCGTCAGGGAGATGGACCGCGTTATAATCAGCATAGGGAACGTGCACCTGTTCCGCGAACGCGCCGGGAACGGCTGCCTCGAATCCGAGCGAAAGTCCGTTTTCGCAGACGTTGCCGTGTCCGTTTCGGCAGTGTTCGCAGTACCCTCGCCCGAGATTGAACGGAACCGCGATTCGATCACCGTCCTCGATTCCTCGCACCTGCTTCCCAACCGAAACGACGGTTCCGGCCGGTTCGTGGCCGAGTATCTGCCCGATCGGGACTTGGTCGTCGGCCCATTCGCCGTGGCCCTGCCACGCGTGCCAGTCGCTTCGACAGATTCCACAGGCTTCAGTTCGGATGACCACGCCGTGAGGGTCTGGGTCAGGTTTCGGTACCTCCTCGATAGCGAGCGGTTCGCCGTACGCTTTCAGAATTGCGGCACGCATACCGATCATGGGTTCGCGTGGCATGGGATTAAATCGGCGGGGAGCGGCAAATCGTGAGGTGTCGAACTACTATCCGCGAATTTGGGTAGAAGGAATACAATGGTCGAACTCCAATCGCCTCGTAGCTGTTCAAGTGGTTGACGCAGGAAGTACTCTCTTTCGTCCGGGTGGACGGCTATCTCGCTCCGTTCGTTTCATTATCCTCGAAACCGACTGGATAATCAACGGCGTCGCGGTCGTACTGACAGCACCCAGTGGATATCTCTGGTGGAAGCCGTCCGGAAAACCATCGTTACCCATCAGCTAGTCTCGCAGGAAGTCGGCAGTTTGATCTAACCGGAACCGGGGAAATTGTCGAGGAATTCGGGGGTGTTCATCGATACACCGGCACAACTGTTTTTGTCGCTGAGAGTGAAAGACATCTAGTACGGGGGATTGGGGAAATGCCAGACAAGCCACACCAAAACCTAGCGATCATCGGCCACGTTGACCACGGGAAATCGACATTAGTCGGACGACTGCTCTTCGAGACCGGAAGTGTCCCTGAGCACGTCATCGAACAGCACAAAAAAGAAGCAGAGGAGAAAGGCAAAGGCGGGTTCGAATTTGCGTATGTAATGGACAACCTCGCCGAAGAGCGAGAACGCGGTGTAACCATCGACATCGCCCATCAGGAGTTCGACACCGACGAATACTACTTCACCATCGTGGACACACCCGGACACCGCGACTTCGTGAAGAACATGATTACCGGCGCGAGTCAAGCCGACAACGCTGTGCTCGTCGTCGGCGCGGACGACGGTGTCCAACCGCAAACGCAGGAGCACGTCTTCCTCGCGCGAACGCTCGGTATCGGCGAACTCATCGTCGCCGTCAACAAAATGGACGCGGTCGATTACGACGAGGACCGCTACCGTGAAGTCGTCGCCGAAGTAAAAGACCTGCTGAATCAGGTTCGGTTCGACACCGAGAACGCCGAGTTCATTCCGATTTCGGCGCTCGAAGGCGACAACATCGTCGAACATAGCGACAACACGCCGTGGTACGAGGGCCGAGACGTCCTCGAAGCGCTGAACAACCTGCCGGAACCGGAACCGCCGACCGACGCGCCGCTCCGACTGCCGATTCAGGACGTGTACACGATTTCAGGAATCGGAACGGTGCCAGTCGGGCGCGTCGAGACGGGGATTCTGAACATCGGGGAATCCGTGTCGTTCCAACCGAGCGACGTGAGCGGGGAAGTGAAAACCATCGAGATGCACCACGAAGAAGTACCGGAGGCGAGACCCGGTGACAACGTCGGCTTCAACGTCCGCGGCGTCGGGAAAAACGACATCCGAAGGGGCGACGTCGCGGGTCCGGCGGACGACCCGCCGAAGGTCGCCGAGACGTTCACGGCCCAAATTGTCGTGATGCAACACCCCTCGGTTATCACCTCGGGGTACACGCCGGTCTTCCATGCTCACACGGCGCAGGTCGCCTGTACCATCGAAGCTATCGACCAGAAAATCAATCCCGCCAGCGGCGAGGTGGAAGAGGAGAATCCGGACTTCATCCAGAGCGGTGACGCCGCCGTCGTGACCGTCAGGCCACAAAAACCGCTCTCGATCGAGCCATCCTCGGAGATTCCCGAACTTGGAAGCTTCGCGGTACGGGACATGGGACAGACCATCGCGGCAGGACGAGTACTGGAAGTGAACGAGAAATAACGGCGCGAACACGGCGCTTCGGTTTTTTCCAAATAGACAACAGAATTATAGAGAGGCTACTCCTCCATCGCACCGATACCACGCCCCAAACCCAGCCCAATCGGCGCGAAACTGCGACTGCCACGACCGGTCATTCGGCCGATGTACAACGCGGAGTTGATGAATCCGAAGTGGCTGAACGCCTTCGAAAAGTTGCTTACCGACGAGGCCGTACGCTTCGATCAGGACGTAGTTTCCATGGACTCCCCCATTCGAATACGGTCGTTTCCTACATGAAGTGGAAGGTAATCACGAGGGAGCGGTGTTACCGAGACGTAACCCGACAGTTCGGAACTAAAATAGCACGGGGGGAAGTGCTTTGGCGGTCAAAAACCGCACCGTCTTTAACCGCTAGCGTCCTACGCACCGCCGTGCAGAACGTCACGGACAGAATCAGCAACCCGTTCGGAATGCGCCCGCCCTGCCAGTACGAATGTGTCCCCGGTGGTTCCTGTGCCGTGTTCGGATACGGTGACGCCAACGCGGATTTTCACGTCATCGGGGATCATCCGGGAGCACATGGAGGGCGCGAAACGAGCATACCATTCACGGGAACCGAGGTCGGCGAAAGACTTCAACCGGTGCTGAACAATGTCGGCTTGCTCGAAGAGGCTTACAGCGATGAACCGGCCATCAGAAACCTGTTCATGAGCTACCTCCACATGTGTTGTTTGCCGGAAGGTCAAGCACCAACACCGGCGGAGTACGCCGATATGGAGCGATTTTTCGACGCCGAAATCCGAGCGATCGCGGCGCACATCCTGCTTCCGGTCGGCGAAAAGGCAACCGAGCACGTCTTCTGGGAGTTCACCGCACAAGCCGGAAAACACGGTTTCGACGGAGGAACACCCGATATGGGTGCGCTCCATGCCGAAGAGATCAAGGGGAGAGGTTTCCTCGTGATACCGGTTCGTGACCCGCGGGAGTGGGAACCAGGCGACGGCGAGCAACTCACAGCACGCCTGAACTCGATCCTCACCTCGGACTACCAACAGACCGTCGATTTGGGTCGGTTCATGCCAGACGACGACCCCTACGAGGTTCGGTGAGAACCGAAACGACAGCCGTCACGATTGCGCCAACCAATTCGACCGCGAGTAGCACGACTGGGAAAAGAATGAGGCCGACGAGGAGACCGACACAGACACCGACGGCAATTCCGGCACGTTTGACGCCCGATTCGGGGAGCTGAATGTCCATACGAAAACCAACACGCTCGAGGTGAGTAAAGCCCGAAGAGCGTTCTCGTCGGTTTTGGACGTTACTTAGTCCGGAATCGGACCGGACCATTCGTCCAAACAGTCGTCGCTACAGAAATGGAGCGTCGTACGTTCGATA
Source organism: Haladaptatus caseinilyticus (assembly GCF_026248685.1). Taxonomy (NCBI): domain Archaea; kingdom Methanobacteriati; phylum Methanobacteriota; class Halobacteria; order Halobacteriales; family Haladaptataceae; genus Haladaptatus; species Haladaptatus caseinilyticus. Next base: position 22,997 of record NZ_CP111037.1, on the reverse strand, counting down.
TCGTTTGCGGTCCCACCATATCTGACGACGACGGACGGATGATGATCCGCGATATCGACGAGTTTGCCGCAGTTCGCGCACGGCGGAAACTCGTCGTCCGAGTGGCCGGTGTTTGGCATAGCGAAGACACAAGGCCGTCGTCAGTAAAAGTACTGCCTACTTCGGGAGTTTCTGCCGGTTCGTCCGCAGTTCTCCGAAGTCGGTATCGGCGTTGACGGTGTTCTAAACCACCATACGAACATGCTGTGCGAGCACCGAAAGCGCCAACACGCGAATATACACCCCATAATCGACATGCGTGTCACGTCCTCCGCGACGACGTCGGTAACGACCGTGATTTCCGATTGCTGCTCGGGGGGTTCGAAGATACGAAGTGACACCTCAGTTTCTGTTGACGAAAACCAGTCGCCGAGCGAACAGACAGGGCAGAACGCGTGCTCATTCCGGGACTCGTTCGTCCACGTCACACGGAAGTTGGCGGACAGCGTGCTGGTTTACGTCCCTGTTTATGATCGGCTGAGTCGGAGAAAGCTGAGATTTCCAAATAGTAAAGAGCCGAGAACACACTCAACGATGAGTAAGCGGCTGTCACTATCGTGATGTCAGTGTGATCGTAGATATAATTGGACCTTTATCATCGACTGGATCCCAACACCTTTTTAAAATAACGCAGAGATATTGAACCACATGGCACGCGAGCAACGAAACGACCGATTACCGGGGCTAATGAGAAACCCGGGACGAACCAAGGTGAACAATCCCGGATTGAACGAGGCGAACCGCGGGGAAAGCACGGCATACCGGGACAAACGATGAGCGTGAGTAGTAACTCAACGCCAGTGAACGAGTTCGAAACGTCCGCCGAAGAGAACCCGGAACCGCTGGCACGCGACAAAATTTTCCACATCCTCCAGACGCAACGTCGTCGGGACGCCCTCCGCTATCTAAAAAACACCGACGGACCGATCGAGATGCGAGACCTCGCCGAAAAGGTCGCCGCGTGGGAGAACGACACGACGATACAGGCGCTTTCGTCCAACGAACGCCAACGTGTGTACATCGCACTCTACCAGTCACACCTCCCGAAGCTCGACAACGAGGGAATCATCGAGTACAACAAGAGTCGTGGAATCGTCGAGCGAGGCCCTCTCGCCGACCAGTTCGACCCGTACCTCGACGTCCCAGGTGAAAGCCATACCGAGAACGAGAGCACGGCCGACGATTCGACGGATGGCGACGTCCCTTGGCTCAGTTACTATCGCCGCCTCACGGTCATCGGCGGTGCATTGGTCTCGGCCGCTTGGGTCGGAGTTCCCCCCCTCTCACTTGTTCCGGATTTCGTCTGGGGGGTCATCCTCGTTTCGGCATTCGCGGCGCTCTCGCTGGCACAGATTTTTTTGACCGACACCTAGCGTCACGTCGGCAACCATCCACTTCTAAACTTGCCAAAATACTGTACTAGTTCTACCGTCGGTCGAATCCGATACCCAACACGATAGGCTCGCGAAAGCGGATGCGGGTACCGAGTTGAACGAGGTTCGTTACCCTTCCATTCCGCCGAACGAGAGACCGCTCTCGATGTACCGTTGAACGAACAGATACACCAACATGAGGGGCGTCGCGAAGGTCAGCGCGAACTCCGAGAAGCGCGCCCATGGGGTCGAATATTTACCGACGAGGCTATACAGTCCCACCGGAAGGGTGTATTTGTCCGCATTGAGTAGCAGTTGCGCGACGATGAACTCCGTCCAACCGGCGAGGAAGCTAAACACCAGCACCGTCGCCAGTCCAGCCTTTGATAGAGGGAGGATGACTTCCCAGACGATGCGCCACGAGGACGCGCCATCGATCATCGCTGCCTCCTCGTAGGAGGTCGGGATGTTGTCCATGTACGTCTTCAGCAACCACGTATTGAACGGCACGGCAGTCGCCGCGTAGTACGCCGAGAGTGCGAGTTTGTTGTTATCTAGTCCAACTTGGACGAACGTGGCGTACAGCGCGATAAGCGCGGCGACGCCGAGGCCGCCACCGACCTGCGTGAACAGGACGTAGCCGTACAGGATTTTCGACCGGAAGAGGAATTTCCGACGCGAAAGAGCGTAGGCCGCCGGGACGACGACACACATCGTCAGGATGACCGTCGGAATCGCGACGGTGAGACTGTTCCAGAGGAACAGCGGGAAGTCCGAACAGCCGCCATATTTCGCGCAATCGACGGTCGTCGAGACACCCGGCGTGTTCAACGCGATTTCGTAGCCGAGAAGGCTGATTCCGATTTCGAGGCTTGAAATTTCCATCCCACCGAGTACCCACCTATAGGCGTCGACGGACGGATGTTGCGGCCAGAGTCGAAAGTCGTTCGACGAATACAGCGACCCGCCACTTCCGGACAGTGACGCGAGGAAAATCCAGTAAATCGGGAACAAGAGTGCCCCGATCATCAACAACGCAAAGGACGTGGCGAGGACTTTTGCGGCGACTCGACGCGGCGGAACGTCGCCGGTTTTCAGGCCAACGATAGTGTACCGTACCTGCTCGAACGCGCGAGCAGGAGCCCCGAGGACGTATCGAGCGTCCGCGATAAGTCTTCCCGAAATTCCGTCGGCGCTCATTCGTCCACCCCTTCGGCGAGGCGGCCGCGCTTCACGTTCAGGAGCATGAAGCCGCTGATGACGACGAGCGTCACCGTCATGATGGCCGCACCCATTCCGTACTCGTCGAAGCGGAACGCCTCACGATAGCCGTACACGATGAGCAGTTCGTTCTGTCGGAGGGGCCCACCTTTGTTCATCACATACGGGATGAGGAACTGTTGAAACGACGCCGCAGAGGTCAGGATGGACGCGAAGAGGACGGGACGCTTGATGGACGGGAGGGTGACGTGGAGGAACCGACTGAAGAATCCCGCGCCGTCGACCATCGCCGCGTCGTGAAGCTCCTTCGGAACGTCCTGCAGCGCGCTCACGATGATGATAACCATGAACGGGTACGCCAGCCACGCCTCCGTGACGTTGTAGGCGAAGAAGGCGGTCCATCGCTCGTCCAACCAAAACACCGGCTGGAGGCTGATGCTTTTGAGTAGCTTGTTCGCTAGTCCATACTGGGCGTTGCTGAAGATGCCGCGCCAGACCGAAATCGTGAAGATGGACGGCAGCCCCATCGGGATGATGATGAACGAGCGCATGTAGCGCCGACCGACCACGTGTTCGCTGGTCAGGACGAGCGCGATGGCGATGCTCAATCCAATTTTTAGCGTCACGCTCGTCGGTCCGTCGGGCTGCGGGAAGACGACGACTCTCAGGATGATCGCCGGACTGGAACGCGCTACGTCCGGCGGAATCCACATCGGCCACGACGAAGTAACCGACGTTCACGCGAAAAACCGCGACGTGGCGATGGTGTTCCAGAACTACGCACTGTATCCACACAAGACCGTCGAGGAGAACATGTCGTTCGGACTGCGGATGAGTACCGACCTTTCGAAGGACGAACGCTACGAGCGAGTCTACGACGCCGCCGAGATGATGGGTATCGAGGACCTGCTTTCGGACAAACCCGACGAACTCTCCGGTGGTCAGAAACAGCGCGTCGCCCTCGGGCGTGCGGTCGTCCGCGAACCGGATATCTTCCTGTTCGACGAACCGCTATCCAATCTCGACGCAAAACTCCGAACGACGATGCGCACCGAAATCCAGCGCATTCAACAGGAACTCGGTATCACGGCGGTGTACGTAACGCACGACCAAGAGGAAGCGATGACGATGGGTGACCGAATCGTCATCCTCCGCGACGGCGAACTCCAGCAGATGGGCGCACCGACCGCGGTTTACGATATCCCCGCGAACAGCTTCGTCGGCGGGTTCGTCGGGTCACCGAGTATGAACTTCATCGACGTTCGGGCAACGAGCGACGCTGGCGACGTCGTTCTCGCCGACCCGAACGGCGACTTCTCGTGTCGCCTCTCCTCGTCCTTTGCGGAGCGAATCGATGGTACGAACGACGATTTTACGGTCGGCATTCGCCCGGAAAACGTGTTCCCGGCGACGGGCGACAAGCAACCCATCCTCGAAACGACCGTCGAAGTCGTCGAACCCATCGGAAGCGATAACTACCTCTATCTCGACGTCGCGGACGATTTCATCGCTCGCGTCGATTCCGACGTCGAACCTGCACCCGGGGAGAGGATTCGGGTGACGTTCGCAGAAGACGACGTTCACGTCTTCGACGGCGAGACTGGAAACGCGATCAGCGAGAAGGAGACCGCGACAGCGCCGGTGTGAGGTAGATCAGTCGAAGGTCGTTACATTTCTTCGGTCGTCATCACATCCTGTTCGTCCAGCGACGCCACCGTCGCCAGACGAATGGCGTGTGGCCATCCGAGCGGTGTCGCGCTATCCGCAGCACCCACGTCGAAGAACTGTTCCGGCAAATACCCTGTATCGGCACAAAGCGGCCCATCAGGGAGGAAGAGCGAGAGGAGTTCGCGCGCACGTCGTGCGAACTCCTCGGCACGAGCATCATTGCGGTCGGACAGTAAGTGCGAGAGTTCCCCGGCAGCGTGTGCGCCCCACGCGGTCGAAACCGTCCAGATTTTCGGTTCGCTCTGCTCGCGTTTGCGCCAGTCGTCCTCGTCGAACCGGGCGAGACCACGAACGTCGCTTTCGCTCGGGTTCCGCCAGAGACCGTCGAGAATCGACTCGGTGTGCGAGACGAGGCGGTCAATTTGCTTCGAGTCAAGATCCTCCACCTGTGCGTAGACGCGATGTGCACCGGCAAGCGCGAGGGCACTCGAATCGAGGCGGGCGTCGAGTTCACCATCCTCGTCCAAGCGAAGGGCATAAAACTCGCCCGTCCAGAGGGTGTCGAGTCCGGAGAGGACTGCTGCTGCCTGCGATTCCGCGCGATTTTGAAGTTCCGTCTCGATCGGCGCGCTGGCGAGCGTTGCGTAGGCTTCGAGATACGTTGCGGCGGTGTGGGCAAACCGGCCGGTCATGTTCTCCCAAGCGTTCTGGCAATGAACCGGCAGGCCGTCCGATTCGAGGGTGTCGTCCAACCCATCGAGTGCGGATCGAAGCGTCTCCCGAACCGTGGATTCGAGTTCGGAATCGAGGCCCCCATCGCGGAGATAGCTCGCGAGAAACGCGATGACGCTTCCCGTCTGATCGGCTTGGTAGTCCGCGCCCTCGCCCGCTTCAACTCGGGCGTTGGCCCAGCCCGGTGCGATGGTGCCATCACGCGGCCAAACGCGGTGAGGCCACGTTCCATCTGCATGTTGGGTGTCGCAGTAAAATCGGGCGCTTCGGGCGTGCCAGTCCGCGAGCGAGAGGTCGAAGTGATCGTCGGAAGCGAGCAGAAAGCGCGAAATTTCCGCGTCGTCACGGAACCACGTGTAGCCGTATCCCCCTGAGTATGCGTAAAACGGGTCGAAATCCGGACCGGCGATTCGCGCACCCGTGTTCGCGGAGAGAAGCGACAGGACCCGCAGGTCGGCGCTGACGGCCTCGGGCACGGGCGTGTCGGGACGTATCGCGGTCTGTTTCGAGGCAGTAGTTCGTATTTTCTCCGGCGAGTCGTACGTTTCGACGAGCGCTCGAACTCGGTCGAGGGCGTCCTCACGCTGTGTTTCGTCGTGGTCCGCGAGAAGGGTGACGAGAGTGATGTTTCCGTCGCTCTCGACGGAAGCGACGATTTCACCGCTGAGTCTGCTCTCCTCGTATCGGCCGGCGTCGTCGGTCTGTGGGACCTGTCGTGCTCGGTCGGAGACGAGGGTAGCGAAGTCGGCCGGAACCTGCCCGTGAACCTCTTTTGGTTCGGGGCGGACAGAGAAGTAATCGTGTTCGTCGGCGTGGAACACCTCGATCGCGTCGCCATGTCGTAGTTGTCCGATACGGTCGTCCCGTCCGTCGGGTGCGAATCCGAGGTAGGCGACGAGTTCGCCGGGGATACCGTCGGAGGCGGCGAAATGCGTGATATGGGCGTCCTCCAGGGTCAAGTCGTACTGGGTTACCGACCACTCTTCGGCCTCGTGATCGGTGAGGACGAGGGCACCGTCACCGTCGTATCTCTGTGTCGAGTCGATGGATCCATCGTCGAACCACGTCGTCCTGTCAGCGCGTCGAATTCCGAATCGGGAGCGGTCGATTCCGTACTGACCGGAGAGTGGATAGGAGTAATCGCTGAGCGACCCGTCCGGAGCCACGTGAACGAGTCGGGCGTCGAGGCCGGAAAAGCGGCCCGCGGGTGTTCGGCGCTCACCGGGGAAGCGTACCTCGCTCCCGCGATGGCGCTTGAAGTCGGAAAGTGTGTCGCGGAGTGTCATCAGATTGGACCACGAGGAGCGACCCTAAAAGACTTGGTGAAATAATCGTTCACAGGTTTACAATAATCCAAACGTTGTTACCTTCCCCGTGAGGTGTGTCGAATATGTACAAATCCGGGCCACCACGGTTCACGACCGTCGGCGAAGCTGTCGAACTTGCACCGCGTGAACCGGACCCAACCGAAGAGTACGAGTGGACACTGGAATCCCGTCCAAAGTGGAGTTCGGCGACGATCAGTGATTCCGCAGTTATCCACTTCGAACCCGACCATCCCGGACTCTACCGTCTTCTGGTATCGGGAGCCGACGAGAAACAGCGTCGCCTCGTGCGTGCCTTTCCCGACGAGCGTTGGACCGCGCGTTTCGAACTGCCAGTCGACGACCTCCCTATTCCGGAGGAGGAACTGGATTCCATCTGCATTACCGGGCCATTCAACGAACATCTCGTGGGTAGAAATCGTCCAAAACGGGAGAATGGAGCCTACGTTTTTAAGACCGAACTTCCACCGGGAGAGCATCCATACGGATTCCTGATGAACGACGACCTCACGGAGCAAGTACAGGGGACGCTTTCGATTCCGGGACCGGGTCGTCCCAGAATTCATCTCGACGGGAGGATTCAGGGAGACGAAATCGTGGTTTCGGCCGAACCGAAGTCGGCGCCGAACAGCGATTTTTCGGACGATTCACTCGACGTGGAAATTTACGTGGAGACCGGCGACGGAGGCGAAGTCGACGTCGTCAGCGACCAGCGGAGACTCCGAATTCCCCGCAAGGAGATCGGCGAGTGGGTTCGAATCCATGCAGTCGCAGTCGGCGACGCTGTGGCGTTCGCCGACTGCGTGGAAATCGGGAGGCAGGGCAAGCGCGAGGTGCAGAGGCTGAATGACCCACCGAAGTGGGCCGAATCACCTACCATCTACGAGATTTTCGTCCGGTTGTTCGCGGGCGAGACGGTCGATACCACCTTTGCCGAACTGGAGCGTCGGATACCATACCTCGAATCGTTGAACGTGGACTGCGTCTGGCTAACGCCGATATTAGCGAGTCCGACCGACCACGGCTATCACACCACGAACTACTTCGAAACCGCAAGCGATCTTGGGACGCGCGAGGAGTTCGAATCATTCGTCTCGGCCTGCCACGAGGCAGATATTCGGGTTATCTTCGACCTCGTCATTAATCATTCCTCGCGCGACCATCCCGCGTTTCAGATGAGTGCAACCGGCGTCATCGAGTATCGGGACTGGTACGTCTGGGAAACGGACGAAGAAACCGGGACCCAGTCAGCGCAACGCTATTTCAATTGGGAGCGGATTCCGAACTTCAACTTCGATTCCCTCGCAGTACGGACGTTTCTTCTCGACGTGGTCGATGAATGGGCCGGAATGGTCGATGGGTTCCGATGCGACGTGGCGTGGGGTGTCCCCCACGAGTTCTGGAAGGAAGTCGCGGAGCGAGTTCCGGACGATTTCCTCTTGCTCGACGAAACGATTCCGCGCGACCCGGCGTACCACGAAGGGGAGTTCACGATGCACTACGACACGACGCTCTACGGAACCCTCCGTGATATCGGACACCGCGAAACCCCCGCAACGGCCATCTTCGACGCGCTGTCGGACGGGGAGCGCGCCGGATTCCCCGATAGTGCAGTTCACCTTCGGTACGTCGAAAATCACGACGAATCGCGCTATCTGGACGAATGCGGCAATGAAGCGTTGAAAGCCGCAACTGCCGCGACGTTCACGCTCCCCGGTGCGCCGATGATTTACTACGGACAAGAGCGCGGTATGACCAAGTATCGTGGGACGATGCGCTGGGAGCACGGCGACGACGAGTTGACCGAGTTCCACCGCGCACTGAGCAGGGCACGTAATGATTTTTCTGTCCTCCGTGACGGGTCAGTCGAAAGAATAGAGTGGGAGAGTAATGATGCAACCGGGGAACGTATCGATACCGAAGATAGCGAGAACGAACGCGACGGCTCAGGGATCGTCGCCTTCTCGCGCAAGTCGGGAGACGATTGCGTAGCCGTCGTCCTCAATTTCGGCGAATCGGCACGGGAAGTGACGCTCGGTGTGGAAATCGGTGACATCGACCTCGTGACGGGCGAGACGATTCCGACTATGTCCGACAACGGATCGGAAGTTATCGTCGAAAACGTCGTCGTCGCCCGCGTCACCGAGTGACGTATATACTTTCGCAATGAACGACTGGACAACGAATGGACGACCGTACGCTTTCCGACCTGCTCCGGCAGTTCGGTCTTTCGGAGAAGGAAGTCGATACGTACCTCGCGATTTTAGACCAGGGCGAAGCGAAAGCAAGTACCGTCGCTGACGACGCCGGTGTCTCGAAACGCTACGTCTACAGCACTAGCGAAAAACTGGCCGAACGCGGGTTTGTAGAGGTCAACGATCACGTCGTTCCGACGATGATTCGCGCGAATCCGCCCGAACAGGTCATCGGGACGCTCGCGGATCGGGTCGAAACCATGCGACCGGCGCTGGACGAGCGCTACTCGGCGACTGCCAGCGACCCCGATCAGTTCGAAGTGATCAAATCACGCGTTACCGTCATCAAACGAATCGAGAATCGCCTCGCGGACGCGAGCGAGGAAATCACACTCTCGATCCCGTACGAGCATCTGCCCGAGGTGGCAAACGAACTCGGAGCGGCGGTGGAACGCGGCGTTCTCGTCCTGCTAGTCGTCAGCGGTGTCCACCAGGACACTATCGACGAATCGGAATTCGAAGGCATTGCAAGCGCTGCACGTGCGTGGCGCGAGCCGATGCCGACGACGCTCACCGTTGACCAGCGATTTGGTCTCGTCGCGCCGACCGAGATGATCCTTCGTTCGAATAGCGACAAACAGGCGATAACGTTCGCACAGGAGCAACTCGTGCCAGTTCTCGTGGGATCGTTTCTCGGCAACTATTGGCCGATGGCAAACGAAGTGTACACGACTGCTCCCACGGAGCTACCCCAAACCTTCCAAGATTTCCGCCATGCGGTCTTGCAGGCGACGCTTCACCTCCGGGCAAATCACCCAGTTCATGCACGTGTACGTGCTCACCCGGTCGGCAGCGAAAACGGTCAAGTAACCGTAGATGGCAAAATAGTCGATATTCGACAAGGCCTCATCGAACCGGCATCGAACGCATTTCCGGTCGAAACGGCACTCGTTCTCAATACCGAAAACGGCGAAAAAAGTATTGGTGGTTCCGGGTCATTCATCGAAGACTTCGAGGCAGAAACCGTGTCGCTCGAACTCGTTCGGTAGTTAGAGATGCTTTTCGAGCAGCTTTCTGTTTCGTTTGTTTGCCTTCCATCCGGCATCGAACAACGACCCGAGAACGGGAACCGCGCCACCGAACGTGTCGATGAGCACGTTCGTCAGCATTCTGGCGAGTGTCCGCCGAGGGACGTCCATCAAGTAGCCCTCGAAGACGATATAGAGTGAAATCATCGCGGATGCCAGGTCGCCACCGACCGGGAGAAGACCCAGCACTGGGTCGAGACCGAATCGGAAGTTCGTACCGGGGATACGAACAGCCTCGTCTAGGAGGTGGCTCACCGTTCGCACCCGCTGGATGGACCGGCGTCTGTCGTTTGAGACGTCGTCGGGGATGTCCAAATGCTCCATCATAAAACAACACAGGTGTTCGGGGCGGTTATGGGCTGTGCTTGCGTATTCGGCCTTCTGTACGTATCGCGACTCGTTGGCCGATTCGTTTAGGGAAGAGACGATTGTCTGAAAGAATATGCGGGAAGTCGAAATCACATCGATTCATCAGATGACGCCACGGGTAAAGCAGTTCGAACTGGTCGCCGATGACGAGTTTGATTTTCAGCCCGGGCAACACACGCAACTCCATTTCGAACGGAACGGCGAGGAAGTCGTTCGGCCCTACACCGCAACTGTCCTTCCGGGAACGGACAGCATTACGCTGGCGATAAAACGGTACGACGACGGTACTGCGTCGGTGTACATGCACGACCGGAAGCCGGGAGACACGATTCGAATCGAGGATTTGGATGGAAATCTCTATCTTCGGAACCTCGATTCGGACGTGGCGTTCGTCTCGACCGGAACCGGAATCACGCCGATGATGGCAATGGTAAAACAGTACCTCCGGGACGGGAACGGGGAGGTAACCTTTCTCTACGGTGAAAAGAATCAGGAGAACATAATGTACCGCGAAACGCTCGACCAGTTCGAAGCGGAGCACGAGAATTTGAACGTGGTCTATTCTCTCTCCGATGAGGCGTGGAAAGGAAAGACGGGGCACATCCAAGAGCATATCGACGACGTGATATCCTCCCCGAAATCGACCGATTTCTACGTCTGCGGTGTCCCGGGAATGGTGGTGGAGACGAAAGAAAAGCTCGCGGATATCGGGGTTTCCGACGAGCGAGTTTACAGTGAAGGATGGGAGGACGACGAAGTCTCCGAGGAGTAAAAAAACCAAAAATAGGCAGCTTTTCGGAGCGTCGATTTTTCCATCGAACCCCAGGCGTCGGAGGAAAACGTGGCATCCTCGACAAGCAATTCATGAGAATAAACCACGCGGTTCGTACCGGATAGTACGAAGAACACGATGGATTCGTCCGCTTCGCGTTCTTCCTTCGGAAGCGACGAGTCGGTACGATAGAACCGACTCGAACCATCGAGGTTGGCGACAGCAGGCGTGACGTTACTGATTCGTATTTCCACGTGAAATTACTAATACGAAAATACGTGATCAGCCCAGATATAGGACGCTATAAATTTGTTTCTTAAATGAAACACCATACCGCTGACGAAGTTGTGACTCTGATGAGACCCTATATCAGCCTGGAGCGTTTTTGATTGTGAACACGAAGAGATTTTTAACTGTCATTATGAATATTCAACAATAAGTATATAACGCTGAAGCAAAATAGTTGGAACGAAATGAGCACGGAACGGACGGGATTCATCGACCGGTTTAAACAGCCAGAATATATTGGGGAAAATCGTTGTACACCCTGTACAATTGTGAACATCACAATTGCCGTTGTCGTAAGCGCAGGCCTAACATTTGCGGCGATGCCACTCGGAATCGTTTTCTTTGCCTTCAGTATGGTGGCAATCTACCTTCGCGGGTATCTCGTGCCGGGAACGCCGACACTGACGAAGAAATACTTCCCTGATTGGTTGCTCCGGAAGTTCGACAAAAGCGAAATGGCAGCGCCAACACAAGCACCGATAGAATCTGACCGGGAACCCGAAGAGGTGCTCACCGAGGCGAACGTCGTTGGACCCTGTGAAGAAATCGACGACCTCTGCCTCAACGAAGAGTTCAGAACGGTATGGCACGAAAAAATGGAGCGTGTCCTCGAAAACGGTGCCGAAAAGAACGACCTGAGCCGTATCCTCGACTCTGACGAGAACGAGCTGGAGTTCGAGGAACACGAAGGCGCGTTCATCGCTCGAATCGATGGCCGTCGACTTGGTCAATGGGAATCCCACGCCGCGCTCGTTGCCGACCTTGCCGCAGCACGTGAGCTTAGCGACCGCTACGATGACTGGAACGAACTCTCCGTGGACAATCAAAGCCGAATCCTGAGCGGTCTTCGAATCTTCCTCGAAACCTGTCCTGAATGTGATGGCACTATTACTGCAGAGCAGGAAACCGTCGAGTCGTGCTGTCGCTCGATGGAAGTCGTCGCGGCAACCTGTGAGGGCTGTGACGCACGTATTCTGGAAGTCGAACAGAATTAATATCCGACCAAACTACCACTGTTCGAAGAGTACTTTGACAAGTAATATTACTTAGGCAGTGCTACGCTCAAGCCACTATTTATTCAGACGTCAAAGCTCCTGTATATCCAGGATTCTATCGGCATTTAGTGGGTAACGCCGCTTTTTCCACTGTTGGTGCGTCACAAAGTATGATTAATCGTCATCCAGGTATCGTCCGGACGAAATCACCCGTCGAGAAGCGGCTGAGGGTTTGCTAATTGATGTGAAACGGTTTTTACGAGGAATAATTTGGACACCGTAGTTTCCGCTGTTTTTCGCACAGTCACGACGCACTGGTTAATGAGTTACGAGGTCGGAAACGGCCTAAAATGGAACTATTATACTCCATCATAGTTCACGAGAACGGACGAGAATAAACGACGTGCGCGGATTCTACGTAGCGTCTCGATGGTCTACTATGGTCACAGGTAATAGGATCAAATAGTCAAACAAGCATATCAGAACGAATAGAACCTGTACCGCCGTTTTTCAAGAACAACCGTTTTCTATCGAAGCAACACCACGATTTAAATACAGCAACCCCACCATTTCCGCTGTTTCGGTGTGAAGTGGTCCCGTACCAACTCCATAGTTTCCGCTGTCGAGTCGGTATTGAATGGAAAAACGAGATATGACATCTACCCCATAATTTCCGTTGCCAAATTGACACAAAGGGACTGTCGATCCGTTGATTCTTGGCGCGACTTTCGAGGGATGTCGATGTCGCTCGAAACAGTGTTGCACAATTCGTGAGTACGTGTGTGCGGTGTATGTGACGGGTTGACAATGACACCCACCCCATCATTTCCGCTGTCTTATGGAAAAAACGTGCAGAGGGTTGAAGACGGGGACGGGTCGAACGAGGGAGGGAAAATTCAGTCACTAAATAGATAATAATATATTAGACGTTAATGAAATCAAATGAAATGAAAAAGAGGAAGACAAAGCAGAAACAATTATCTAGCACCAATAATCTTTTACTCTATTGCTATTTACCTAGTACGGATATGGTTCGTTTTTATCTAATATAAAGGTTCCGCCTAACTAGAACTCGTGTATCACCCACCCACACTTCTCCCAAACCAAACAGAGGAAATAGTGGGGTGGGTGTGTCTTTATAAACAGGACCGCGATAATGCGATAAAATTCGTTACCGAACTGTTGATAAAAGCCACAGAAACAGCCTTTACCCCTTATCGTTCAAATCCACTTCGCCGCGGACCACCACTATTTCCGCTGTTCTTCCGACTTGCACATTCTCATATCCCACCAACGACACCCTCCACTGAGTTCCCACCAGAATGACTCGTCGTTTCGCAGCATTCTAAGTAGTGTTCCGCCATATAGCATTCTGTTCTGTAGTATTCTCCCCCGGCACCATCTCTCGTGCCCACGAGTAAAAACTACGGAAACGGCGCTCTCCAACGAATCAGTATGCTATTTATATATTGCGAAACAGAAGAAACAGCGGACGCCTCAGTTTTATATACTCATCCGTGAAAGCAGTTAGTAATGTCATCGTTCAGCTTCGACCGGGATAACTCTCTCTACAAAAACCGGGACGCACTGTTGGAAGAGTACACTCCCAACAACCTCGTTGGACGGGATGACGAACTCGAAGAGTATCACGCTGCCTTACAACCGATTATCAACGGCGAAGCCCCGTCAAATATATTCCTTTACGGAAAAAGCGGCGTCGGTAAGACCGCGGCAACGCGATTTCTACTAAACCAACTGCAAGAAGATGCCGCTCGATACGACGACATCTCGCTTTCCGTCATCGAAATCAACTGCGATGGTCTCAATTCGAGTTACCAGGTGGCGGTTCGTCTCGTAAACACTCTCCGTGACCCAGCCGATCAAATCAGCAACACTGGTTACCCGCAGGCACAAGTGTACAGCTTTCTCTGGGACGAACTCGACGAGGTCGGTGGAACCATTATTATCGTACTCGACGAGGTAGACCATATCAACGACAACTCCATCCTCTATCAAATCCCACGCGCTCGAAGCAATGGCTATCTCGAACACGCAAAAATCGGTCTCATCGGCATCAGCAACGATCTCTCGTTTCGTGACTCTCTCTCGGCAAAAGTACGCTCGTCGCTCTGTGAAAAGGAGGTCTCGTTTCCACCGTACAACGCGAGCGAACTGCAGAAGGTGCTCCACCAGCGCGATCAAGTTGCGTTCCACGACAGTGCTCTCGCGGATGACGTAATCCCACTCTGTGCGGCGTTCGGTGCACAGGATGCTGGTGACGCTCGGCAGGCACTCGACTTGCTTCTCGAAGCGGGTGATCTCGCTCGAAAAGACGCCGCAGAACAGGTCGTCGACCAGCACGTTCAGGAAGCGCGACGAAAGCTCGAGCGTGACCGAATAATGGAAGGTGTTGCTGATCTCACCCAACACGCCCGTCTCATCCTCTACGCGCTCACCTCGATCGAAGCCGAAGGAAACACCCCGGCACGGTCGCGGGATATCCGTCCTCGCTACGAACAGTTGTGCAATCACATCGGAACCGAGGCTCTTACTAGCCGGCGGATGCGCGACCATCTTGCCGACCTCGCTATGCTCGGTGTCATCTCTTCGACGGAAAAAAACGAGGGTATGTCCGGTGGTAAGTACCGAGAACACGCGCTCAAACAAGACCTTCAGCTAGTTGTCAGCGCGCTCGAGGAAACCATTGATCTCGCTGGTGTCCATGAGAGCATTCGACCATATTATCAATCACTTCTCGACGACCGAGAGAACTGAACGTCCCCGAATAAATCGAACGTCTTCGAACAAACTGAACATCCTCGAGAAAACGTATGTCCGGCAGAACGCGCGACTTTCTCTCCGGGATATCGACGCCTGTTTCAATACTACAATTATGTCGAAACCATTCATAAACCGTCGAAAACACCACTGTTTCCGCTGCTCTTTGATTCGCTTGAATACCTCCACCAGTTCTGGTTCGCTTCTCCAACCCTTTTAAAATAAAACTACACCGGGAATTTAAACTGACTATTTCGAATTTTTCCCGCTACTTCCACGATATTCTGCAACTGTTATCTTTTGATTCGGTTCGATCTGATATACTTCGGGTTTTCCTTTCGTATTCTCCCGTCGAGTTCTCCATTGTTCTCCCTCTCTATTTCACTGCCCTTGTTTTAACAAATGGATTCCTCTACCCCACCATTTCCGTTGTTTACACTACCCTTTAGGATTCGAATTAATACCATGATTTCCGTTGTTTTTGGGAGTACTGCGTCGGTTTGGACGCTACTCGTCGGCTCGTCTGCCATTTTTCACCAACAACCGAACGGAAACTGGTATAAAAACCAAGTAACTCCGGTATTTCCGCTGCGTGACAACACCGTCGTTTCGGGTGATTTTCACTATCTGTCCATCTGAATATATGTGCTTTTATAGGAACTGTTTCTCCACTTCTCCTCGACAATCCTTCGTTTTACTAGCCAGCCTCGGGAATCGTTCTTTCATATGTCGCTATTTCACGGTAATGCTTACGTTACCGCTCGACGATCCGGGCCGCTCGCCGAGTGTTACTATTTCGGTCAATGGCTGGCGATCTCGAACTAATTCCACTTCTACTTCCTCTCCGGGTTGGGTTTCGGTGATGAGGTATCGCATTAACTCTTCGTGAGACCGGACGGCCTGCCCATTTACCCCGACGATAACGTCCCCGCCGATCGGTATTTCACGGCCGCGGAGGGTACGAACCGCTTCGCATCCGATGAGTGCACCACTCGCAGGGCCAAGCCTAACGTCCACGACGAGGATACCGCCTGTTTCTGCGAGTCCGTTTGCCTCGGCAACGAGGGGAGATACGTCTATCGTAGAGATCTTGAGGAACGGGTGACGATAACGTCCCTTGCTCACGAGGTCGGGGACGACCCGTGCAACGATAGCCGCCGAGACGGCGAATCCGATCCCATCCCCCTGCCTCGCTCGGTTGACACCGACGACATCGCCGTCGAGTGTTACCAGCGGCCCACCGCTGTTTCCGGGATTGATGGCGGCGTCGGTTTGTACCGTATCCGGGATAACAAAACCGTTTCCGGTGGGTAGCGAGCGGTTCGTCCCACTGACGATTCCTGCCGTAATCGTTCCGTCGAGACCCATCGGATTACCCAGTGCGGCGACCTGCTGTCCCGGTATTGGTTCGTCCGTTGCGACCGGAAGCGGTTTTGCATACTCCGGGAGGTTCGTGACCTGGACAACTGCGAGGTCGGTGTTGCTATCCCTGCCGACGACGCGGCCAGTCCGCCAGTCGCCGTCGCTGAATCGAAGCTCTACTTCATCGGAAGTCCCCACAACGTGCTGGTTCGTGACGATATGTCCGTTACCGTCGTAGACGAATCCGGACCCAGTTCCGGTTCTCGTCTGCCCCGTGTTTCGAGGTGTAACGTAGATTGAAACCACCGACGGAATCGATTTCTCGTATAGCTGCTCGTACGTTTTCTGCTCGTTCATGCTCCATTCCGACAGACGAAACAAATCTCGTCTGCCGGATTCACGTATGGTTAGGGTTGGACACGTTTAAGTGTGTCACTAGATATCAATGGACGCATCTGTCCGTATTCGATAGTAATTCAATACGCTCCGTTTATTTTTCTCTCTCCACTCGAACTTCGATGTGTTTGTAGGTCGGTATTTTCGATTCCGGGTCGAGTTCATCACCGGTCAGTCTGTTGACTAACTGTTCGGCGAAGTGGAACGTGATAAACGCGACTCCTCGTCGGATTGCAGGTGTAACTGCTGCTACTGCCCTTACTCTCCCGATATCGTTTAGAATGACGACCTGATCCCCATCCGTAATTCCTCTTTCTGCCGCATCGTCGGGATGGATTTGGAGGGCGTCCGTACTCCGAAGATGCGTCAGCACGCCCGATCGACGAGTTACGACGCCGCTGTTGAAATGCTCGATAACGCGCCCGGTCGTCAATACCGGTGTCTCATCGCCGTCTGACCCCCGTTCATCCACGGGTTCGACGTGTTCGACCGGGACCAGCGGTGCACGTCGTTTACCATTAGAAAACCGGTCTCGATGCAGAACGCCAGTGCCCGCCTCTGCCTCAGCAGAAAACGGCCATCGCTGGCTATCTTCACCGATTCCCGCGTAGCTCATCCCCGCATACTGTCGTGTCGCTTCCGCCAACTCCGAAAAAACCACCTCCGGGCTGTCATAATCGAACGATTCGTCGGTCAACCGATTACCCAACTCACAGATGATTTCAAGGTCGGTGCGGGCGTTTCCCGGCGGTTCGTTTGATTGACGCATCCGCTGGACCTGTCGATCGGTGTTCGTGACGGTTCCGCTCTTTTCGGCCCACGAACTCGCTGGTAGAATTACGTCCGCTTGTGCGGTCGTATCGTTTGGAAAGATATCTTGCACGACGAGGCAATCGAGCGAATCGAGTTCTTCCGAAATACGACTAACGTTTGGCTCCGTCGCCCCGATGTTTTCCCCGAAAACGAACGCACCGCGAATTTCGCCGCCGAAATCGTGGGTCATTTCGACTTCCGTGACCCCCGGCTTAGGTGGCGGTTCGACGCCCCACAGTTCCGCGAGTGCTCTTCGTGCATCGGTATCCGTTACGGGACGATACCCCGGTAACACGTCCGGCAGACATCCTACGTCGCTTGCACCTTGCACGTTGTTTTTTCCGCGGAGCGGGTTGACACCTGTGCCGCGTCTTCCAATGTTACCGGTCACGAGCACGAGATTGATTAGCGCATGAACGTTGGCAGTCCCATATCGGTGTTGGCTCATTCCCATTCCGGTGAATGCTGCTGCCCGGTCTGCACTGGCGTAGATTCGTGCGACTTCCCGGACGTCATCCGGGGCGACTCCGGCGAGTTTCGCGGATGTATCGACGTCAACGTGAGAAACAAACGTCCGAAACTGAGCAACCTCCGACACGCGTTTCCACAGAAAATCCTCGTCTGCCAATCCTTCCTCGAAAATCACGGCACAAATCGAGTTCAACAGTGGGATGTCGTACCCCGGCTTGACGGGGAGATGGTACTCCGCGAGTTCAGTCGTTCGATTCTTGCGCGGGTCGATGTGAACCATCGTGGCCCCCCGATTTACCGCCGGTGCGAGATATGAACTAAAAATAATCGGATGTTGTTCTGCGGGGTTCGAGCCCCAGACGAGAAAACAGTCCGCATCGACGAGGTCATTCAGCGTGTTCGTCATCGCACCTGCACCGAATCGCGATTGCATCGCGGCAACCGTCGAGGAGTGGCAGAGTCGGGCACAGTTATCGACGTTGTTCGTCCCGAGCACGCGAGCCAATTTCTGAAAGACGTAGTTCTCCTCGTTCGTACAGCTCGACGAGGCGAAAAAACCCAACGCGTCCGGCCCATGCTCGTCTACTATGCGATCGAACTCCCTTTCGATACGAGAAAAAGCCGTTTCCCACGAGA
Source organism: Haladaptatus caseinilyticus (assembly GCF_026248685.1). Lineage (NCBI taxonomy): Archaea > Methanobacteriati > Methanobacteriota > Halobacteria > Halobacteriales > Haladaptataceae > Haladaptatus > Haladaptatus caseinilyticus. Next base: position 4,476 of record NZ_CP111037.1, on the reverse strand, counting down.
CGGTGACGAACTCGTCACCGTCTCGAACCTGTGGCTCGGTCAGTCGGTCGTCGTGTCCGAGAACATCGTAGGCCGCGACCCCTTTCGGGCAGAGTTCACCGCGGCGATTTACCGCGGCTTTCCATCCTCGGCCTTTTCCTGAATCGTCCAGCACGACGCCACACCCGACACCACAGAACGGGCAGATGCTTTTTTCCCTGTCCCCCATACGACTCGTTCGTCGGCAAATTGCTAAGCTGTGGCGGAGAATTTCGTATCCGGCTTACTGTTCGTTCTCGGGATGACCGTCGAGTGCCGACACAGTCGGGAAGAACGACTGATCGTACAGTTCGAACCTGCTATCGAAGAAATACAAGGTTTCGATCACGAACTTTTCGACCGGATCGAATGAAAACTGATGACTTCGTAGATGATTATTATTGACACGAAACTCCTTGCTGTTCACGGTCGTCCTTCCGGTATGAGCGAACCAGCACCGTTCGAGTTCGATGGGGGGCGTGTCGAACCCGGTCACACCGAAAATTTCCGATTTCCGACCAGCCAGACGTACCTCGGCGACCCGGTCAGAATTCCAGTCACAATCATCAACGGAACCGACTCCGGCCCGACCGCATTCCTCGCGGCAGCGCTTCACGGCGACGAACTCAACGGAATCGAAGTCGTTCGCGAAATCGCACATGAATGGATACACTCCGACGTCTGTGGAACCATCGTTTGTCTTCCCGTGGTGAACGTTCCGGCGTTCCTCGCTCAACAACGCTATCTCCCGGGCTACGAACAGGATTTGAATCGGGCGTTTCCCGGCGACGCCGCCGGAACTAACGACCGACGAATCGCCCGCCGAATCTACGACAACTTCATTTCCCCATGCGATTTCGGAATCGACTTTCACACCTCAACACGCGGGCGGACCAATATGCTCCACGTTCGAGCCGAAATGGCTAACCCCGACGTTTCCCGCCTCGCGAACGCCTTCGGAACGAATCTCATCATCGACGGCGCAGGCGCAGTTGGAATGCTCCGTCGAGAAGCCACGAAACGGAGCGTTCCGACCATCACCGTCGAGATGGGTGAAGCCTATCGATTCGAGCGTGGTCTCATCGAACACGCGCTCGACGGTGTCCGGAGCGTGTTCGCGGAGTACGGTATCTTTCAGCAGGAACTCGTTCGCTGGCCCGGGTGGCGAACCGTCGTCGAAAGCGATGCCGAACGAACGTGGATTCGTGCCGACGATGGTGGAATCGTCGATATGCGCCGCAAGCGAGGCGAACTCGTCTACGAAGGGGAAGTCATCTGCGCCATCAGCGATCCGTTCAAACAGGAGCGTGTCGATGTAGCCGCACCCTTTACCGGTCTGCTCGTTGGAGTCCTGGAAACCCCCGTCGTCTATCCCGGTAATCCCCTTTGCCATCTCGTGGAGATCAGTGAAACGGTCCGGTGGTCCATCGAGCGGGAACGGGACCGACAACGTTCCGAACAGAACCAATGAGATGGTCTTCTCGAACCTGCCCGAACCGACCGACGGTTCGTTCTACTTGCGACCGTTATAGACGGTTTTCTCCCCTGATTCTAGCCGACCTTCCGCTCATTGTGTCGGTTTTCGACCGTCGATAATCACCGACACTACGTACTCGCTCACATCGCGATTGTCGTCCCACTCCCGTGCGAACTGGCCGCTTTCCCCTTTCGATTCGATTTTGACGCTTTCGAACCCAGCATCGTTGAACGTCACTCGAAACGACTCTGTCGTCGCTACTCGTCGATACATTCCGTGATCGAGTCGATGGTTTTCGGCCTTTTCAGGGAAATCCAAAAAACGATATTGATGCGCTGGCTACCGTCCTTTCGTTTCGTCGTGTGCGACGATAGGTTCTGCCGTCCGTCCTGTCGTCCGATACTTTCGCCACTTCCATCCTTTGTGGAGTAATCGAACGAGCTACCATTACTGCTCACGACCTATCCCCCCCCGGCGCATTCCACGAATCGTGAGGACCGATGACCTGACCTGTGGCCACCCTCATTGCGCGACCCTCAGGAATTATCGTATCGCGATATACAGTTTATTAAGTTGGTGGACGGCTCCGATCTCGATTCTATTCCTGTTGAGAGGAAGCACCACAGTCGGGCCGATCATCCGCTTTCGGATCACGATTCCACGAAATGCTGGAAAGGTGGTCCACACGGGCTGAACAGACTTCTACGCGTGAGACCGGGGAGCAGGGATCGACGGAGAATATCAGCGAATTGCCACGAGGATGAACGTTTCGGGGCGCTCGGCTTCGTATTCAACGTCGAATCCTGCGCTCGTGACCAGTTCGTGTGCTTTGTCCTCATCGTAGCGTTCTTCGACCGGTGGACCGCTTTCACCTCGTCCGCTTGCCGTCCAGTCCGCGACGACGAACCGACCGCCCGGTCGGAGGATGCGGGCGATTTCGGCGAGAGCATCGTCGCTTGCGAACTCGTGAAACGTCATGGTCGAAAACACGGCATCGAGTTCACCGTCCGAAAACGGGACGTCGGATATATCCGCCGTAACGAGCGAGACGTTCTCCGGCACGCCTTTCTCACGGTAATGGTCATGCATCGTATTCTGAACGTCTACTGCGTACAGGTTTTCGACGAACGGTGAGACGTCGTCGGAGTAAAACCCGGTACCGCTCCCAAGGTCTGCGACAGTGTCCCCGGTGGCTATATCGAGATGACCGACCAACTCCTCGCGAGAGATGTACCGATATCGCTCCACGTCTTCGAGCTTGTCCGCTTTTTCGGGGTCGAACGTGTGGAAACCCATCCTACTTGGCCCAACGAAGGCGAGGACAAAGAGTGTTGTTTCGGTACGCGGAAGCAGCGTTACACATCGAATCCCGGTACGTCGTGCGAGCAGTTAGTGTGGCCGATGTCGCTCGTTGTGGTCACTGTGTTCGGTTTCGATAGCCCCCATTCGAACCTCTCGATGGTTCTTCTAGCTTTCACATCCGTCCAGCTATTTAGACGATGAAATTATATATATATATATATCTTCTCAGACAGGTACTTGGAAATCTGTCTGGATAGCCATCTATATTTCCACAAGAAGAGCGTTACCTACCGCCTACCGTAACCCCATTCTTCCATCACTCGCTGTACGTCGTCCAAGTTCTCCAATCCAGCGCGAATAAGGGCCTCACGTACGTCCAAGGCCATCACTTTGTCACCGTCGAACGTCTGGCTTAGCTCCCGTTCGAGCTCGCCGATCTCCTCCGACGTTTCATTTTGCACGTAAACCGGAACTGCCTCGCGGTCAGCTTTTACCGTTCGTCTGGCGAAGATAAATGGGAGTGTCTGTACCTCGGCTCCACCGCCCGATCCGCTATTACGGTTCGTGGATACGGGATCGTCGCTCGTTTGTGTTTCGTTCACGTTCGTTGTTTCCGTTTCGTCGGGATAATCGTCGTAATTCTCGCCGTAGTCGTCGTCGGTCGCGCCGTATCGGTCGTCTTTGGTCATGCTTTGACCTCCACGTCGACCGTTCCTTGCTCGATGATTCGGGCGAGGTGCTCGAAGTTCGAAAGCAGGTCCTGTTCGTACTCACGGAGGTCCCGGGTATCGTCGCTCTCCGCGAATTCGAACACGTTCATCTGCCGTTTCCAGGCCTCTTTCAGCACGTCCCGTTTTCGCACGCCAAACGGGGTTACTGGCTTTCCATCCGCTTCCAACTCGTCGCGCGTGTCGCGGTAAATGTTCGAGTCGCCCACCTCGTTCGGGACGACGGCGAGGATTCCGAGTTTGAAGCTGTCGTCGAACTTTCGGAACCCTCGTTCCATGCTGTCCAGCGTGTCTTCCAATCCTTCGATCGAGATGCTCCCTTTTCGGGTAAGTTCGATCGGAATCACGACGTTGCGCGCCGCGACTAGTGCATTGTCCACAAGGACGTTCAGTGTCGCCGGTGGGTCGATAATGAAGTAGTCGTACTCACCTGCCACGGATTTCAGTGCGGAACGGAGCTGAAATTCTCGGAGTGAGGTGTTCCGAGCGGCCATTTCGCTTTCGATGTTCGCAAGCCCCTCATGAGATGGAACGAGATCGAAATCTTCAGTCTCGACGATAAGCGAGCGAACGTCTTTGCTATCGTCTAGTAGAACGTGGCCAAGATGATCACGGTCTCCTGTTTTTAGTTCCTGATAGCCGACGTGATCAGTCAAACTCCCCAGTTGGGGGTCCAAATCGACCACGAGAACTCGTTCGTCTCGCCGTCCTAGTGCGGCGGCCACGTTGGTTGCCATGGTCGTCTTGCCGACCCCACCGGATTCGCTCCACAGTGTGATGGCCCGTTTCATACAGTCAGTCGTTATACGCTTCCCCCTCATAAATTCTCGTCAGACAATCGACTCAAACTATTCAAATAGCTATCTAGATAGCCATCTGTCTGTAAATCTATCCAGATATCTATATGGATATTCGAAAGACTGCGACCAATTGTTCCCTTTTGCGGATTTA